>JBEICB010000036.1:0-30364 GCA_040373655.1 Pirellula sp. | reverse complement strand
GAATCCGAGGCGGCCAAAGACATGATTGCGAGGAAGTGTGACGCGTATGTGATGCACGGAGACCCACCGGAGCGCGTGGCGACGAAAATTCAGGATATGCGACTGCGGCGTGAGAAGCTTGGATTGCCACCGATGCAATTTGGAGTGGCGGCTTATGTGATCACGCGTGACACTCAGGAAGAGGCTCAAGCTGAGTTAAAGCGAATTACAGACGTAAAGCAATCGGCTCTTGGGTATCAGAACTATCAGCAGTGGTTGGCTGGGACGCAGTTGGAGCGTCAAGTCAGTTTAGAGGATTATTCTGTTAGTAATCGGGGATTGCAGGCGGGGTTGGTCGGGACCCATCAGCAGGTAGTGGATCGGATCGGGGAGTTTACGGAAGTTGGGGTGAATTTGTTGTTATTGCAGTGCAGCCCGCAGTTCGAAGAAATGGAACGATTTGCCGATTGTGTGATTCGGCACTTTGGAACTACGACAGTTGGCGGGTAGAATAGGAATACCCGCCTCGAGAGCTTGAGCCTCCAGATTTCCCATTTTCGGCTTGGGCAGAACCCTCCCACCTAGACAACCATCATGGCATCGATTCCTTGGTCGATTTCTGAAGATTCCTTCGATGTGAATTTTTCCGTACCTCAGGTATTGCGGTTGCGATTTACAAAGGACTGTTTTGGGGTGGACTGGGACTCTTTGATGTCTTTGTTTCAGCGAGAGACGGAAGAGGGTGCTGGAGGTGGGGTACGGGCTAGGTTGCAGTGGTGGGTCGACGACTCGGTGCTTGCTGCTCAACCGATCTTGCTTGAGAAAATCCATCGTTGCATGCAAGACCATTCGGATGAATTGGAATTAGTCTCCGACGTCCAACGCATAACAGGTGGTGAGGGGGTTAAGAACGACGAGGCGACGGTGGATCGCATCTTTTCCAAGATTGAGCGGGATGGATTAGATCGAAGGTCCTATATCGTCGTGGTTGGTGGAGGTGCTGTGCTCGATGCTGTCGGTTATGCGGCGGGGATCGCGCATCGCGGAATTCGTTTGGTGCGATTTCCGACGACTACTTTAGCGCAGGCTGATTCCGGTGTGGGGGTAAAAAACGCGATCAATGCATTTGGCAAGAAGAATTGGAAGGGTACGTTTGCAGTACCTTGGGGAGTAGTTAACGATCAAAGCCTGCTTGCGAAACTCCCGGATCGTGATTTTCGGGCCGGGTTTTCTGAAGCCGTGAAGGTATCCTTGCTGAAAAGTGCATCAGCTTTTCGTTTCCTTTGCCAGCATGCGAAGGATATCGCAGCACGAGATTGGACAGCTGTAATGCCCGCGATTCGTTCAAGTGTTTTGATGCATTTGCATCACATTACACATGGTGGAGATCCGTTTGAGATGCAGGAAGCTCGACCGTTGGATTTTGGACATTGGTCAGCTCATAAACTGGAGCAAATCACCAATTATCGATTGCGACATGGTGAAGCCGTGTCGATAGGGGTGGCGTTAGATACTTTGTATTCGAATTTGAAATTCGGTCTTGATCGCAGCGATGCGATCAGTGCGGTTCAAGCGTTGATCGATATGCAGCTTCCCATTTATGATCCGATGCTCGAGTCGAGTCTGGTTTTTGACGGGCTTGAAGAGTTTCGTCAACATCTTGGCGGGCGATTAACGCTTACCATGTTGCGCAGCGTAGGCAATAGTCTCTCGGTGCATGAGGTGGATCGGGATAAGATGCAGCGAGCGATTGAGTGGTTGCAAGAGTTACATTTGCAGCGGGGGGATTCAACGTTGACAAGTACGGGGCAAACATGAGTCAGGTAGCGGGGGTGCGATGCGGTTTAGCGCGTTTGGAGCGAGCCTCGTCGTTGGTTCCATTTTTTGTCGGTATTCATGAGCTAAGGCGCGGAGAGTGGATTGTCTGTCGTACTTCGAGTGGATTGCGACTTGGACGCTACGTTGCTCAGTGCGGTGAGGAAGAGATCGATGGGGGAGTAGCCTCAGTAACGGCAAAATGTATACGGCGAGCGACGCCAGAAGATCGATGGCTTTGGGAGAGATTGGTTGAATTGAATCGGGCGTGTGTGGAGCCGTGCCAAGCGTTCTTGTCTTTACAAGGCGTAGATGATGTTCTCGTGGAGATTGAATCGAGTTTGGACTGTCGGCACGTCGCGTTTCACTACCTGGATGAGCCGAGTCAACGCGCCACGGAGTTGCATGCCGAGCTACTAAGTGTTTATGAGCGAAGCGTCAGCGGGTCTGATTTTGCGAACCGGATTCGAGAGGGATGTGGGCCTGGCTGCGGGGAGGGTAAAAGCTGCAGCGAGACGGGAGGATGTGGAACTGGTGGAGGGTGCTCTCGGGTTGGTGCACGCTCTACGTGTTGCGGCTAGGGATAGGTCGCAGATTGAAAAGGAGTGTTTAGCTACGTTTCTTTTTGCGGAGCAAGCGTTCGCGTTCCTTTTGTAGTTTTTCTTTTTCTTTCGGGCTCAGACGTTTTCCTGTGTTTCCTTTGAGCTTCATCCCAGCTGTGGGATTGAATGGGTTGTTGGCCATCATGCCTTGCATTTGCTGAAGCATTTTCATTTTGTCGGCCATAGACCCTGAGGTTGCGATTTGGAGCATTGGGCCGATCATTTCAAATTGTTTGATCAGATCGGAAACTTGGTTGGGATTCACACCGCAACCTTTTGCGATTCGGTTCTTTCTGGAGCTATCGATGACTTTTGGATTGCGCCGTTCTTCGGGGGTCATCGAATCAACGATACCGGTAAGGCGGCTCATTTCCTTTTCGTTGTCCATGCTGCCCATGACTTTTGAGAGTTCGCCCATGCCAGGCATGAGGCTGAGCATTTTGGTCATGAGTCCTGGTTTTCGCAATTTTTGCATCATGTCGCGGAAGTCGGCGAGGGTGAAGATCCCTTTGGACATCCGTTCTTCGAGGCTCTTGCGTTCTTTTTCGTCGATCATTCGGTGGGCTTCGCGAGCGACTTCGACGATATCTCCCATGGAGAGAATTCGGCTTGCCATACCTTCGGGGCGGAAGGGTTCGAGGGCATCGAGGTGTTCGCCCGTACCGATGAACTTGATTGGAACGGAGGTCACGGCTTTGACGCTCAACAGTGCACCACCGCGGGCATCACCGTCGAGTTTGGTCATGATGACGCCATCTAAGTTGAGGGCATCATTGAAGGCTTTGGCACTGTTTACCGCATCTTGCCCCGTCATTCCGTCGACGACGAGGAGGACTTGATTTGGTTCGATCTGTTTGTCGATTTGTTTGAGTTGTTCCATCAATTCCGCATCGATGGCAAGTCGTCCTGCAGTATCGAGGATAACGACATCCGCGTTAGCCGCTCGTGCGGCGGCTTGGCCTTCGCGGCAGACGGCGACTGGATCAGATTCACCGGGTTTGCTGAAGACGCCGACGTTGAGTTGGCGGCCTAGGACGTGGAGTTGTTCGATAGCAGCGGGGCGTTGAAGGTCAGCTGCGACGAGGAAGGGTTTGAGTTTCTGCTCTTTTATGAGCATAGCTAATTTACCGCAGGTGGTAGTCTTCCCGGCACCTTGCAGACCGCACATCATGATGGTCGAGACTTGGCCGCGTTTCAGTGGGAGGCTGTTGTCGACTGGGCCTAGGAGGTTGACGAGTTCTTCGAAGACGATTTTGACGAACTCTTCGTGGGGTCTAAGGCTCAGCAGGACGCGGCGTCCTTCGGCGGCGACTGCGACATCTTTAACGAATTTGCGGACGACATCGATGTTGACGTCGGCTTCGACGAGGGATCGCTCGACCAGGGCAATCCCATCCCGCATATTCGATTCTGTCAGCTTACCTTTACCCTGAAGGGACTTAAAGGCGGACAGAAGGCCATCTTGTAGGGACTGGAACATTGAAATTCCGTACTTTAATGAAAGAAAAAGGATCGCTTTGCCAGGGTAATCACCCGAATTAGGAATGATACGGAATCTAGCGTTCGGGCTTCCGATCGAGAAGTGATTTTCGCTAAATTCCGGGGGGGATTCGCCTGCTCGGGGGTTCGTTGGGAACTTTCAGAGCGGTTGGTCGCTCCAAAGGATCGCCTGCAATTGTAGCATCCGAAGCAAATTTGGCTCCTAAAAATCGAGTAAGTCTTGTGACTGTGCAGATTTAGGGAGGCGGAATCGCTTCGGGTTCCCTTTGGGAATGATTGCAATGCTAGGTCCCCGAATTAGACTCAGCATCGGTCGAGTTTGCCGAATTTTTGTTTTTTCCTTAAGAATAGGCTCTGTAAGAGGTTTCTCGATGACCACCTTTGGTTTTGGGAGTGGGTCTTCCTCCAGCAACCGCAACCGATCCGACCGTACCAAGCTTCGTCGCAAGCAAGTTTTACGGCAATCGGTCTTGGAAACGCTCGAAACACGTCAACTGATGACGACAGGGCCGCAACTGATTGGGGTTCAACCGAACGAGGGTTCGTTGATTGCATTGGGGGCGAGTGTAACGCCGACGGTGCTGCAGACGAGTCCAAGGGAGTTGGTGCTCCGATTTGATGATGGGGCTGAGTTGGATCCGACGACGCTCACTGGGATTCAAATCAAGCGAGCTGGTTCGGATGGAGTGCTGAGTTCTGCGTACTTGACGACAGACCTTGGCACCAACGGGCAAGCGGTGGTGGACTTTAGCGCTTCGTTGCCTGGCCAGCAGGGCAACGGTACAGAGATTTTCTTTACCAAGTCATCTCGAACGGTGGGACCTGCGGGTAAGCCGGCGAGTTACCCAATTTTGAGTGTTCAGGGGCAGCGTATCAATGTTGACGTGAACATTGCACCTGGATTCAAGACCACGGCGAATGATTTGGTCGCTGCGATGAACTCTGATCCGGCGGTATCGTCGTTGATCGTAACGACGTTTTTGCGAGGTTTTGGAAATACGATCATCGCGGACTCGGTGGTAGCGAATCAAGCGTTTCCTTTATTGGGAGCTGATTCTGCGCGGGCTTCTACAAATTTCAACTCTGGATTGACGACACTTCAAGCTGAGTTTGTCTCGACGGGCACTGCAGCGACAGCAGGGGGTGTTCGGATCGAGTTCACTTCGAGGGAGTTCGTCGTTCCAGCACCACCTAATGTGATCGTCAGCGGCACGACGATTCGGGTGGAACTCAACAGTAATCCTCGCGCTTTGACGACGGTTGGCGAGGTGATCGATGCGGTTAATAGTTCGAAGGAAGCTCAAGCATTGGTCGTTGCTCGTTTGGTCAGCGGCGATCGTTTGACACGTATCGGAAGCAACGCGATCAACTACTCGCCTTTGACGCTTGTTGGCGGCGACGACCAATTGATTACCCCAGCGTATATTGCACTTGGGGAAACCAAGCGTGAGGTCATCATTCGTTTCGCGGAAACACTTCCGGACGATTTGTATTTAGTTGATATCTTTGGTACTGGACCTTTTGCGTTGCGCAACGTCGACGGCTTTGCGTTTAACGGAGGGGTGTCCAGGAGCGTTCGCTTTGACTTGGATCTCGGTCCGACGGTTCAAGCGGTCGTACCACAGCCGGTAGTGACGACTGGTACGACGCGAGGGCAGTTGCGAAACGTGATTTACGTTTACTTCAACGGTGACGATCTCAATGCGACTGAGGCGGTCAAGCCGATCTATTATCAATTGGTTTATACCCGCAACACGCTCAACGGCGGGGACGATATTTCGTTCCGTCCTATCGGTGTGAACTATGATGCAACGTTGAATCGCGCTGCATTGACCTTCGATCGAAACTTGGATGCATTGGTGGATCCAACGAATCCAAACGCAGGCCCACTGCCGTTGTCAGCGTTGCGATTGAGGATTGGTAACGATAACTCTGCGAGCAATACCAATGTCACGACGATGACACCTGCTAGCGATCCTGGAAGTCGCTTTGGTACGGCAATGGACCTGGGTGGCGGTTGGATGGCTGGAGCTGGGGCTAAGGCCGCTATCATCAGTTCTGAAATTAAGAACACGACTCCTTACACATTGGATTTCCCAGGTTCGAATGATGAGCAAGGAAATCGAGACAACCGTTATCAGCACCACGTAACACGTACAGATTCCGACGGCATCGAGGTCATTTACTACAACTTTGCCTCGCAACTGGGTACGGCGAACTCGAGTGTGCAGTTGAATGCAATCACCGAGATTCAAAAGACGATGGCTCGCCAAGTTGTGACCTTGTACGAGAAGTACTTAGGTGTGCGTTTTGTTGAGAGTGACAACCAAGGATTTACGATTGCTGTAGGTGACATGCAGGTGATCAATCCTGCGACTGCGATTACGCCTGTGGCCTCGAATCAACCTGGCGACAACATTACCTACGCTGCCGGTCCTTTATTGTCGAACGCTAGTCAGTCTGCTGTGGTGATCGACAGTCAAGAGTTCAATACGGCTGACGATAACATCTTCGGTTCGGAGTTGTTCCGTTCGTTTATGCGAGGCATCGGTGTCCTGATGGGCTTGGGCAATGCGGACGAGTTGCCTCAGTCGACAGTACAGAACAATACACCGATCACCGATCCAAACGTTGAGAACGTTTTCCCTGGTGAAGCGGACATTATTCACGGCCAGTATATTCTGCGTCCAGAAGGTAAGGACATCGATCTTTACAAGTTCGTTGTTCCAGCAACCGGCGGTTCTCTATCGCTCCAAGTGCTTGCTGAGCGGCAGAACGACTCGAGTTTGCTCGATGCATCTTTGCGCTTGTATCGCAATGAAGGCAGTACGACGGAGCCCAAGTGGGTTCAGCTTGCGGCGAACGAGGACTATTTCAGCCAAGACCCACGGATCAGCTTGGATTTCGTCAAGCCTGGTGAATATGTTGTTGGTGTGAGTGCCAAGGGTAATACCAATTACGACCCGACAATCGACGATTCTGGTTTAGGCGGACGTTCTGAGGGCAAGTATGATTTGCGGTTGGATTTTGCTCCTCCTGCTGCATCAACGCTGACCGATGCGGATGGTGCTCCAACGCCTTTGGACGGTGATGGAGACGGAGTTCCCGGTGGAGTGTTCAATTATTGGTTCGTACCTACGCGACCAGACCGAACAAGCACGGCCCCGACCGACACGACTGCTTTTACGATCTGGGTTGACAAGACCGCTGCCGCGAATGGCAACGGATCATTAGCAACGCCTTATAACACGATTTCCAGAGCCATCACGGAAGCCAACACGGCTGCGTCAGCAGACCCAACCGGTCAGCGAGCCGTTACGATTCGGATTTTGGGTAACACCCAAAGCCGAGCGTACGAGATCGGTTTCAACCGATTGGGGCAAGCTTTAGCGGACGGGACGAGTTTTGATGTGCCACGCAACGTCAACGTGATGATCGACGCTGGTGCGATTATCAAAATGGGGCGTTCGCGTGTGAGCGTCGGTAGCTCGACGGTATCGGTCAACCGCAGTGGTGGAACATTGCAGTTGTTGGGGACACCGGATAGCAAGGTGATTATCACGTCGATTCACGACACGACGGGAATTGGCGTCAACCCAGACCGAACTCCTCCAGCAGCAGCCGCGGGGGATTGGGGTGGAATCGACTTCCGAAACCGAATTGACGGAAGTGACGAGACGCGAACGGACAAAGAACGTGCAGGGTTGTTTTTGAACGCCTTGTATCATGCGGATGTTCGTTTTGGTGGTGGTCAAGTAATTGTTGATGGCGTGTCTCAGGTAATTACTCCGATCAACATCATCGATTCTCGCCCAACCATTGCGAACAGTTTGATCACCCGAAGCGCTGACGCGGCGATGAGCGCAACGCCCAACAGTTTCCGTGAAGATGATTTCCGCGATCCGAAGAGTCAAGCAGCTGGACTGTTTATTCCGGACTACGATCGTGTAGGGCCGAATATCTACGGCAATCGAGTTGTGAACAATACAGTCAATGGTTTGTTTGTAAAAACCCGTACGGGAGCTTCGCAAACACTTGAGACGATTACTACAACCGCTCGTTTCGACGATATCGACATCCCTTACGTGCTCGGGGAAAACCTCATTGTCAGCGGTACGGCTGGCGGTGGAATTCTCGATGTTGCTTCACCTCCCACTACGGTCGTTACGGTACGAGGTGGTATAGGCGGATCATTGACCGCTGGCACTTACAATTACCGGTTGGTTTACGTCGATGCCGCCGGTAATGAGAGTCTTGCCTCGATTCCGACTTCATCTGCAACCGTGACCAACGGTGGGTCGATTAGCTTAGGAAACTTACCTCCGATCAACAGCGCGTTGCCCTACGTAGGTCGCAGGATCTATCGTAGCGATGCGAATGGAGGAGGAACTTACCGGTTCGTTGCGCAGATCAATGCGATTGCGACAACGTTTGTAGACAACGGTACGGTTAGCGGGAACGCATTGGTTGAGTTGTCTGCCAAGATTCGTCCACGATTGGATGGAAGTCTTGTCGTAGATCCAGGTGCGATCATCAAGAATCGTGGTTCGCGGATCGAGGTTACAAACGGCGCGAATTTGATCGCCGAAGGCACCGTCGGGTTGCCGGTAGTTATGACCAGTATCAATGACATCCGCTATGGATTTGGTGGAACTTTTGATACGGCAGGTAACAAGGGGGCCACCGCTGCATCCGCTGGCGATTGGGGTGGGGTATTCGTGGGTCACGGTAGCGAGGCGTCCCTCGATTTCAATCGCATTTCATACGCTGGAGGAACGACACGTATTGAGGGTGGTTTCGCTTCCTTCAATGCGATTGAAGTGCATCAAGCAGATTTCCGGTTGGCAAATTCATTATTGGAATTAAACGAAGCTGGGACTGAATCCAATTCAGCGGATCCCGATCGGCTAGGGCGTGGAAAGAATGATGCGTCGGCGTTGTTCGTTCGCGGTTCCCAGCCAGTGATTGTGAATAACAGAATTGTCGATACCAATGGCGCAGCGATCAGCATTGACGTCAACTCGTTGAATGTGAACAAGCTTGATGATTACGGTCGTCAAACGGGAGAGTTAGGTGCTTCGGGTGAATATCTCTCAAATCAAGGTGCGCTCGTACGCCAGAATCGCTTGTCTCGCAACGCGATCAACGGGATGTTAATTCGAGGTCAAACGCTGACGACACAATCGGTGTTCGATGATACGGATATTGTTCACGTCGTTCAAAGCACTATCACTTCGGATAACTTCCATACATACGGCGGATTGCAACTCAAGAGCGACCCGAATCAGAGTTTGGTTGTCAAGTTTGGTGGAGGTACGAGCCTAGCAGGTTTGAATGCGACAGGAACGCCGTTGGATCATTCGAACCGAATCGGCGGAAGCATTCAGATCTTGGGACAACCTGGATTCCCTGTCATCTTGACCGCGATTGGGGATGATACGGTCGGCGCTGGGTTTGGCGTAGATGGCCGTCCGAACTTCGATACGGACAACAACGGTGCGAATACCAGTGGAGGAGAAATCGTCCTTCCGTTCGGTCCTGAAGTTGACCGTGGCTTGTTGATCGATAACGACGTGGATGTGAATCGACCTGGCTTTTTCTCGTTTGAACCGAATGCTGGTGGAGAAGGAGATTTCTTTGGGCAGGGAGGAATTACCGCTCAAGGGACGAGTCAGTTGTTCATCAATGAGAACGTGATCTTTGCGTTCAATAACTACATTGACGTTGGCGGTGATGGCGGTGCTATTCAGTTGAGTGCAACGACGATCACGCAACAACCAACTTTGGTCGCACCAGACGTTGTAGTAAGTCGTGGTACTTTCACCGGAAACAATAGTGCTGAAGTTCGATGGACTGTTGAAACGAGGTTCAAAAACGGTGTTGCGAAGCTGTTCAATACGCTCACGTTAGAGAGTGATTCACCACTTGGAAACATTCAATTCATCAATTACCTAGATGAAGACATCCAAGCTCCTAGCGATGACTTCTTATATTTGACCGGTACACCTGGCAATCCAGATTTCCGAGCGTACACGATCGATAACCGAGAGCGCATTGGGTTCTCACATGGTGGTTTCTACAGCCCCGGGGTGGACTTGGTTAATGCGACCTATCTAGGGTTTGCGGCAGATCGTTACTCACTGTTGCAGCAAGCGATTGAGGGTCCAGGGACGAATTACAATCCTGCAGGTAACATCAATTTGACCAACCTGCCTCCGATCGACGATCCGGTTCTTGGACGCGTTTATGGTTTGGCAGACGTGACAACGGCTTTGGCTTGGCAGACGAGTGCTACCGCCAATACCGCTCGGATGACAAGCTTCTTGGAGTTGGTGCCGACGTCGATTCAAGTTGCGGCATCTCCTGGATCATGGGCCGGTGTTTCGTTGCAGACCTACTCGAATGATCGCAACGTCGCGGTTTCGCCAGAGCGTGAGTCACCGCTTGCACGTGCACCTGGGGCGAATGATATAGCGAGCAAAGCTCAGTACTTGGGGCAACTCGCCGGTTCGTTCAGCAGCGGGGACGAGAACACACGTCTTGGGTTCCAAGTTCAGGGCGTGATCAATAAACCTTCGGATGTGGACATTTACAGTTTCACTGCCTTTGGTGGTACCGAAGTGTGGCTGGATATCGATCGCACCGACATGTCGCTTGATTCGGTCGTCGAATTGATCTCGGCTGACGGTGAGATTTTGGCTTTGTCGGACGATTCCTATTTGGAAGAAGTCGACAGTGCTAACAACCCATTGTATTCAGCCCTTAGCGGAAACAGCGTTCACGGGTTGCGTAAGAGTTCACCGAACAGCTATCCACAATCGTCGCGGGGAGAACCACGTGATGACTACAGCACGAACCCCAAGGATGCGGGTATGCGAGTTGTCTTGCCAGGACAACCTAGCCAAGCGTCGCTCTACCACGTTCGTGTGCGCAGCAGCAACCAAGTTTCGAGTCAAACACCTGCAACGCCCGCATTAACTGATCCAGCATCGGTGACACAAGGACTTTCTCGCGGTTCGTATCAATTGCAAGTTCGGTTGAGCGAAGATCAGGAGTTCCCTGGAACCAGCGTTAACTTTGCTGACATTCGGTTTGCTTCGACCGGTTTAGATCTTCGAGGAGTCCCTCGTCATTCGCCATTGGTGGGTGAGACTGCAGAAATCAATAGTGGGGACAATGATACGTTCTTGACTGCTCAAGAATTGGGGAACATCCTCACCACAGATCGTCGAACGATTTCTATCGCAGGTAACATATCTACTGCTACTGACGTCGACTGGTTCACCTTTACGATCGATTACACACACCTAGTCAGTCCATTGGCAGAGTACCTCTCTACCATCTTCGACTTGGATTACGCAGATGGTATTGGACGTGGCGACTTGTCGATGTACTTGTTCGCTCCGACGGCAAACGGCCAAAGTGCCTCTTTGGTGCGAGTCGGACAAAACAGCAATATTTTGGACGACCGTCATGCTGCAGTTTCTCAAGCGACCAACGCGGACTTGAGCCGTGGTTCGACCGGAACTTTGGATCCGTTTATCGGACCGACGGAATTGCCTGCAGGCCGATACTACTTGGCGGTAACCAACCGTACCCAAGTCCCAACGGTCTTGGCGAATCGCCTCAGCAATGCGATCGGCGCATCGAACTTGAGGATTGGCCCCGTATCGAGTGGCCGATTCATCGTGGAAGACCGTGTAGGTGATCCGTTGATTTCGACGGTTCCACCGATCACAACGACGTTCCTCGACGTCCAATCACGTCTCGAGTACACGTTTGGTGATGTGCCGTTCTACATGAGTCGCTCGTCGGCAGCAGGGACGGAGTTTTACATTGCGAATCCGTTTACCGGTGAAGTTCCGAACGATGTCGGAGCGGTAGGTCGGATTACCGGTGATTCGTTCATTCGACCGAACGGCGATTTACGTGCGTTCGAAACCCCGAGCAACGATCGTTTCAATTACTTGGTAATCGATCCGGGTACGGCAGCTGAGACTGTTTCTGGAGCATTTGACTTCACAATTCGCGGTTTGGTAGCTGGTGAGTTGACGAGCACCGGAGCGATTTTAAGCACAAGGGCTTCGACAACGATGCCTTTGAACGGATCGGAAGCGGGTTTCTTGGTAGCGAATCGCAGCCAGGGATCGATCTTCTCGGCGGACAACATCGGTGTAAGGTACTTCAATAATATTCTCTACCGGTTTGAACCGAATTCAGGTGCCGGGGTTAGTTTCCCGGCGGCCAACAATGAATTCAATATTCCGGTTGCCAACGCTTCTGACATTATTCTTGGTGCGGGTACAGACATCACCGAGCGTGGTTTTATTCAAACTGCACCTGTCGCTGGAGCAACATCATCGTCGTTCGCAGTTACTGAAGCGACGGAATCTCTGTCGAGTAGCACTAGAGCATTGGTCAATGATGGGGATACGGTCACGTTGCGGTTGCAAACGAACACGAACGTCACCATTGAGTTCAACTCTGGACCAGAACTGATTTTGAACCTTGATCCTGTTAACGCCCCTAATCGCGTCTTGCGAAATGGCGATCAATTTGTGATCGACGGGATTACTTATGAGATCACGACAGGAAGTACGCCGGTCCCGACACCTGGTGTGCGAACGGTCTACTACCGCACTAGTATGACTAATGCTGAGTTTGCAAAGGCGTTGTCAAATGCGGTTCCGATTTCGATCGAAGTTGGATTTGAAGGGAATCGGTTGAATTTCTCGGGTGCACTCGTCGGGAACTTTACTACCTTAGCGGCTCGTGGAGTTGCGACCGATACATTGAGCAATGGAAATGTTGGTAGTGGACGAGTTGGTGTGAATTTCTTGGCAAACGATACCGCTGAAACGATTGCGGCTCGTGTTGTTCAAGCTATTAACGCGTCTGGGTTCCCTGGACTCTCGGCAGTAGCTGGAGGGATTCGTGGCAATGAAGTGAATGTGATAGGTGCCACGGTCCAAAACACGACCGGTAGCTCCCGTCGAATTGGAATTGCACCTGGTGGAGCTGTTCAGGCAGTCGCAGGGGTCAGGAACGAGCTGTACGCCGTTACAGATACCGGCGGATTGTATCGGATCTCTACCTCGGAACTGGAAAGCAATCGGGCGGGTGCCATCGGATCGTTTGTCGATTCGTCTTATGAGTTGACCGGGATCAACTTTACCGGACTTTCTGCTGGACCAAAGAATTTGGCGAATGGCCGTTATGCTGACTTGCTGTTCGGTTCTGCATCCGATGGGCGTATTTACGCGTTTAATACCGATGGTGTCTTGCAGCCTGTTTTTGCGAATGGCGCTACGTCGATCGCAACTGGAGTGACGGGTCTTAACGGTGTTGCATTCTCGAATTTAGACTTCAATCTTTGGCACACGACAACCCGTCGTAACTCAAACTTAGGTCATGGAATTGGTGCGGACATTGAAGGGAATACGGCCACCTTGGGTGGAACGAGTTGGTACTTCGGTTACGAGAACTTGGCTCACAGTAATACCAACTTCAACCGAGTGACAGATCCATTGGCTGCCCCTCGTGCGTTGGGTGCGCCGCTGGACAATACGTACAACTTCCCAGGTGGGGCATCAGGTGTTCTCGAGAGCAAGACGTTCTCTCTAGAGAATCTTACTGCGGCTGACCTGCCGACGTTGTATTTCAGCTACTTCTTGGCAACGGAAGACCATTCGTCGGGCTTTATCAACAACGCGTTCGATCCGATGCGGGATTCGTTCCGAGTATACGGTGCCGGGGACGATCAATCTTGGGTGCAGCTAGCGACAAACAATGCAGCTGAGTCGGTTATTGAGACTTTGGTCGATAACGTACCGAGTCCAGTTCAGCCTAACTCAGTACCAGGCGAAACGATTACACCTCCAGGAACTTCTTGGCGTCAAGCCCGCGTGTCGCTTGCTCAATTCGCAGGCAACAAGCAAGTTCAGTTGCGGTTTGAGTTCTCCACGGGCGGTGGACTTGGATTCAATAGTTTCGGAAGTCGAGGGGCGGAGCTTCGTACGGTCGCAGGTAGTGAATTGCGCGACGGCCAGACCTTTACGGTCGGCGGTAAGACATTTGAAATTGAGATGGGGCCAACAATGATATTCCCATCTGGGATGGGAATTGAGAATGGCGAGGTAATTAGCGTTCGCGGTTCGACTTTTGTGTTCTGGAATGGTGTTGGTACAGCACCTACGGGCAATGTCATCACGTATAGCACGAGCGATTCACCATCGGTGATCGCTTCCAAGGTTCTACTAGCTCTTCAGAGTGCGACGTACGAGCCGAAGGATTTGACTATTGATCTTGCGGAGCCCAACACACGCTCGGAGACATTCCGAACGGCACTTCGTACTCAGTTAATCCCAGGTGAATTGACTCGGCTAACGGGAGTAGGAGCGATTGGCGATATTGTTCTGCAGCCCGGTGAATTGCCAGATGCGGTTCGAGCCGACGTGGATATGATTGAGCTGCAACTCGACGCTGGAACACAAATTGACGTCGCGTTATCTTCGAGTGCGGTTGGTTCCGGCTTGAACCCACGAATTCGGCTATTTGATTCTCAAGGCAATGAACTGGCTCGTGCGTCAACAGCGACGTTGCTCGATGTGACTCTGGGTTATACTGCAACGACCGGAGGCACTTATTACCTTGGGATCTCGAATTCGAGTATCAACGAATACAATCCGTATATTGCTGCAGGTCGTACATCATCCGGCACGACTGGCTTGTACCAGTTGACGGTGGATGTTACTCCACGAATGAATCTCAGTACCAACGGAAATCGATTACAACTCGATGGTGTTAGCGACGCTTCGGTACCATCGGTAACAAACATCCGAGTAGATGGTTTTTACGGTATCAGCAACTCGTCGAACATTTCGATCGATGTCCTGCAGACGATGACTGCTTCTCAAGTAGCAACGGTTGTTTCGCGGGCCTTCGAAGCGAACTTGACAAGCGGAATCGACAGCTTCGATACGTTCCGAACACGACTTGGGGCGGTTGATCTAACTGGAGTTACGGCGTCCGATCCTGGTCCATTTACGGTCGTGAATGTTCGCGCAGGTGATGATGTATCCGAGTTTAGCTTGCCTGGCTTCAGACCTGCCTACCGGTCGTTGAATAACAACTTCGAAGGTGTCTATATCGATGACTTCGTTATCGGCGTTGCCGAGCGAGGAGAAGCGGTAACCAATGCACCTGCAGATACTACCTTTACCACGGTTTCAGGAGCCGGTAGTTCGATTTTGGTTGGTCCTTACCAAGTAGAGATTCGCGGTGGTAGCGAATACGGACAGCCATTGCCAATTCCCACTACACCTCCAGCGAACAATGGAGGAACGAATAACAGCAACGTTAGCACCAACAGTGGGATATTGCTCAATCAAGCTTTCGATCCTAACCAAGCCTTGAGCGACGCAGTTGAGATTCGTTTCAATCCTGCGAACGAGATTGCGGATGGCGAGACGATCACGGTTAACGATGGCGTGAATTCCATTACGTTTGAGTTCGATGATGTGTCTATCCCTTCCGGACAGCCTGGTAGCGGTGTGACTGCTGGAAACTTCCCAATCCCATTTGATCCAGTAGCTGGTGAATCAGCTAATGCCATCGCCGCCCGGGTTCGGGATGCGATTAATTCGATTGGCGTACAAAGTGTTTTGAAGACCAGTGCGTTGGGTGTTGACGGTAGTTTCTCGGGTACCAATACGCGTGATCTGATTCTTCTTGGAGGATCGGTAACGGCGACGGTTGGCCCAACGGCAGGTTATGTCGTGACACGCAGCCCACGCGTTCGATTCAAGGACTCCACGAACTTGACGGATGGTCAATCGTTTACGATTACCGATGGATTCAATACATTGCGATTGGAGTTCAATGACACGACGATTGTTTCACCAAACCCTGGGTTTGGTGTGCAACCAGGTAGCGTGGCGATTCCTTACGATTCTTCGGTGTACCTGAACAGCGTTGATGTCGCGACTCTCGTACTCAGTGTGATTAATTCGCCTGCCGTACAGTCGGTGCTTCGCGTGGCTGCTTTCCCAGTCAGTGGATTGGGCGGACAGCCATCGGATGCGATTCTGATTTCCGGGGCAACCGGTGTTTCGGTTCCGGCGGCAATCGGAAGTGTCTTGGTTAAGGTCCTTGAGGGTGATCGCAATACGCCGCGCGAACAGGGACAGGTAGTCATCGAGAACTCAAGGATTTCTTACTCCTCAGGGTTTGGTATTTCGATGACGGCTGACGTCCGAGATCCTGTTTCGGGAGCACCGAACCCAGGTGCAGTCCGCAACACATTGACGATCAACAACCAGCGGTTGATTCCTGGAGCAGTGGTTTACAACAACGAGTTGATTGGAAATGCTGCTGGCGGAATCAATTTGGGTGGTGATCCTTTGAACGGGCCTACTGACGTTCCTGCGGCTGTCCCATTCGCTCGGATTGTGAACAACACAATCTTGGGTGGTACTGTCTCGAGGGTCGAGGCCCAGCCGGCGATTTCTATCTTGGGCGATTTCTACGCAGGCGGTGCATTGTCCTTCGCGGATCTTGCTCCATCGAACTTGTACAACCCACGTGCAGGTGGCGGACCGGTGCCGATTGCGGGACTTCAAGTTCCAGGCAATGCCGTGGGAGCACCTGACTACACAGGAGTTGGAGAGCCTTTGGCGGGCCAAGGTGTTGTTTCCCTAGGACGCGGTGGAGTGATGGTTGTTCAGTTCACTGACAACTTCCTAACTGCATCCGATGATGCTCGTCCAGACTTGGCGATTTACGAAGTTGGCATTCCGGAGTTGGTGCGTGTTGAAGTCAGTGCTGACGGGGTGAATTACACCTCCGTAGGGACTGCGTCGTTCAATAATCGCTACATCGATCTGGATCAATTTGGATTTAACTCGCTGAGCCAATTGCAGTTTGTGCGATTGACCGACGAGCCAGGTGAAGGGCCGACAAGTGGAGATAGCGTCGGGGCGGATATCGATGCGGTCGGAGCACTTTCCAGTCGACCTGGGTTGCGTTACGGCACGGGTGGAACAGGTATTCGTGTTGGCGCGAATGCGAGTCCAACATTGCTTAATAACATCGTTGCGAATAACTCAACAGGGATTTCGATCGCTCCGACGAGCACCTCGACGGTTATCGGTGGGACGCTCTATCAACGAAACGGTGTAAATTCGACGGGTGCAACTGTAGGCCAGTTCCCAATTCAAGTTGGGGCGGCGGTTCCGTTGTTCACCGATGTGGTCGCTGGCAATCTATATCCAGTTCCCGGATCCCTTGCGATCGACTCATCGATCGACTCGTTGGTAGATCGAGCTGCGATGTTGGCGGTCAAGCAACCTTTAGGATTGGCACCTTCGCCTATCATCGCTCCAGCTACCGACATTACGGGTGCATTGCGAACGGATGATCCAAACGTCGTTGCTCCTCCTGGTCTCGGGGAATCCGTGTTCAAGGATCGTGGAGCCGCGGACCGGTCGGACTTCGTCGGACCAGCTGTATTGGCGATCAGTCCTCGCGACAACGATACTTTGGGTGCAGATTCGAATCCAACTCCCGGCGTTGTCGAATTGGTCAGCGAGTCGCTTGAGTACTTCGATTTACAAGTTCTCGACACATCAGCGTTGGATTTCAACGCTGAGGGTACAGGTGTTGATAGCAGCACGGTATCGCGCAATTCGTTGATCTTGACGAAGAATGGTCGTACCTTGATTGAAGGGCGTGACTATCGTTTCGGATTCGATTCTACGAGCAATATCATCCGCTTGACGCCGTTGTCGGGGCTCTGGGAAAGTGGTGCTGCTTACCAAATTCGATTCATCAATAAGAACGAGAACTTGATCCAAGCGATCGAGCCACGTTCGCTCATCGATGGAACGACTTATACGATCATCGATGCGCAATTGAAGTCTCACTACTTTGAAGTTGAGACGGGTATTTTGTTGCGTGTCCCCTCGAGTGCGGATAACTTCTCGAACACGGTTACTGACGGAACGATCTTCCGTTTGGACGACGGTTTCAATCGAGTGACTTTTGAATTCGACAACAACGAGACCACCGGAACTGGAAACATTCCAATTCGGTTCTTGAGTTCCGATCCCCCAGCGATTCTCGCCCAGAATATTGCTGCGGCCGTTAGCGCGGTGAAATTGCAGCTAACGATCAAGTCGATTGGGGCAGGTCAATTGCAGATCCTCGGCAGCAATCTAATTCAGTTCTTGCCAGAGACCAGTCAGATTACCGCATCGGGTAAGACGGGTGTGACGCCGATCTACGGGTTGCAGATTCCGACGCAGAACGGCTTGCCATTTGGTTTGTTCGATGGTCAGACGTTCTCGATACAACGTGGAGATCGTACAATAATCTTTGAATTGGACAGCAATGGAACAGTTCGACCAACCAGCATCCCGGTACCTCTGAATACAGGTTCGGTGGATCAGCAATCGGCTCTGATCGTTGCCGCGATCAATGCGTCGGGGCTAGGTTTAAACAGTACCTTTACCGCTGGTGGTATGATTGCGGTTGGAACACAAAGTGATTTGCGAATTGTGACTAGCGGTGGCTTAGTCGTCGTCGGAGCACCTGGACGTGAGTTGACGACCCCAATCGTCTTTGATCTTGAACAAGTCAAGGCACCTTCCCAGGTCGCAACGATTATTGGTCAAGTTCTAACCGCTGCGAACATGCCTGGCGTAACCTCGACGGTGCTTGGCGACCAAGTATTCATCGAAGGCAGTTTAGGTATCGGTGGTTTAGGAACGCAAGTCGTCACTGGAATTCGCGACAAGGCGGGTAACGCTATGCGAGCGACTGAGCTCAATGGCGATACATTGGTCACGATCTTCCTAGGTGAGGGTTTTGATTATGGTGATGCCCCAGATCCGAACTACGCAAGTTTGAGAGACAGCAACGGGCCACGTCACAAGGTTGTTGAAGGATTCAACTTTGGATCCACCAACACAGCAGATCCAGATGCACGTGTACCGGATGAGGATATCGATGATGGTTTGGTATTCCAAACGATCGTCAGTGGATTTACTGGCTCGTTCCAATTTGAAGTCCAAGGTGTCAGCCTAGCTCGCCCGGCTTATGTCGGAGCTTGGATCGACTTCAATGGAAACGGTGCGTTTGATTCGAGCGAGAAGATCAATATCCCCGGTCGGATTGTCAACGGCTTGAACACCGCGGTTGTGTTCAATGTTCCTGCTGATGCAGTAACCGATCGTCCGGTTGCAGCTCGCTTCCGTCTCAGTAGCGATCTTGCCTCAGTGGGATCTCCATTGGGTGAAGCTTTGGATGGTGAAGTTGAGGATTGGATGGTTACGATCGGTAAGAATCCTTACACGAATCCGAGCAACAAGTACGACGTAACTGGGGATGGATTTGTCTCTCCAATCGACGTCTTGCAGATCGTTAACTACATCAATGCAGGCTTCCCAAGCCGTCCGACATTGCCACCTTCAGCAGTTCCTCCATACTTGGATGTGAATGGTGATGGTTTCATCAATGCTTTGGACGTCTTGTCAGTCATCGACTTTATCAATTCCAACATCAATGGTGGAACGGGTGGTGAAGGAGAGGGAGCAAGTTTCGGAAGTGCGGCAAGTGTTGGGGATAGTTGGATTTCGGCTCAGTCGTCGAATTCCGCATCGTCAGCGGCTGTTCCGATGGTATTTGACCGACCCGATGTTCGCATCGCAGTATCTTCAGGAACTGCATCTGCCGTTCAATCCGGTTTTGGAAGTACCGACAGGACGTTTGCGAGCATGTTTGATGAAGCATCGGACTTGCCGGCGGATGTGTTGGATTTCACAGTAGCTGGTGGTGGTTCTTCCGAGGATGATACCGACAGTGAGTTGGTTTCGATTCTTGGAGATGTCCTCGACGACTTGCTGTAATATGCCATCGGTAGTCGCACTATTCGCCCATCCGGATGACATTGAGTTTGTCGCCGCTGGAACTCTTGCGTTGTTAAGACGCAAGGGTTGGGACATTCACTTGATGAACTTGGCCAACGGATGTTGTGGTTCTACGACGACATCCCGAGAAGAGACGGCTAGGATACGATTGCTTGAAAGCCGCGCTGCGGCGGCGCATCTGCAAGGTAGTCACTACGATCCGATCTTCAACGACCTGGAGATCGAATACACACAACCGGCATTGATTGCTTTGGTGGGGCTTTTGCGGCGTGCGAAACCATCGATTCTGTTGACGCATTCTCCATCAGACTATATGGAGGATCACATGCAGACTTGCCGTCTGGCAGTAACAGCGGCATTCGCGAAGGGGGTTCCTAATTACCCGAGCCCTGAGGATTTGAGGTATGTTCCTGCTTACTTTTCGGACGTAACACTTTACCATGCTCAGCCGCATGGCAACCGTACCCCCTTAGGAGAGATCGTAAACCCGGAGTTAGCGATTGGGATCGATTCGGTGATTGGGGTGAAACAATCGATGTTAGCGGAACATCGTTCGCAACAAGCGTGGTTACAGGATTCTCAAGGAATGAATTCTTATGTTCAAACCATGCTTGATTTGGGACGAGAGGTTATCGACATCAAGGCCGCAGGGCAGTCTGCGAAGAGGTTTGAGTTTGCGGAAGGATGGCGTCGGCATTTGCACTTGGGATACTCCTCGCAGCAATTAGACCCGTTGCGCGATGTGCTCAGTGAATTTGTAGTGTGAATTTGTTATCCGGTAAGCACTTTCTCGAGTTGGTCGAGATTGGCTTCGGCGCAGAATTTGGACTCTACCAACTTACGACCTTTTAGGCCCATGGTTACACGCAATTCGGGATGGGTGATCAGGGTGCGAAGTGCTTCAAACCATTCATCTTCGGTTTGCGCAGCGAGTCCGACATGGGAGTCTTTCAGAATGTCTGCGTTGACACCGATGGGGCTAGCGACCGCAGGGATGCCGATTGCCATGTACTGAACGAGTTTGGTGGCTGCTTTGTACCGCATCCATTCTTGGTCGTTTGGTAGAGGCATCAAGCCGATGTCCATTTGGTGCAGTCGAGAGACTTCGTTTGATTTATTCCATTTTTCGAAAGTCAGATTGACGCCGGTCCAGTCAATTGCGCGAAGAGGTTGTTCATCGTTGGAGATGACGAGCATTTGGAAAGTGTGTTCTCGTGCGAGTCGGCGCAAGGCTGGGGCACAGATAGAGAGGAAAGGCAGGTTCGAGGGGGTGCCCATCCAGCCAATGGTCGGATACTGCGAGGGTTGGGTCGGAATCGGACGCATGGGATAGTTTGCAAGTGATACGCAAGTTGGAATTTCTGTGATACGGTTATGGTATTGCGAGACGTACTGAGCGAGTGGAGGATTGCTGACGATAACGTGATCGCTCCAGGAGATCAGTTCCCGAAGTTTGTCAGGGAATTGAAGGAAGATTGCGTCATCGACGTCGAGGACGAAACGTGGCGCAAGGTCTCGGAACCATCGATCTAGCCATAGGCTATTGTCGTGAAAGCAACCTCGCTCGAGATAGATCGTCTGTGGACAGAACAAGCGTGCTTGAGCGTATTGCATCAGTCGATTGGCTCGCTTGATCATATAGCTCGCTCTCCAGCCAATGGACTTAAAATGGTCGTAAACAGCCGGGTAGCTTGGCCAGTACCGACAATCGTGTCCTCGTTGGCGCAGCATTGGTGCGAATGGATCAAAGCGGAATCGGGTTGAGGGGACATTTGCCCCGAGCGTAACGAATCCGAAGCGACCCATAGGGAAATCCGTGTGTCCAAGGAAAGGTGTACGGGCTGGTGTGGGGTTTAGTGTGTCACTTAGTTAGCTATGCATACGAGGCAACGAGTGGCCTTCTGCGATAATCTTCGCTTCTGCTTCAGCTAGTTCTTCGAGTCTAGCGCGAACTTCTTCTGCGGGTGCAAAGTGACGTGCGAGTCGGACATAGGTGGAATGGTGACGGGCTTCGGACTCAAACAGCGACCCATAGAAGTTAGCGAGTTCGGTATCATGGATGTGGTCGCGAAGAAGTTTAAATCGTTCGCAGGAACGTGCTTCGATTAGTCCGGCAATCAGCAAACGATCTACAGCGCGATGGGGTTCGTTGGGTCGGACAAGCAGGTTGAGTTTGCGTCCGTAATTACCGGGACGGAGTTTTCGGAAAGGGATTCCTCTGCGTTTCAGTAGATCGAGCACCATTTGGTAGTGTTCAAGTTCCTCTGCGATGATGACAGTCATTTCGCGAGTGAGTTCTTCGCAATCGATGTAGGAGCCGAAGAGACTCATTGCAGTAGCGGCTGCTTTGTGTTCGCAGTGGGCGTGGTCGACAAGGATCTCATCGAGCGCTGCATCGACTTGTGCAAGCCAGCGTGTTTGGGATTCGCTTTGCAGGTGGAGCATGACTTGGAAGTTATTTTTTATTGTCGGAAGTGCTGGGGCCGAGAAACATCAGGTGTTGCCAAGGAAGTCGATCGTATTGTGATACTAGTCGAAATTCGTTGGCCTCGTATTCTTTGAGGATTTGTTGTTTGGTCATTTTATGCTCTGGCTTGATGGGGACTTGGGGATCTTCTCCTCGAAATTCAACCAAGGCGATTCTGCCTTCAGGTTTTAGGCTTTGCCGCATAGAGGCGAGCATTTCGATTGGGTTTGAGAATTCGTGGTAGACGTCTACCATGAGGATAAGATCAATTTGAGCTTTGGGTAATTTCGGATCGTGCGGTACTCCCAAAATCATTTCGACGTTTTTGAGATTGTTGCGTTCGCAACGCCGCGAGAGTTCTTGGAGCATCTCCGGTTGAATATCAACGGCGATGACTTTACCTGTTGGCCCAACGCGACGCGCAAGCTCAATGGTATAGTAACCGTCGCCGCAACCCATATCACATACAGTCATTCCAGGCTCGACTTTAAGTTGCTCGAGCATCTCTTCTGGATTTTCTTCTTGGATACGTTCGGGGCGATTGAGCCATGGGATACCGTGGTAGCTCATCGGAAGTGCAATTCGTCTTCCGAGGTATTTCGTGAGTGGTTTAGGCGCAGTTGTATCGGCGGAATCTTGCGCCTCGGCCGTTTGGAGCATGCCTAGCAAAGTTGCAACGCAAGCGAACAAGATTGCAATGTTGGATTTTCTGGTGTGCTTTGCGACTCGAGCGAGGTCGCTTGAACGCTGGGGGCTAACCTTCGAGTGAGATTTGAGCATCGTCGATATTCTCCAGAGTGATAGGAGTGAACCCAGGATGCTTGGAGGATTCCAGGTAAGCATCGAGGATGATGGTGGCAGCAACTTTGTCTAGTTGTTTTTTACGTTTTTTGTGGGTCAGGTCTAGTTCCCTTAGCAGTCGCGTAGCCAGGGCGGTGCTAAAGCGTTCGTCGACAAAACGTACAGGGCGCTGGGTCGTAGTGATGAGCCATTTGGCGAATTCTCTGGCTTCGCGGGCTTTATCGCTGTCACGTCCATCACAGTGGATCGGGAGGCCGACAACCCAACCAAGAATTTGATTTTCTTGGACAATTTTCCGAAAGTGGCGATTTTCGATAGGTTCGGGAGCACGTTGGAATGTCTCGAGCGGGCCGGTCCAAGTACGGCTTGGATCGCAGATGGAGATTCCGATTCGCACGGTGCCGTAGTCGACGCCGGCGAGTCGGCCTGAGGTAGGCCAAGGTAGGTCATAGGGATTGATTTCGCCCAACTTCTCCATTCCCCTTACTTTGTCTTGATTCGCATTGATTGGATGTTGTATCACAGGTTTACCGGACGTGGGCCTGCGATCTGGATCCGGAGTGTATCCGACGCTGGCAACAAGACGAGGATAGGGAGCAGAAGGAGAGAAAACAATGGGCAACTTGAAGAAACCGCATTGGATTGCTCGATGCATCTCTGGAACGGGGCTGGTTTGGTCCCTTCTAGGGGGTTCGATCGCTGTTCCCCAGGATAATTACGGCTACAACGAAGCTGAGCGGATGCTTTCGTTGAATACGGTGGAATTGCGAGATCAACTGGTCTATGGGTTGCGGGTCGCGTTTCCGGAGCAGCAGGTTTTTGTCGACCAAGTGGTGGCGAAGGTGGAGACGGGTGAACTATCGCGAGCGATGGTTAATGTGGTTTATGTTTGGGCAAAGAAACGTAAGCCGAACATACCCTTCCCGTATTTTGAGTATGTCATGCGATTGCTCGCGGAAAAGCGTGGTATCAGCTTCGAATAGTCTACGTATTGCATTTCTGCAATTTATGTCCCCGCTGAACCGACCAAGCGTCGCCGCGCCTCTCCCTTCTGGATAGGATCCATTTGTTGGATACAGTTGGGGGGAATCTGCAAGCGTATAGCCTCTCCTAACAGTTGTTAATTCTGATTACCATGGTAGACAGTGAAAGTCGCGGTAGTCCTTTCTGCGGCATGAGCCGGATCGTTCGGGGGAATAATGAAAAAGCGTACTAGCTGTATACGGCTAATTGCATTGTGTTGGGTGTGGCTACTTGCAATTCACTCCTCCGGGCAGGAACGACAAGAAGAGGCCAATGTACCGACTGCGGAAGTTCCGACGCAAGGCGTTGGTGATTTGTTGCTGGAGGCCAATGATCCAATTGACGATCTGTGCGTTGGTGTAATTGATAATCGCCGGATCTACAACACCTTTGTAAATCGGGGGAGAAAGCTCATTGGTGATGAGCGAATTTTGGATGGTGAGGAGATTAATGCGTTTATCAAGCGAGCGCCGAAAGACGCTTCTTTCACGTTGCCTTCATCGAATGCGTTGCTGCATGGTGAGTTACACGACCGACTCAAGCGTGGCTCGGTGATGTTGGGGAGTCTTTACGATTGTGGACGTTGCAGTAATCTCCATGCGAACATCGCCGGCGGGGTAGTGATCCATGAAGATGGTTTGGTGCTGACGAACTACCACGTGCTGGAAGGAAAAGGAGATGGCAAGGTCAAAGGGATGCTTGCGATGAATCATCTCGGTCAGTGCTTTGCGATCGCCGAGGTTTTAGCTGCTTCTGAATCTTCGGATGTCGCATTGGTGCGGTTGGCGAGCGCGACGAAATTTGAGCCTGTCCCAATTGCTAATGCAGTTCCGAAGCAATTATCGGAAGTGATCGTGATGAGTCATCCACACAATGAGTTTTATGTTGTAACGACCGGTTTAGTAAGTCGATTTGTCAAACCGACGATGACTGGTGACCGAACGACTTGGATGGAGATCACGGCTGAGTTCTCTGGTGGCTCTAGTGGATCAGGCGTGTTTAATGCTCAGGGAGAGTTAGTAGGTTTAGTATCAAGAATTCATCCAATGTTTCGTCCAGAGGACCGAGAGAAAGGAAATGGAGCGGGTTCGCAAAGTCAACGGCCTGAGGGTGGGAGACGACCGGAGTTTGTCGAGCAAATTCTTCGGCGATGTGTGCCGTTGGAATCTATTCAGAAACTCGTTTCTCAATAGTCGTGTCCGGGTTATCCTAGATAGTTTGGCGGTAACAATCGATGATTTCTAGTTCATTCCGTGCATAGCATTATGGTATTTGAGTCTGTATCGATCGACCAAGTTCTTCGTGCGAGAGAAGTTTTGGCAGAGCACATGTCCGCCGCGCCTTTGATTCGTTCGTATGCATTGGAACGTCAGTTGGGTTTGGCCTCAAGTCGTCGGGTATGGATCAAGGATTATGGATGGACTCCTGTCGGCTCATTCAAGCTGATGGGGGCTCTATACTGGATGAGTCAACATGTTGGTGAGCTTGGTGGTCGGCCCGTGGCGGCTCATTCTTCCGGGAATTTTGCTTCGGGTTTATCCTTCGCGGGACATAGATATGGATCTAGGGTGATTATTCTAATGCCCGAATCAGCACCGAAGATCAAGTTCGAGAACACGCGTCGCTTCGGAGCAGAGGTGCGAACTTACGACATCACTACCGATCATTTAACGCAGACCCGTGATCGATTGGCCAAAGAGATCGCGGAACAAGAGAATGCACTACAAGCCTCTCCGTATGACGATCCGTATGTTATTGCAGGTAATGGGGTAGGAGGATTGGAGATTGTCGATGCATTGCGAGCGATGGGGCGGCAAGTTTCTCACTTTGTATGTGCGGTCAGTGGAGGGGGATTGATGGCCGGTCACGCATTGGCAATTGCGCATGGATTTCCGAAAGCTTCGATTGTAGGAGTCGAGCCGGAGCAAGCGGATGATTTTCGCCAGTCGTTATCCCGTGGGGAGATAGTGCGACTTGCTAAACCGACGAGTATCTGTGATGGGCTTCTATCCTATGATGTCGGCCAAAACAACTGGCCGATCTTGCGACGTCTGGTGCAGTCTTCAGTCGTTTGCAATGACGAGCAAACGAAGGAGGGGATGCGCTGGTTATACCAGCATCACGGTTTACGAACCGAGCCTTCGGGCGCCATTACAACGGCTGCAGTGCTAAATGGCACGATTGATCTGCAGGGTGAAGGCGATATTGTTTTGGTGCTGAGTGGTCGGAACATCGACGAGCCGGTTTTTCGTAAGTACACTGAAGCTGTTGCTGGATGAGCACCATTCCTAGTAGCATTTAAGGTTGGGGTTGGGATCGAAAGATCGATTTACAAAGAATATTTTTCAATCTGTTTAGATAAAAACTGACGGGTCGGGCATCCATTGTTCCATCATGACTCCCCATCGTACGTTCCCCGAATTGATTCGACTGCAAGCCAAGCGGATTGCTGAGCTAGGAAGTCCTGCCGTGGCTGGGCTTTACGACTTAACTGGCCAGAGGTTAGTGCGATTCGCAACAACCATTACGCGCAATCAGCATGATGCGGAGGATGCGGTAGCGTCTGCGTTATTAAGGATTATTTCGGATCCGGAAAACTTCACGCGTGCAAATCATCCCTGGCCTTATCTTTTGCAGGTCGTGCGCAATGATGCCCTGCAGATCTTGCGTCGCAAAAAGCGTTGGTCTTTGGCAAAGTTTGTCCTCGGTGGCTCTCTTTCTGATCTGATCTGTCGGGAGCAGGTCGATGGATTGGAATTGCGTGAAGTGAGCGAGAGGGTATGGGGTGGATTGCGGCAGTTGCCCACCGAGCAATCGGAGATTGTGGTTTTGAAGATATGGGAGGAGCTTACGTTCCAAGAGATTGCTTGGACGCTCGGCATACCAGCCCCTACGGCCGCGAGTCGGTATCGGTATGGGATAGCCAAGTTGACCGAGATTTTAGGGGCCGATGTTCGGGAGTTTATTCATGAATCCTGAAGTTCCGGTATTTGAAGACTTTGACGGTGGCAACCAACGCGGTTCAATCGAAGATCGTGTTCGTCAGGCTGGGAATCTAATCGTTCCTTCGGAAACTTTACGGGGTAGGATTCTCGAAGAAGCTCGTCGGAAGCATCGCGACGAAGGGTCAGACCGCATGTTGATGCGATTTGGATTCGCATTGCTTTTAGCGAGCCTCTCTGTGCTTCTTGCGCTTCGTTCGAATGATAGTCGATGGCAAGAGAGACTTCGTCCGGTAACTTCGGAAGTCTTGTTAGAGCGTGCGGAAGCTTTGGGTGGGGATAGTCAGATGCAACAATCAGAAGCGCTTGCCATGGCTTATGACGAATGGCGTATGAATTTAAGTTCTAACGGTTGGGGATCTCAATCGTCGCATCGCGGAAATAGCGCACGTATGCAATCCTCCAATCGGGAATAGAACGCTGGAGTCGAAAGCTTAGATGACCGCTGGCCCGGTCGTCGAATAGATCTTTGAGATACGTCTGAAACTCCAATTTGGTTGCTTCGTCATGATGAAGAAGGAACGCAACGGAGCCCCAAGCATCTCGATATTGTTGATTCGACAATCGTCTATTGGGATCCCACCGCTCTTGTTCTTGAAGATTAGCAAACTGTCCGAATCGCAGTTGAGTCTGAATAAGTTTGGTGTGAATAGGATGGGACTTGGGGGGGGAGGATTGATTTGGAGTTGGTTCTTCGGATGGGTATTCGAAGTACTCTGCGAGTCCTTCGTCGATCCACAGCGGGATGTCTGTATGTTTAGAATGCAGGATGGCATGGGTTACTTCGTGTCTCGCATCAACGAGCCATTCGGAGTGGAACCAAGTCAAGACGAGTCCTGGAGTGTTGGCTGGATTGGGGCCTCGCACATACATGGAATTTGCCGCTCTGAGCCCAGGATAGTAGCGATGTAGATACTCATCGAGAGAGCGACGCGTATCGAATATGAGGACATGGATTTCCGTTTTCCCTAAAGCTAAATTCGTCGCTTGTTCTATCTCGTTGGGAAGAGATACAAGGGAGGGCAGGTCTGAGTCGAGTACTTTAGGTGGGACTAAGCTGTAGAAATGGAAGCCTTTGGCTTCGAATGTGTAGGGCCAACGAATCTCTTGATCCGATTGTGCTATCTGATCCGTACTGGACTGACCGGCGCTGAAGCTAGCGAATAGCAGCCATAAGAGGATCGCCCAGCTTGGGTGGATTCCTGGTAGCAAGCTGCTGGAGCTACGCATCAGCGAATTGTCCCCTTGGATGTTGGCCCATTTGCTACCGATGGGCGGAAGTATTCTGCATCGGAGACAAGTTTCAGAGTTCCTGCGAGAACTTCCCAATCCCGAACGCGTTCTTGATCCTGCCGCGATAATGTGTCTTGGACGATCAGTCTAGCAACGACAGGCTTTACTGTGGATTGCCTGGGGTCACTAAGTCTTATTTCGGACGGTAGCTCTTGGGTTGTTCGCAAGTGTTCGTTGAGTTGCATGCGAAGCAGCGGTGGTTTGTAAGGTGGGTATACGGCATGCAAGCGGACTGACCAGTCGGCGAAGTCCGCATAGTCGACCGCCATTTTTGGAGCAGAAGGCGCGATGGTCTTGAATTGGTAGTTCGCGCGTTGAGTACCTAACACCATAAATCCAAGTTGGTTTCGATTGGGTTGCGCGGTGCTGGTCCAAGTTGCGATTTGTTCGCTAGACATTTGTCCTTTAAGTTCTTCGAGTCGTGATTTGAGATCTCCGAGATTGAGTTTGCATTTCTTTTGTGCTTTCAGGTCGGCAACCGTTAGAGAGCCGTCCTGATAGTCGACCATGATCAGTCGTTGGTTAGTGTCATCCCATTCAATGATGCGATTCCCGAGGAATACCGTTTGTGTCGTATTAATTGGAGGTTTTGATTCGTCGGAATAAATATCCGTATCGATTCTAAACGCCGTTTTATCTACTGTTTGTCCGGTGGTCTTCGATTGCGTTGTGCACGAAACGAGTATCGCAAGAACGACAGAAACATGCCGTATGGCCAAGAGAGTTGAGCTCTTCATCATAAAGAATTCAGGAGGAAAGCAGGCAGGGAAGTTCATGACGGGAGAGTTGACCTAGGTGTTGTTTAATAACCTAATGAAGCAGTTTGCTGAATTGCAACGACTAGATAGCAGTAGCATCGAGAACTGCTTCTTCCATCGGATCCCATTTGTAGAACGTGCGAGCCGCTTTCCATGCTAGCAAGTTGAGGTAGTGTCCTTGGAATTGGGCTTCCGAACAATCGGTGATTGGTTTTCCCATACCTGGGTGGACAAATCCGCTGAGATCTTTAGCGAATACTGGACGATTGTCGGACTCGGGATCGTAAACAGCAAGTTTGCATTTGCAGCTACCTTGGTAAAGCGTCGGACCATCTTTTAATTTCAAGTCTCTGATGTCGATCGCAATCACATAGTCGACATTTAGCTGTCTGCAGATTTCAGAGTAATTACGAGCTTCGAGTGGTTGGTCATGGAATGCTCGGTCGGTGTCTTCTTGTGAGGCAAAAGAGATTTTCTTCTTCATGTTCATCGCAAGAACCTGTTTGAAGCTTTCCAGCATGACGATTGCAGAGGCATCGCTCGTGGAGTTTCCTTCACTGGTTGTGATTACAGCGATCTTTTTGTTTTTTAGATCGTCGAATTCGGCCGGTGTTCTCGGGTCATGCAGGAGAACCACCAGGGACTTGAGCAGGTTGGTGCAACCTGTCGAAGTGAGAATGGCAGGTAACAAAGCTAGCACCAAAAGAAATGATATTGATTGGCGAGTACTAGCCCGCGTGGAGGGTGAAAGCATCCTTGACTCACTCCTGGGAAATCGATCCTTGGATTACGGGAACATCCCGAGACTCCTGGTTCTCGATTTGGCTTATAGCGATTCCACGATTGCGATGCTATAGGGAAACTCTTCGCTAAAACGGTAAGGCAAATGATGGAATCAGCGGGCAGTTCCGTTGTTTGCGAAGGGTTGTAGGATTTCCAATGCGACGGGGTGCAGAATTCCGTTGCTTGCAAAGCAGTGCCCTGCTCGCAAGTCGAGAGAACCGGACCATGAGGAGAATCGCCCGCCTGCTTCTAGGACTACGGGCGCGACGGCGGCGATATCCCAAGGATTTACGATGGGGTCCACCATGAGTTCCGCACGTCCTGTGGCGACAAGTAAATAACCGTAACCGTCTCCCCAGGAACGGCTTACATAGGCCTTTTCCTCTAGGGATTTGTAAGCTGATTGCGCTTGGCG
>JBEICB010000095.1:0-18899 GCA_040373655.1 Pirellula sp. | reverse complement strand
CGACAATGTCCCTGTCTTCTTTGCGTCTTGGCTCCTTGGCGTGACACTTCTAAACACTGACAAACTAGCGGCGGGATCTATGGATTCCAACAACAAGCAGACGGATCGCAGGAGCGATCCGCGACAATGTCCCTGTCTCCTTTGCGTCTTTGCTCCTTGGCGTGACACTTCTAAACACTGACAAACTAGCGGCGGGACTTATGGCTTCCAACAGCAAGCAGAAGGATCGCAGGAGCGATCCGCGACAATGTCTGCGACAATGGAATCAATACGACAAGTAGCCTAGATGCAATTCCGCATGCCGTAGATTCAATCGAATCCTATCCCCCTTCGACATCGCACCAAATGCCGGACTGTCAAACTTCGGCTCCTCAACACTCTCTAACCGATCCAAAGCCTTGTTCAGACGCTCCGCCGCCGCAAGCGTCGGCATCTCATCGGCTCCCGTAGTACCACCCTTCACCCCGGGAATCTTCACCCCTCGTGACATCCCCTTCGACAACATCGACCCTAAACCCAGACGTAAAATCCAACGGATAAAAAATGGTGGCTTGCCTATCGGATACCCCTCATACCCATACTCAATCCAAGCCGCCACATGGGCTAAGACTTGCCCCGCACTCCACTTGCCATTCGCTCGCAACTGCCCCGCTTGCTGCGCCTCGACAATCCTTGCGATCTCAGCCTTGCAATCTGCGATCGACTCAAACCGCAGCCGCCGCCACTCGCCCACACGCCCCTGGCCAGCACCTACACTCATTTCGACAAGATCCCATACCTGACCAAAGTCGACTTCAATGCCTCCAACTCTTTGGGCTCCAACGCCGTCATCGGCAACCGCAACTCACCCGTGTCCCGACCCAATAACTGCATCGCTGCCTTTACCGGTATCGGATTCGTTGCCAACGATAACATGTCACGACAAAGCGGAAACAATTTGTGATGCAACTTCGCCGCTCCCGCAAAATCACCACCCAATGCCGCTCGAACCATCGCAATCAAATCGGTCGGGACAATATTCCCCGCAACCGAAATCACACCCTCAGCACCCACACTCATCATCGGCAATGTCAACGAATCATCCCCACTGAGCACGGTCAAATTCGTCGTACTGAGAATCTGCGAACACTGATCCAAAGACCCTGTCGCTTCTTTCACCATCGTGATGTTCTGCAACTCACCCAACTTCGCTATCGTCTCGGGCTCTATGTTCTTCGCCGAACGTCCCGGTATGTTATAAACACAATGCGGTATCCCAACATCTTCTGCAATCGCCTTAAAGTGCTCGTAGAACCCCTTCTGCGTCGGCTTGTTGTAGTATGGTGCTACCTGCAACGAAGCGTCCGCACCCTCTTTCGCCGCCCAACGTGTCAATCGCAAAGCTTCAGCCGTGCAGTTACTCCCCGTCCCTGCCATCACCTTGCAACGACCCCGTGCCGCTTGCACTACTTCGCTGATCACCCGCTCATGCTCTTCATGAGAAAGCGTCGGGGACTCTCCAGTCGTACCACAAGGCACCAAAAAGGTCACGCCCGAAGTGATCTGAAAGTCGATCTGCTCCTGCAGTCGCTTCACGTCCAACTTCCCATCGCGAAACGGCGTAACAATCGCTACACCAACACCAGCAAACGCACTTCCTTTTCGCGATCCCATATACACACCCCTACCAGACTCTATGTAAGTAGCTTCGTCAAGCTCGTTTCGCCAAAGCCCTGACGAAATCCCGAAAGCACTACGCTCCCGTCGCAACCCGTATCTTCGCTCGTGCTTGAGCCAACGACCGCTCTCGCAACGCTGCCGCCTCAGGTGTCGTTGGCTTGATCTCCGATGCCTTTCGCAAATCCTCTTCTGCCGCCGACTTGTCTACTAACTCAGGCTTGATCAGTCTGTCTGTCAAAATGTAAACCGAATCCCGGGTCACCTGAACAAACCCACCATCGACAAACCAACGCTCTTCCTTGCCGCCACTCTTGAGCTTCATCACGCCAAACCCAAGACGCCCAACCATCGGTGCACGCCCTGGCAAAATACCGAACTCCCCGTCAAACATCGGCAAATTAATCGACTCGCATTGCGTATCCAACTCCGTCTTCTCAGGAGTCACTACGACACAATGGACCGCGTTCGATTCACTCATAATTGCTCTCTACAGATCGACGTTGCTTGACCAAGGAATCATCGCTACGCCTCCGACGACCCAAATTCGAGTCGTCGAAAGCCTCTTTTGTATGCCAAAAATTATTTCTTGGCTTGCTCTGCCATACGCTTCGCTTGCGCTTCGACTTGCTCAATCGATCCGACATACATAAATGCCGACTCTGGCAAGTGATCCCACTTCCCATCACAGATCTCTTCGAAGCTGCGAATCGTATCTGCGAGCGATGTGATCTCACCAGGCTTGCCAGTGAAGACTTCTGCAACCAAGAACGGTTGCGACAAGAATCGTTCGATACGACGTGCTCGTCGCACAACTGTCTTGTCTTCCTCACTCAATTCATCAACCCCAAGAATCGCAATGATGTCCTGTAGCTCACGATATCGCTGAAGTGTTCGTTGAACGCGACGTGCAATGTTGTAGTGTCGATCACCAACAATCGCAGGGTCAAGAATCCGCGAGTTCGATGCCAACGGGTCAATCGCAGGATAAATACCCTTCTCAGAAATCGATCGCTCCAAGTAAATGAACGCGTCCAACTGACCGAACGCTGTCGCCGGAGCAGGGTCGGTCGGATCGTCAGCAGGAACGTAAACGGCTTGCACCGATGTAATAGCCCCACGCTTCGTCGATGTAATCCGCTCTTGCAAAGCACCCATCTCAGTCGCCAATGTCGGTTGATATCCCACCGCAGATGGCATACGCCCCAACAACGCTGACACTTCCGATCCCGCTTGAGAGAATCGGAAAATGTTGTCAACGAACAACAACGTATCCTTACCGGTCGTGTCCCGGAAATACTCAGCCATCGTCAACGCAGAAAGTGCAACACGCAAACGAGACCCTGGTGGCTCATTCATCTGACCGAACACCATGCACGTCTGCTCGATAACCTTACGTCCCGTTTTTCCAATCTCGGCTTCTTGCATTTCCAACCAAAGGTCAGTTCCTTCACGTGTTCGCTCTCCAACACCCGCGAACACAGAGTAACCACCGTGGGAACTCGCCACCCGTGCGATCAATTCTTGAAGAATAACGGTCTTACCAAGACCTGCACCACCGAACAAACCTGCCTTACCACCCCGTACGAACGGTGTGAGCAAGTCGATAACCTTGATACCGGTTTCGAACACTTCCGTGTTGGTCGACAACTCCGAAACCGAAGGTGCTTGTCGGTGAATCGGCCATCGAGTGTCAGCCTTGACATCACCGCGTTGATCAATCGGTTCTCCAAGAACGTTGAACACTCGACCTAGAGTTCCCTCTCCCACAGGAACCGAGACCGGAGTGCCCGTATCGACGCAATCAAGTCCACGCATCAATCCGTCCGTGCTACCCAAAGCAACGCAACGTACCTTGCCGCCACCGAGGTGCTGCTGCACCTCTCCGGTCAAATTGATCGAAACGCCCTTCTTCTCGCTGACGACTTTCACAGCGTTGTAAATTGGAGGAAGGCCATCCTCGGGAAACTCGGCATCAAAGGTCGAGCCGATGACCTGACTGATTTTACCAACCCCTTTACCGGTGGAGACGCTCATGATCTTCTCTATTCGTAGTTTTCGATAAGTGAATGCTTGCGCACGCTAAGGATGTGTTATTGAAGCATGGATGACTCGAGGATTACCCAAGTGCTTCCACGCCACCGATGATTTCCATGATTTCTTGTGTGATCTTGCTCTGACGAGCTCGATTGAATGTTCTCGACAAGGACTTGATCAAGTCCCCGGCGTTTTCAGTCGCGCTCTTCATCGCAACCATCCGAGCAATTTGCTCGCTGACAGCCGCATCCAAAAAGCACTTGAAGAGCCTTGCTCTAAAGCTCGCCGGTACGACTTCTTCCAAAATCGCACTCGCGCTCGGCAAAAACTCATAGTCGTCCCGAACCTTGTTCGTCTCCGAACCACCACCCGTTGCTGGACTCGCGACAACCTCAATCCCTGCAAACGGTAACAATGTCTCGACCACCGCAACCTGCTTGGAACTGCTGATAAACCGCGTGTAAGCCACATCAACTCGATCAACCTGACCCGTGATGTACCGAGCAATCAAATCGTCTGCAATCTTTGCGACTGCATCGAAACTTGGTTGATCTTCAAAGTCTGTGTAAGTCTTCTCCAACGGCACCCCAGCAAAACGCAACGCCGAAATACCACGCTTACCACTGGCCAACGTTTGACCAGCATCGGCTTGCGCCTGAATCTCCGCTCGACGCTGTGTCGCCGCTCGTACCACCGAACCGTTGTAACCACCACACAAACCACGATTCGCAGTCAACACCAACATGTCAACTGCCTTGACCGTCTCGTGCGCCTTGAGCAACGGATGACTGACGTCAGTACCGCTCTTGGCCAAGTCCTGCACGATCTGCGTGATGCGCTTGGTGTAGTCCGTCGCTGCAGCAGCACGATCCATCGCTTTCTTGAACCGCGCGGTTGCGATCAATTCCATCGTCCGCGTGATCTTGCGAATGTTTCGTACGCTTTTACGCCGCTTGTCGAGCTGTCGAATATTTGCCATCGCTTGAAGTTCCCTTCGTCGACCCTGTTTCTATCGGATCCTTCCAAAGTCCTCGCAGAACCCCGGAAGAAACTCCTCGATGATTACCGGAACGTCGCCTTGAATGCACCAATCGTCGACTTGATCAACTCTTCGATCTCAGGAGTCAAATCGCCAACGTCATTGATCTTCTTCAAAACGTCGCTCTTGCGATCCCGAAGGAACTCCAAAAGCCCCGTTTCAAACTCCCGAACCTTGCTCACAGGAATGTCGTCAAGATGCCCACGAGTACCAGCGTAAATGCTGAAAATCTGCTCCGCTACGTCCATCGGTTGGAACTGCGGTTGCTTGAGCAACTCCACCATCCGATATCCACGATCCAACTTCGCTTGTGTCGCTGGATCCAACTCCGTTCCCAACTGTGCAAACGCTTCCAACTCACGGAACGAAGCCAAGTCAAGACGCAAACCGCCGGCGACCTTCTTCATCGCTTTGATCTGGGCGTTACCACCCACGCGAGAAACTGAAATACCTACGTTCATCGCAGGACGAATGCCCGCGAAGAACAAGTCCGGTTGCAAGTAAATCTGACCGTCTGTAATCGAAATCACATTCGTCGGAATGTATGCCGAAACTTCACCTTCCAACGTTTCGATAATTGGGAGACTGGTCAACGAGCCACTTCCCAATTCCTTGCTCAATTTCGCCGATCGTTCCAACAAACGGCTGTGGCAATAGAAAACGTCCCCAGGAAACGCCTCGCGTCCAGGTGGCCGTCGCATCAACAAGCTCAATTGGCGATAAGCCACAGCTTGCTTGCTCAAATCGTCATAAACGATAAGTGCATGCTGACCGTTGAACATGAAGTGCTCGGCCATCGCCGTACCAGCATAGGGCGCCACGTACTGCAAAGGAGCAGGTGAACTAGCACCCGATACGATGACCGTCGTGTAGTCCATCGCACCTGCTTTGTCCAACGCGTCGATGATCAACGCCACCGATGAATCTTTCTGGCCGATCGCGACGTAAAAACACTTTACGCCTTTACCCTTCTGATTGATGATCGCGTCGATCGCAATCGCGGTCTTACCCGTTTTGCGGTCACCGATGATCAATTCACGCTGCCCACGACCGATTGGTGTCATCGCGTCGATCGCCTTGATCCCCGTCTGCATCGGCTCATTGACCGGATGCCGCTCTGCAACACCCGTGGCGATGATTTCCACTGGACGCCGAACGTCCGTAGTAACAGGCCCCTTACCATCCAATGGATTTCCCAATGGATCCAAAACGCGACCGATGACGGCATCCCCAGCTGGAACACTCAAAAGTGTTCCCAACGCACGAACCTCGTCCCCTTCGCTGATGCTCAGGTAGTCCCCAAGAATAATCACCCCAACGGACTTTTCTTCAAGGTTAAACGCCAGCCCCGTCACCCCGTTCGGGAACTGAACCATCTCACCGGACATCACGCCCGAGAGACCGTATACGCGAGCGATACCGTCCCCGACTTCGAGGACCGTTCCTACTTCGCGAACGTCGATCTGGCTGCCGAATTGTTCGATCTCTTTTTGAATGACGGCTGCAATCTCATCCGAGTTAAACTTCATCTCATCGACCTCTCGGGTTCGTCTTCGCAGGCGAAGCTGCGGGAAGGAATTTTTGGTAAGGGAATTGAAAAGGGATTATAAAACTCGGCTCGTGTGCCCACTGAAGGAACGACACTGAGCAACTAAACTAAGGAACTTAATTCGTCTGCACCAGCGATCCGGAAGTCGATCGCAACGCCGTCTCCGATCGCTGGGCGACCGTTTTTCGCAACGCTGCCAACTGACCGTCCACGCTGCCATCGAGCACCGTATCTCCTACACGTACTATCAAGCCACCAAGAATGCTCGGATCGACCTTCGTGTTCAACCGAATCTCCTTCTTGAATACTGTCTTGAGCTTCGCCACCAACGCATCCCTGGCACTGGCGTCCAACTCGCTCGCAACCGTCACCTGGACTTGTATCCGACCAGCTAACTCGTCCCGTAGATCCGAAGCGGACTTCTGAATCGGTCGCAACGATCCAAGTCGCTGACGTCGCGCCAACACCTTGAGCATCGTCAACAATGTCGGCTCCATCTTGCCACCAAAAACCCGATCGATCAAATTCCACTTGTCCTCGACGGACATCTTCGGATTGGCCAAAGCCAACTCGATCTTCGGGTTCTTGTCCAAGACATCGACAACCAGCGATTCGAGCTGCTCGACCACCGCATCGATCTTGTTCGCACTCTGAGCAGCACCGAGCAAAGCTCGCGCGTAGACTTCTCCTACATGCTGCTCTTCGCTATCGAACACTGTCGGTATTTTTTTGGTTTGTTCAGACATCGATCAATCCTGTCGCTCTCGCCTATTAGAGCCTTCGTCGCACTAAGCCTTCACTCGAGTCCTAGTTGCCGCTCGGCAATCGCCCCAAAGCTTCACTGATCAGCTTTTGATGATCTCCCGCGTTGACTTCGCGTCCGATCACTCGCCGCGCCAATCCAAACGCCAAATCGGTGCTCTTCGTGGAAAGCTCCGATAACGCCGCTTGCTTGGCTGTCTCAATCTCGTTCTTCGCCCGGTCGAGCATCCGCGCCGCGTCCGCTTGAGCATCCGTCTTAATCCGCTCTGCTACCGACTCCGCATCACGCTTCGCCTGTACTACCAACTCCTGAGCCTTCACCGCCGCGTCCGCTAACTTCGCCTCATACTCCTTCAGCTTAGCACTCGCCTCTTCCGAAGCACGCTGAGCATCCGCAATCTGATTCGCAATCGTCGTCTCGCGCCGTTCCAAAGCCTGCGAAATCGGCTTCCAAGCCGCTAAGTACAACCCGCCACAAAGCAACAGGAAGACCAAGCCGGTGAACAATGCCTTGTCTGTCTTGAAATCCAAAAGGGACTCATTCTCCGCTGATGCGTAGCCGTGGGTCGGGTCGTATGAACCATGCCCCTTGTCTGCACCTTCGAATGCGCTCGCACTCAGCGAACCAACCAAAAGCCAAACCACCATCCAAGCACTTACGCTTCGCATTCGCGTGATCATTTCATCATGCCTTTCGAATCCAACCTAAACGCTTCTTCTCTCTCAACTCGGAAACATAACTCCACGACCTCTGCTCGCCTGCAACACCAACCGATCGGAAACTAATCCAACCGATCAATGCTCGAACTCGCAGACAATCGCTTCACCATAATCCGAACCCAGCACCTAGCCGAACACTTCCAGGACAACTTGCATCTCCTGAACGCGATCAACCGAGCACTAACTACACTCGACCGAACACCCCCGCAGACTAACCTGCGAACGGGTTCTGTTGCGAGCAAACCAACACGGCGTAAAACGCCAAACCTTCAATCAGAGCTGCCGCGATAATCATCGCAACTTGAATCGTACCAGACGACTCAGGCTGACGAGCGATCGACTCAACCGCACCCTTGCCCAAGAAACCAATACCCAACCCTGCACCGATAACAGCCAAACCCGCTCCAATAGCACCAGGAATGTTGCCACCCGCTGCAGCCGCATCTTGCGCCGCTGCTGGAACCGACATAAGCAACATGGCACCAGCGAATACCAAACCAAATCGCACGAGATTAATCACTTTACTATTCTCCTTGAAGATCGACTCGACGGTCTCTCAATCCAAACGAAGAGGAACGAAATTCTGCGCTTCCGCAGAGGAAATTACTGATACAGTACCAAACCTACCCATCACCACCTGCCGACACCAACTTCACCCAATGGCGAACCCAATCAACTAGTGATGATGAATCGCACTTCCGATAAACAACGCTGCCAAAAACGTGAATACGTAAGCTTGCAAAAAGGCGACAAACACTTCCAACACACTCAAGATCGTTGTACCGATCACGGATATCCCAGCTACACCCATCCAACCACCGGTGCTCAACCCTAGAGCCGCTGGAACACTGATCCCAATCCCGAGAATACCAAGTAACACCAAGTGGCCCGCACCCATGTTCATCAACAACCGCACCGCCAACACGGCATGCTTGATAAACAACGAAGCGAACTCAATGACCCACAACAATGGCACTACCCAAAATGCAAAATACCACGGCAATCCCAACTCCGGGCAAATATTCTTCAAATAACCGACAACCCCAAACGCCTTCACACCGAAAATCAACCCCACCAAGAAAACCAACCCCGCTAACGCGGCAGTCGTCCCCAAAGAAGCCGTCGGCGATCCAACCCATGGAACCATCCCCATCAAGTTGCAACCCAAAATAAAGAAGAAAATCGTCCAAAGAAACGGCATGAACCGATCCGCATCATGCTCGCCCATCGCTGGCACAACCACATTGTTGCGCACCGCCTGAACGAAACCTTCCATGAAATTCCAAGCCTTACCCTTCGGCGAATCGCTCGCTTGCATCCGCTTGGCTAACCAGCGAAATGCAAAGAAGAGCAACAAAGCAACAACCAACTCAATGATCATGTAACGCGAAAGACAAAAGCCTGATTCGGCTTGGTACGCATTTCGCAAAGTCCCAAACGGCTGCGGTATCAAAACCTTCCCATCAAGACTCTTGTTGTAGGAGTCAATCTTCTCCTTACCCCAATCCTCACCATGCTCCTTCTCGTAAGCATCCACAACCGACGCTTGTGCCATCTTCGCCTTGATGCCATCCCACGCTTTTTGACCTTCTGCACTCCCCACAAAATCAAAAAACCAAGGCTGCTCAACCTGCGGATGCGCCGCCAAATATGCCTTCAATGGATCAGTCGCACCAGGTGCATTCTTAGAAACCCACTTCCCCGCCTTGCTCTTCGCATCCGAGACAATCTTCTCTAGATACGCATGCAACGGCCATCCCTCATTCTTGTGGTTGCTGTGCTGCCATTCTTGCCAAGCCTCTACCAGACCACCTAGAGCACCCTCGCTCACACCCGCCTCCCTAAGTTGCCCAACCAACTGATCCGCTTGCCAGTGCTGAAAATCAGGATCCAATCGCACTAGCCAATCAGGGAAGTCCGAGGCCTTCTGGCGATTACTACGCCATAAAAAGCGGGGCACTTCAAAGTAATAACCGTCTTTGATGTGGAGAATGTCCGAAGCCATCGTGCGTTTCGAATCAGAGAAGTGCGGAGTTAGGAGGGAATACGTCGGTCGTGGACAATTCTTCGCCAAGCGGAGTACCACCTAACCGACAAGCAGGATTCTAATAGCAGAAAAATAAAATAACACCCCAGCATCAAAGTGGCGAAAGAATTGCTGTTGTTCCATTTTGTCGCACTTGCTATCCCCACGACAAAAAGGACTGTCAATAACCGCAATGCCGTTGTTCCGAGCGTCGATACCACCGGATTCATTGGGATAAATAACCCTTGTCGCAACACAAACGCAAACCCGGTAACCCCTGAAATCGCTCCAAATACAAAGAGCTGTAACGCTAATTCCTGCTGCCCAAGACTCAGCATTCCATGCCGCAAGTAGTGAACCGTAAATAATCCGGCCAAACACAGCATCGAGATTCCACCGAAGATCTGCCAATCTTGGCGTATTAAACCCAATCGCTCCCCCTCATGCCCCTCCCAATTAACCCCGCCACGCACACGCGCAGTCGTAGACTCACCCACTCGAGCCTGCCTAAATTCTCCTTGCTCATTTCCCAGTTCATCTGACAATCGCTGAACACCTATCGCCGTAAAACGCCGCTATATGACTTTGTCGCCGAAACCTATCCCATTACCCTCGGGCCCCTCGGGAACCAACTACTCCCCCTGCGAACCTTCGCGCTCCCGAACGCCACTCTCCTTCGCACGCTTGGCATCCAACTCCGAGAGCTTGGAAACCAAGATCAGGCTGGTGATGCCGAATAGCATCGCCAAGACAATCCCCACCGTAAGCCAAATCTTTGTGCCTAACCAAGAGTCGAGAAACGAACCCAAACCCGCAATCCCCAAGGAAAGCACAAGCACTGCAAGAACCCGCGACAACGCAGCAATCGCAACATTCGCACCTCGAACCCGTGAACTCGGGCCACCCTTCCTTCCATCCATCCGATTCACCCTTTTCGTACGCCTGTAACGACGCTCCCGCCCAACTACCCCTTGGTTCCTACCAAAAATAAAGTAGAAATCCTAACAAATCAAAGCATACTGTGATCCTAAGGTCCTGACGACTCCCTCGATTTTTCCTCCTTGAGACCAACTTCCCCACCTAGGAGCCTACCGGTGCCCCCCTCCCCCAAAAAAACAGCCCCTGCCAAGAAACCGGCCGCCCCTTCTCTAAAACCCGCAGCCGATAAATCACTGGCCAAGAAAAACGCAAAGCCTTCCAATGCAAAGGCTTCCACCGCAAAGGCTTCCACCGCAAAGGCTTCCACTGGTAAGTCTTCCACAGCAAAGTCTTCCACAGTTAAGTCTTCCACAGTTAAGCCCTCCCACGGCGAGAAAGCGAATTCATTGAAAAAAACCGCTAAAAAGACTGACAAAAACAAGCCTGCAGCTAGCGTGAAACCGGCCAAGCCCGCGAAGTCTGCAAAGCCTACCAAACTTGAAAAAGCCGTGAAATCACCGAAGAAAACGACCGTTGCTGACAAGCCCAAAGCCCTGAAGGTAACCTCCACAGCATCCGCCAAAAAGCCCCCTCAAACCAAATCCCCAATTGCTGCCAAGCCCGCTGCAAAAGCCCCCCCGAAATCAGGGGTAGCGAACACGAAAATCGTAGCCGCAAAAATCGTTAACCCACCGAAAGCCGCTTCAGCTCCGCAAAAAATGGTTTCCCAGGCGAAACCGGTCGCAGCAAAGCTTCCCCCTCCACCTAAAACGAATACCGATCCGAAAATCGTCGAAAAGATCCGTTCCGCTCACGCTGAAAAAGAGCTTCGAAAAGATCTCGCTCAAACCCCTCCGAAACGCACTTTAACGCCAATCACCCCAGTTGCTGCCGCTCCCAAGGGTGAAGACCGAATCGTCCTTATGGTTCGAGATCCCTATTGGATCCACGCACATTGGGATATCAGTCGACAAGCGGTCGAAAGGGCCAAAGCCGCTCTCGCCGATCAATGGCACTCCGTGAAACCTGTCCTGAGACTTCTTAAATTCGAAGATAGCGGCACGACCGAAAGCTCGGAAAATGTCCACCGCGAAATCGAAATCCACGGCGGTGTTCGCAACTGGTACATCGATGTAGACTCCCCCCCCTCACGCTTCCAAGTCCTCATGGGATACCGAACCGGTCAAAACCGATTCTATGAACTTGTCCGTAGCAATACCGTCACGACACCTGCCCCGAGCGGCAAAGGTGCACTCGACGACCATTGGGCCGATATCGCAAAAGATGCGGAACGAATCTACGCAATGAGCGGCGGGTATGGCGATGAAACCCAAAAAGGTGAACTCGCAGATGTCTTCGAAGATCGACTCAGCCGCACGATGGACCTCGATGTCCTTTCTCAATTCGGTAGCGGCGCCGAAGGTGGATTGCGAAAACCACGCCAATTCCACTTCGATGTCGAAGCCGAACTTGTCGTCTTCGGCTCCACCCACCCCGATGCACACGTCTCGATCGGATCCGAACCGGTTAAAGTCAAACCCGACGGAACCTTCTCCGTGCGACTCCCATTCCCGGACCGTCGACAAGTCCTGCCGGCAACCGCCCGAAGCCGCGACGGCGTCGACGAACAAACCGTCGTTATCGCGGTCGAGCGAAACACGAAAGTCATGGAACCACTGTCGATGGAAGGGGATGACCTGTAAGCCGATGGTTGAATACAGATAAACCAGACTGTAGCACCCTAGGGTATGTGCAGCGGTCCCACCTAATCAATCATCAACCGCACAGGATCCATCAAGCTCTATCCAATCAATGCGTGCGGTTCAAACAACGGACCGCGGAACACACCATTGCGCCGATATCTCACGCACAGACGCAAAGTAGAGCGGCGATTTCGTTTAGCAGTCAGCCGAAGGCGTACTCGTGATTTCGTTATACGGACGATCGATCAACGAAAAATACCACCCACACCTCGCAATCTATCGCGGCCCAGGCAATCCACCACCAGAACGGGGCGTAAATGGATTGAAATCGCGCGCCGATGGCAACACATCCGGACTCGAAGGCTTGGGCCCCCCCAACGGCTGCATTGTATTTGGCAATGCACCTTCGATTTTGCGAATCTGAGCATCGATCTGCCCCGTCTTCAATCGTATCGAAGCTGAGGAAACTTGGATCGATTGTCCACCCTCAGCAGCACCTTCAGTCTCCAAACGACGAATCGTTGCCGCTCGCTGCGTCGATCCCTCGATCCGTACCGCATCCTGCGCTGCCCCATACCCGATACGGCTCGCATCTAAAATGATCTCGCCCGAATCCGTACGACTCGTCAACTGCGCCGCTCCCAACGCATCAAGTTCCCATGTTCCATTCGGATTGCTCAACCGCTGTTGGTTATAACTCAAGCTCGATGCATCAAAAAGATTTAACTGGTCACAGATCAATCGGCTTTGATGCAACAACAACCGCTCCGCATTGCGCACGTCGACGAAATCTTCCCAAGTCGCAATCGGCCCCATCAACCCAGCAATCTTGTCATAGAAAGTAACGATCCTCTGCGGCACCGATCCCTCCATCCGACCCACAAATGTCAAATGCAAACACTGTAATCCACCCTCGCCGCCACCTACACTTGCACCCGAAGCACCACCAGCTACTCCCAATGGGGAATCTCCCCCCCGTCGTCGAGTCCATAACTGGCCCGGACCATACCCAATCCAAGTTCGGCTCGGTATCTGAAACTCCAACCGAGGCACCTGCAAGTTCTCCGCCGAACGACGTATACCTGCCAAATCCGTCTGCACAGCCTTGATGTCAACTTCTCCGTCGAGCCGCACCACTTGCACCTGAGGTCTTACAACGTTTTCGCCCTTCGACTGCGCCCCACCACGCGGGATCTGAAACGCGACCCGCTGCGACATATCCATCGACATCGTCCGGGACGTCGCCAAAACGTGCCACAGAGTGCTCGCGTCCGATTGCAGACGACAGTCCAGATTCACTCCACCACCAAAACGCGCAATCCGACCGTCAAACGTCATCCGCTCTCCCCACTGAACCCTCGGTGGTGATTGCCATTGAAGCCCCGAGGCACCCCCTTCCTGCGCCGGCGCAAGCCCGTTACCCAGCCCAATCCCAGTCGGCTCTGTACTCACCAAAGCCTCCTGCGGGATAACTAACTCACCAGGATGATTGATCCAAAACAACTGGTCGTTTTGCGATAACTGCAACTCCTTCGCGACCACCCATCCCGAACCAACCGCCACCCTCGCTGGTTGCCCCACCAAGTACACGTTCGATAACTCCGTCGACTCACTCTGAATCACCAACCGATCACCCGTCGCAGTCAATGGCCAAGGCGAATCCTCAGACAGAAACTCCCGTGTCAACGTAAAGTTACCGTCGAGGGAAAGATTCTCCAAAATGCTCTGACTCCCGACTCGCAGGATGTCGGTCTCCAACGTCTTGCCAGTTACACTCATCGGCGTTCCACGCCCCTTGCCCACTCCTTCCGTCTTTGTTCCTCCAACCGCACCCACCCCAGCACCACCCAACGAAGGAGGCGCAATCACACCGGAAACACCCACCCCATCCGTACCATTACCACCAGAAACCAGGGCACCAGAGCCCGGTGCTGTTGACCTCACATTACCCGTTGTTGACCCACCACCCGCTGGTGATACCATCGCATCGGCAATCGAATACCCTGCATTCATCGCCTCCTGCGGCCCCAAATGCCTAAAACGAACCGCCATCGATTCCACTTGCGCATTAAACTCCGGAGCATTGACAATCACTTGCCCCTGCGCCGAAATCGCATCCGGAAAAAACTTCGGTACCTGACCAGACGCATAAAACGGACCTAACTTCTCCGCTAATGCTCCATCCGTTGGCAATACCCATAGATGTAACTTCTCAGCCACAAACCGCCCTCGCTGAGAACTGCTGATGTTCGCCCCACCCTCGATCGAGATCAAATCGCGATGCTCATGCGGGCGAATCGTCAACCGATTACTCCAACGTAAATTCCATAACTCGCCCTCCTCCGAAGTGATCTGAGCTTGGCCAATCCCATCGGCTAAAACCCATCCAAGCCGCTGAAACTGACCTCGCTGATCCGAGCTCAATATCTCAGGATTCTGATACTGTATGCTCGGCGAGGAAACCTGAATATTTCCTCTCTTCAAGAATACTCGCGATGAATTTTTTGGTGCAGCACCAGGCAATACGTTGCTTAGACTTATCATCCCATGCAACATATCCATCACCAAATGCTGTCCACTCGCCTGCGCGTCCATACCAGGCGCTTCTAACTTAATCCACCGACTCTGATCATTCGCGTCTCGACCAGGTAAACCCAATGCTTCCAGCCGCTGCAATTTCCAAGCTCCATCTGAGTACTTACCCTCGGAGCCTGACTCACTTTCTTTCCTCCACCCAACCGTCAAACGCAACTCGTTGCAGTCAAAGGTATCGACCGGCTTACCCTCAACCACATGCTCCATATGGACTCCATCCATGAAGGTAGCCTGCGCCTGGTGAAACTGAAATTGAAATCTTCCCCTGCAATCCAACGAAGCAAAAGCCGGACGCAATCCTCCACCCTTTGCACCATCCTCGGGCCACAATCCACCATCCTGCAACTCAAGCCGCACGCGATCGACATAAAACAACTGCAGATAATCTAAACCCGCAAACGGTGTCTCACTCTCGCGCCCAGAAGCCGCCGGTGCGGCCTCTGCTAACAAATCTTGATCCATAAAGATCGATAAATAACGCCCCTCAATCCGAGACTCACCCAATCGCATCGCGATCTGCTTGTCCGTCCAAATCTGCCGACGGTCGATTCGAACATCCTCCGTTTCAATCAACAACTCACCCTGCCCCGTCTGCGAATCCGCAGGGGAATAGATCTTGATCGGACCACTTAACTGACCATTAACCACCGGAGGAGGATGCCCCGATGTCCAATCAAAGGCACTCTTGAACTGAATCTCCGCACCCCTGGGATTCTCGATGAATACCGCTCGCTTCGCCCCCCCCTCGTCCTCCTGAGGAACCACGATCGTCAATGGACTGAACCGCCACCGCGTGTCCGTCAACTGCTCACGTTTCTGATAGAGCAATAAAGTCTTATCCCTCTGGATCATCAGTGGATTCTGACGCTGCCAAGCATCCTCGCGGAAATATCCCTCCCACCATTGCTCCCCAGACTTACTCGGCGCACTGGTAAACTCCCAACGCGTCGCTTGAGTGTGAACCTCTGGCTCAATCCATGGCACTACCAATACCGCGTAAAGGCTATAAAGCCCCAGCAATGGTAAAAGTACTTGAAGGTAATGCTTAAAAAAAATCATCGCATTCGCGCAGGAATCAAATCCTCCCACCGCCCCTTCGCTTGCAACAACCGCTCAATCAATTCTCGTACCGCACCACGACCTCCACCACTGTGCATCACCCACTTCGCAACCTGCTTGACCTCCGCTGCACCATCCGACACCGTTACCCCTAAACCAACCTCTAACATCACCGGAATATCAGGTAGATCATCCCCGATGTAACACACCTCCTCCGGACTGACCCCAATCGATTGCATCAACTCCCGCGCCGCAGGCAACTTGTCTGCATACCCCTGACGCACCCACGAAATACCTAACTCCTGCGCCCGTAATTTCACCACCTGCGAATTCCTCGCAGTAAGCAACCCAAACTCATAACCCGCCTTACGCCATAACTTGATCCCGTGCCCATCCCGAACATGAAAAGACTTGCTCTCCACCCCAGCATTGTCAATCGTGATCACGCCGTCAGTTAATACCCCGTCGACATCACTCAAAATCAATCGAATCGGCTTGGCCACCTCAAAATCGCGATGTGTCAACGGTCTACTCCCCGAAATGCTAAAATTGCCGTCTCGCAAAAACGCTCCGCCCATCCTCAACGAACACTTACAACGTAGCACCGAAAATCCGCAAATGCGGATGCCCCGCCACTCCAACGCTCCCCAAACCACCGGGCTCGGCACAAGCCTCCCCATGCCAGTCCCCATTGCCCACCCAAGCTCCACTGCCGATCACATCCGTAATGTCAATCAACCCAACCGGTTGATCCATCCCATTGACCACCGGTAACTCACTGATCTTGCGCTGCGACAAAATCTCAATCGCCTCCGTCAGCCTCGCTCCACTTCGTATCGCAGAAAAGCGACTCGTCATCACCTCATGCAACGGTCGCTCCAAATCTGTCAGCCCAACACCCTTTTCCCCAACTTGCTGACTACCTGACTGATCACCCGCTTGCCCAAGAAATCTCGTCAAATCACTATCGGTGAATATCCCAACCAACTCATGCGAGTCATTCTCAATCATCACCGCTCCCGTTCGACGACCTGGTCGCGAAGTCTCCACCAACATCTGCCGTATACTCAACGATTGATGACAAAGCCGACACTCTCCCAACGGACGCATCACCTCGTCTACACTCGCTAGCCGCCTACCCAACGCTCCACCCGGATGCAACTCTGCAAAGTCCTCCTCGCGGAAATTCTTCATCTCGCTGACCACCAACGCTAAAGCATCACCCAACGCTAACATCGCTAACGTACTAGCCGTCGGGGCCAAGTTGTATCGGCAAGCTTCGATGCAAGCAGGTGTTAAAAGAGTTATATCCGCCGCCAAGGCCAACGGACTGTTGATCTTGCTCGTTATCGCGATAATCGCCGCCGAACGACGCGCTAAGTACGGCAGTAAATCCACAATCTCCGTCGAAGCCCCACTATTGGACAAAACCAACACCACGTCATTCGGACCAATCGAGCCCAAATCACCATGCAATGCCTCGGAAGGATGTAAGAAATGCGATCGAGTACCCGTCGATGAAAAAGTCGCAGCTACCTTGCGACCTATCAAACCCGCCTTACCAATCCCACATACCACCAACCCACCACGCATCGCTGCTATCCGCTCCGCAGCCAACACAAACTCCTCGTCCATCATGTGCGCCATCTGCATCAAAACAGAGACACCGTGCTGAACAACCCCCACTCCACGCTCTAAGTAATCCTGTCGCAACAACTGCGCACGATTCTCACCCGCATTGACTCTCTTCCGTGCTCGATTTCCCATCGCGATTCCCCGGCATTCCTTCGCCTTCGAAACCAACTCTTTCGTTCACTCCCAACCATATTCCACCAATCTCCGAGAATAGCAACTTTCCACTCCCATGCCAACCTCGAAGACTCCACCGATTCCCCCCTGATCCATTCCAACAAATCCTTTAGATAATGCTAGCAATACCAAAAAGGATAGGAGCGCTAAAGGCTAGCAAAAAGTTCCCCCAAGCTCGGGGGGCCTCCTAATCTTCTCTGTGAGAACCTCTCCCCTTTGAGTACTATCTGAGTTGAATACGATCACTTTCCACCAGCACGGCCCGCTTCAAATACTGCCTGATCCTACAGTAGCAACCCACATCCCCCCATCCCACCCGAGTCCAACATGCCTTCGGCCTACTTCGATTGCTCGAGCGGTATCAGTGGCGATATGACCCTCGCCGCCCTCCTCGATTGCGGCGCTTCCCTACAACCCATCCAAGACGCCATCGATGCCCTTGAACTCGGAGCATCACTTAGACTACTGCCTACACGCAAATGCGGACTCGCTGCTAAAAAACTTCATCTCGAAATACCGACAGATCTTACTCACCGCAACCTCGAAGCAATCCTCAACCTGTTAAACCACCCAAAAATTCCTTCAGCACCCCGCCGACTCGCCTCGCGTATCTTCCAACGACTCGCAAAGGCAGAAGCCAAAGTACACGGAGTGAGCATCGATCAAGTTCATTTCCACGAAGTCGGTGCCATCGACTCCATCATCGATATCCTCGGTGTCGCAATCGCCTGGGTGCAACTCGATATTCAACACGCATCCGCTAGCGCTGTCCCCACCGGGTGCGGTCAAGTCCGAATCGCTCACGGGCTATTCCCAATCCCTGCTCCCGCAACCGCTGAACTCCTCCGATCCATTCCCATCGCCCCTTCCACGCTTCCCTTCGAACTGACGACCCCAACCGGAGCTGCAATACTCGCAGAACTCGTAAATGACTTCGGCCCCCTTCCCGCGATGAAATACGAATCAATCGGTTACGGTGCCGGCTCCCGCGACCTTCCCAACCAACCCAACGTCCTGCGTGTCTTT
>JBEICB010000033.1:0-32245 GCA_040373655.1 Pirellula sp. | reverse complement strand
CAGTACGCAGAAGAATATCACCACTGCCAAAAGCTTGGATCCCCGAAGTACCCGCTGTTCCAGCGTTTACCACTAGATCTCCGTTGAGCGTAAGCAGCTTGATCGGCCCGTTGTTCGTCGTTGTGACGTCTTCCAACGCAAGTGTGTTCGAATTAGTCGCTGCATCAAAGTTCACTTGGGAAATTGCATGTTCGATGCGATCGACGGTGAAACCCGTTCGTTCAAACAGGTATATCGCCGTTCCAGCGCGGGCGGAAACCGTTGCGATTTCGGTGGTGATTGCGTTGCGATTCAGATCGTTGATCAAGTTCGTCGGATCCGCATCTCCTATCGCACCACCGGCGACTAAAGAAGCGCCTAGGGCGGTAATATTGATCTGACCACTACCTGAGATTGAACGGGAAATATTGTTTCCGGCTTCGAGGTAGACCAAACCTGCACCCGCATTCAAGCTACCGATAAAAATGTCGCCGGCAGCTTGAGCCGAGAAGCGAGCGCCTGCTGTGGATAAGTTACCGATCGTAATCGATTCGTCGGACCTCAGTAGGATCGAGCCCGATGCGGAGGTACGCAAACGATCCTCAAGAGTCATCGATGAATCAGAGTTCAGAGTGATATGCCCTGATTCGCTTTTGACGATACCGTTAACGATCACTTCTCCACTATTGACCGTTTCAAGAAGAATGTCCCCTTGGCCACTGGCAAAAACAGTCACAATTGGAACTGGACTGGGAGCAACCTCGATATCCCCATCGAGGCTTTGTACTTTGATGGAACCATTGTTTGTTGTAAACAGATGCTCCAAACGCAGACCATCGAGCTCGGACACAGAGATGTCGTTGGAAGCCGAAGCAGTCAAAGAATTGATTTGTGTTTTCAGGACAATCGAGTCCAGTGCGGAAGCTTCTAGCAACTCTCCACGAATTGAAGCATTGATAGAACCCGATTCCGATTGAAGTACCGAGTGCTGGGCTTGAATATCGAAATCGCTCACATCCGAGTCAGCTTGGAGAATGTCTTTTGTAGCGAAGACTTCCAAGGAGGATGCTTGCAGATTGCCTATAGAGACGGTTCCACCGATCGCTGAAATGTCGAGGGCACCGGAGACAGAAAACTCATATCCCGTATTAAGTACGACGCCTGTGTTGAGAACAGCACCTAGTGGATTTCCGAGAGACTCGATTTGCAGGTCCGATCCAAATTGCAGGTAAGCATCGATGGGTGCTGGGGTAGCACCGGAGTAGACCAACTGAACAGAGTCTGTAGCCGACAAAACCGATCCTTGGGCGACTTGGACTTTTCCTACGACATCGAGAGTGATTGAGGCGAGTTGATTAGCCGTGATGCGGTCCAAGCCCCAGTTGGAGTTCCAATGATCTTTCCAGAGGAACTCACCGAGATTTGCCCCGCGGATATCCAAAGACTTAAGGGCGGACTTATCACCGATAACATCAGAACCAAGATCAAACTGGGCATTCCCATCGGTATCGAGAAAAAACTGATTGGCGTCCAAACCGGCCAGGGTCGCTTGGGTGTTCCCGCCGGCGGCGATATCGACAGACAGAGAACCGAGACCTGGATCGAAAACAGCTTGGACGGTTAAGACGCGGCGTGGTTCCAGTTTCTGGAAGCCTCTAGCAAACTCCGCCTCGAAGGCCTTTCGACGCAGTTTCCGAAGCTGTTTTTCTACAACCGAGATGAGGGATTTTGAAGCCAGTTTGGAAAAGGCCTTCAACATGGCAGGCATCCAGTCAACGAAAAACCAGAAATAGATTTTTGCAGGAGCGCATAGGCTGCCAGCCCGGAACGACTGATTCCATTTTAGATGCAACTAGAATGGATCAACGATATTCTGGCCGTTCAATTGATATTGGACTGGATATTCGTTTGATATCGAAGGGCGAAAAAAGTTGCCCTAGGTAGAGAAAATTGGTTGTAACGACTTTAAGGATGAGATTTATAAGTCGGATTACAGTTCCCGGGGCGAAGATATCCCAAGGTGCAGGCGCAACTGTTGTGGGGGGTTTGAACGATCCGAATTGGCAACAACGACGCATCGATAAAGAAGCGGGAGCCAGAGACGATAGCATTGACGGGACGGTTGTAGCCGATGCCGTAGCGTTCCAAATTGACTTGTTCGAAATACAAGGGATTATGGCAGAAAGCCGGCGAATCCCAGAGAATCGCGGAGTCGGTCCACAATCCGTAATCGCGAGCGTCCAGGCTGGCTGGGATTGCCTCGTCACTTGGCCTTTTGAGGAGCAAGGCGACAGATTCAGGATTTTTTACGACACGACTCATGTCAAAACGTTGAAAGATTTCGGTCGGATTGACGGGACGATTAAGGTTTTTGATACCATCGAGGGAGAGTAGCTCCAAAGGGGCATCGCTACCAACAGTCTTGTTGGTAGCCGAGTTGGGAGTGAGTTGTTTTGGTTCGGCCGGTTGTTGGGATGCTTCAGGCACTTCCTGCTCGGCAATACCCCCCGAAGGAGCTGGGAGCATCAAACTTGGTAGCGGGATTAAAGTAAAGGAGCTTGCAGGTCGCACGAATTGGTTTGTGGTTTCCTCCGCCCCGGCCTTAGGAAAGCTCGGTAGCCGAACAAATCCAGCTGGAGCGAAACCGGACGCGGGGGTCGCCACAGGATCTTGCCCAAGCCCGGGGCTAACCAAGGCGAGAAGGATCCATGAGCCGGCCACGGTATTCCGAAGATTGACTTGACTAGACACCTTCATGATTCGACCATCCGCGACGAAGTATTTTTGGTGGAACAGATGAAATTCGGCGACGTCACCGACGGGATCTAGCCCACCCTTCACTTCGATTATCGGTAAAATGGATTGCCCTCGATTTGCGTTTTTTGAGGGTTTTTCGAAGGATAGTGAAAGCGCGAGCTAGTTTACGGTACAGATTTGGAAAAATGAAACGATTAAATGGAATAGCCCAACGCATGTGGTCAAAAGGGATGTAAAGTTGAATCCATTGTAGGATCCGATGTTTAACCGAATGCAGCTAACAGTTGAAAAACTGGACTTGGCAAGTAGTTTGGACCATACTGAAGGAGTCTCATGTTCGTTCCCAAGATCGGCGGTAGCATCTTGAGTCAAGCGCCACGCAATCTCATCCTCGTCATCGTAGATGGCCCCAAGAAGGGGGAGAGAGTCGTATTGCGTCCAGGTGAGGTATGCGTCGTAGGTAGAACATCGGCAGCGAATCTCGCTTGCGAAGATCAATACATGTCGTCCAAGCACTTTGAGGTTGTCAATCGAATCGAAGACTTTTCGATTCGAGATTTAAACAGCCGCAACGGAACAAAGATTAAAGACGAGGCAATTTCGGAACTTGCACTAACGAATCCCAGCACGGTCAAAGCGGGCACAAGCACTTTTGAAGTCGCTTGGGAAAGCACACCTGAGGAATGGGGGACGCAAATCGGATCGTCCGTATCTTTGAAGCGAAGTGGTTCAGTTAATGGTAATTTCGCGGCCATGCCGATGCGAAGCTCCTCTTCCGTATTCAGCACTGCTCCTGGCGAGAACTCTCAGAACTCTTCTTATATCTCCAGCGAACATGAAGTCTCCAAGGCCGAGCGATCTCAGGACTTGATACTGGAGTCACTTTTTTCGGATCAATGCCTGCGGTTGTTCCATCCGCCGGGTCGCATTCCCGCTGGCGTCGATGACTTTCAACGCCTTTACTATCGCCCCGGGGCGTCCGATGCGGCTTCATCATTCTTTCACGAACGCCTTTTAGGCAACCTCAGCTTCTTCGCAATCGCGAATTTCGCCAAGATCGGTGTGGAGAATCCCTCCACCCTTCCTTGCTACCCGCTGTTTCCGAATTTGGACTCCCAAGCTCGCTGCACTCCGGTGGCGATCGCAAGGAAACCTTGGATCGAGTCATGCCAATCCCGATGGGCTACTCGGCTCGCCTCCCTGGATAGCTTGATCGTTCTGCTGTCCGAAACTTCTGTAAGTCCAGAAGCACTCTTGCAGCAGATTCATCTCGGCGCGAAGCCTTTTGCCATGAATGCATCGCCTGACGACCCTTTATCAACAGGTATGAGTTCGCACGACCCACTCGGCATTTTCCCTTGGTATGAACCGAGCAAATTGATGATGCTAATCGGAAGCAAACCAGAGCGAGGATTGCGACAATGGATACCGAGCGACATTTCTGGTATTTTGATCCCGCATGGAATGAGCCATACGACCTACGCTATCGTTCGGCCTCGCTATGCTGGATTGTTACTCGAAGCCGGTTTTCAGAGTATTCCCTGGTAGTTCTTGACCAGGAGTGACGGGCATATCCCTTGGAACCTCTAAAATCGGAGGTTGTCCGCTGATCGATTCTAGGTGGGGTACTTCAGGAGCACCGTTAGGTGAAGGTAACAAATACGAAGGCGCTGTTTTTCCAATCACAGGATCTCGCGCCGGCGGATTGACTTGGCCGTCATGCATGCGTAGTTTTGAGATGCCATCATTGACGATAAAGTCCGAGCTAGCGGACTCATTTAAAAAGACCTTGCAGTAGGGCAACAGCGTCCCTCGTTCGAGATGCACATTACGAACAGCCAGCTGATATTCTACTGCAGACTGATGGTATCGGATTAATGCATCGAGACCTCGGCGTTGCGCTTCGAGCAACACAAATACTTGCTCGACACGCGCTTCCTTCATGCGTTCCTTGAGCGCGTTGATTTGCTCGACGACCGCTTCCAAGCGTTGCTTTTGAATTTCCAAGTTACGATATGCGCGATAGCTTTCATTGATCGCGTTGCTGAGTCCAAAGTGAACCGCACGCTCTTGCTCGAGCAAGATCTGTGATTCCCGAGCTAACGACAACTGCGTATTTCTTACAGCAGCATTTCCACGCCGGTAACCGATCGGTTTGAGATAATCGAGCCCCAGTGACCATTCTTGGAAGTCATTATCTAACGGCGTGTTGAACTGATTATCGAACCCTCGGATACGGTATGCAGCAATCGCATCGAATTGCGGTTTGAGGAAGTTGCGATTAGCGATTAGCTCAAGCTCACGTTGCTTGATCACCCATCGCTGCCTTCGCAACTCTTCGCGTCGCGTCATCGCTTCGCTGATCGACGTCTCCCAGTCGAAATCGACTAGGGCCAAGCTGGGTTGATCAGTTGGGTGAATAATCTGTGCATCATTGATTGGCATGCCCATGAGGAGTCGCAAGCGTCTTTCGCAAACCCTCAATCCACCTGTACCGCGAAACGAACCTCCGGTCGAACCATTGTTGGTCCGTGTGCCATCGATCGTTCGTCCATTCAACGAGTCCACTACGTCAGCTTCAAATCGCCAAAACTGCTCTAAGGCTTGGCTGTTTCCAACTACGCCTTGCTGATCTCTGGCCTTGATCGACTCATACGTGACATATGCCTTGTTGCGAGCTTCTGTTTTCGCTTCGAGATCTCGATACGCAAAATACAGGTCCCAATAAGCATTTTCGACATCGGCGACGAAATCGCGGACCGATCGTTCGAAGTCGACCAGCGAAATATCAGTTCGCACGCGTGCTAACAAAACGCCATTGAGCTGGCCAGGAAGAGCACCTGGCCCGGCGATACGATTGAAGTCGGTACCTGCTCCTAGCATCAATGGCTGGCGTACTTGTGCTTCTAAGAAAGTATCCCAAGTGTAAGGTCCCAAGCGGTTCGACTGTTGATTATTGCGATCGAATATCGTCACATCTCGCAATGTATACTGAGCCCCAGTCGCAGTTCGCTTGCTCAACCCCAATTGTGTCGTGCTCAAATCCTGCCGAAATAATCCATTGCGACCGAAGAAGTTATTGTTGTAACCGCGGTTGTTGTAGTCAAAGGCTGTTGAAGCGAAGGCATTTGCATCGAACGCACTTAAGGCTGCTTCTTCGCCGATTCGAGGATCGGTATACACCACGGCAGGATCAAGCGTCGTCGTTAATGCCTCAGGAGACCGCAAAACGGTTACCCCTAGGTCTCGCATCAGTTTCGAGTTCGAAACCGCATATGCAATACAATCTTGCAACGACATCGCGCGTAGACGCTCTGGCGTCAGGGCGGTGACGTCCAACTCCATTGGCCCAAGCGATTCGCGATACTCAGGCATACAGTCACTGGAAACAGCATCCGAACGGTCCAATTGCGACAAATACCCAGCTACGTTTCCAGCCGAAGCACCCGTACCGGCTTTGAACGGCTTCGTCTTCGAACACCCAACAGAAAAAATCGGGAACACCAAGCCGCTCAGTAAAGCGGACAGAACAACACCTCGTCGCAGACCCCCAAGACCTATCAAACCATAGCAAACATCATAGAGCTTCGGTCGTTGCCGAGTCAGGATCAACGATCCTCGATCTGCCGATGGATTGCATCGGGAGCCAAGGAATACCTTCCCCCACCGGCGTGGTTCGAGTTTCGGATCGCGTATGTTCATTTTCACTGTATCCCTACATCCGGTATAACACTGTTGATTGTTTCGACCGAAAAACTCGTTAAGCTTCATACATAGTGCAAGGTTCCATAGAAGATTCCTTTGAAATTCAACGCCACAGCTAACTTTGCGTCCGATCAGTCCTTTAGTCCGCGTTAAAGATCGTTTCCATTCTTGTATTTCTGTTTTGCTATCATTCTTCGATGAACGCTTACTCACTGGAAAAAACGGACGCCATCCTCGACGAACTCGAGAATGTTGCTCGTCGCGGCGATCCGGAGCACCAGTTCTATTCGAAGCTTCTCGATGCAACTGAAGCACTGCTCGATCCGACCACTGCATTGATCGCTACGGTAGAATCCCCCCCTTGGATCCTTATGCAGCGTGGTGCACCGGTCCTTGAGCGATCTTTGGCAAGTGAACTGTCTAAAATTGAAGAAGCAATCGCCCCTGTTTCTGCCGACGCGGCAGCAAACCCAAGACCATTGAGCTCCAATGACGGACAATGGTTCGTTACGCGATTCCCCAGCAATCGGCCAACCCTGCTTTTAGCGATCCAGAGTCGAAATTCCGCTACGGCCAGTCCATCGAACCGCACACGTAACCTACTCAATGCGTTAGGGGAAATCGCCGAGGTTCGAGAGATGGCGGTCTCAGTGAGTCGTACCGACGGAGTTGTTCGAACGACTTTACGACGCGCCTCGGAGGTTTCCGAAGCGACCGGAATGGCGACGGTCGATCGGGTGTTCGTAGAGGGGATGCGTGAAGCGGTGCACGCAAGTCGGGTATCGTTGTACGAACGCAGCAAAATGATCGCTTGTAGCGGCACAACACGAGTCGACCCTCGCTCTGAGACAGTAATCAACCTCGAGAAACGAATCGAGTCGGTGGCTTTGAAGTCACAACCACAGTGGTTACAAGTCAATTCCGAATCCCCCGACAACAGCGGCCAGGGTTTAAGTCTGTTTCTGCCCTGTGAAGTTTCTCAATCGAACGGAGCAAGTTCCCACGCGGGGGTACCCCTCTTTGGGATCCTAGTGGAATGGGAAAACAAAGTCGGCATTGTAGATCGTGCTCAGGGTGTTGCGATCGCTTTACCGATTCTCCAGCAGGCTTGGCAACAACAACGGCGATGGCTTCAAGTTCCCCCGGGAGCGCAAGCCAAAGCGATAAGCAGTGCTTCGGGCCCCACCAGGGGTGGTTTGAAGTCGAGCATTCTAGTCACAGGGATACTACTAGCCTCCATCTTGGGAATTAGCTTGCTCCCCTACCCATTTGCGATTCAAGCCGAAGGGGTCTTAGAGCCAGCGAAACAGCGATACATTCATGCGCCGCTGGATTCCCTTATCGACACAATTTTCGTCGGAGACGGAGAAACCGTCAGCATCGACCAACCTCTGATTCAACTACGCTCCCCAAACTTGGACTTGCAGATTGAAGAGGTGCTTGGACAGATTCGAGCACTTGAGGAGAAACGCGATGGACTGCGCATTGCTGTGAACCAACTAACGAACAGCTCATCGGACGTTCCAAGCCAGATACGGATCTCATCGGAACTCAAGCTTATCGATGCGCAGCAATTCCAAGCGGCTGAGAAGTTACGGTTTTTGGAAGAAGAGCGGAGCGAGTTGCTATTGCGATCTCCATTACAGGGTGTCGTGATTGCAAATGATTTAGAACGCGAACTGCGTAATCGTCCGTTGCAACGCGGCGACACTTTGTTTCGAATCGCAGCCACTGACGGGCCTTGGCAAGTACAGCTTGCGATTCCCGATCGCGACAGCGGCATTGTTGAGCAAGCTCTTCGAAAAGGGCCGATTTCGATTCAATGGGGACTCGAAAGTGGAACTTCTATTCAGCAAGCAGCAACCCTAAACTCAATACGTAGCGACGTTACTTGGCATCCGAATCGCGGTTCCCATCGCAATGCCATTGCTACAATCCCAGAGGGCTCGATAGCGCAGCCAGCCCTCAATGCGGTAACATTCGCGAGGATCCCGTGCGGAACACGTCCTGTTTGGTACGTTTGGAGTCGTCCACTCATCGAGTTCCTTCAAAAACGCTTTTGGCTTCCGTCTTTTTCTTACCAAAACACGATTTCCAATCCCTCGCCCTCCACTGCGTCTTCGTCCCAATCAAAAGAGTCCATTCCATGAAGACAATTCTAACTATTATTTTTGCGGTGATCGTCGGTGGCTTGGCATCTGCGAACAGCCATGCACAGAACACATCTTCCGCCACGTCCTCAGCTACAAATCGTTTACCTTCCAACGAGCCGTCTATTAAACAGCCCACTTCTAAGGGAATTGAATCGACCGACGCCGAGGAGCGAATCGTAGAGCAGGGAACCGATTCGAAACTCATGATCGACGGTGCGGTTCTAAAAACGGTGGAGGTAACCTCTGTGGCCGCCCAAGTTTCTGGTGTGCTGAAGATGGTTCATGTCCGGGAAGGGGATCGCGTTGATGTCGGAGCATCTTTGGGAACCATCGATTCCCAGAGCTCCGAGCTACAACTCGAACGTTCCAAAGTAGCATTGGACGTTGCCCAGAAGAATCTCGAAAACACTATCGACATCAACTTGGCTCAGAAAAATTTTGCGGTTGCAGAGAATGAATACGACCGAGCCATCGAGTCGAACAAAGTGGTTAGTGACGTTTATCCTGCGGTCGAAGTTGAGCGATTGAAGCTTGTGCGCGACCGAGCTGAATTAGAGGTCGCACGCGCTCGTTTTGCGAAAGAGATCGCGAGACTCGAAGTCTCCAAGAGCGAAATCGAGCATAAACAACTGGTCGATTTGATCGGTAAACACACCATCAGTTCTCCCGTCTCCGGCATGGTTGTCGCGGTGGAGAAGCGCACAGGAGAGTGGGTCGAACCGGGTGCTGTAACAGTGCGCATCGTCGAAATCGACCGCTTGAGGATCGAAGGCTTTCTCAAGGCGGAGCAAGCAGATCTGGAGCTTCTAGATCGCGATGCATTCGTCGAGCTTGTTGTTGCCGGGAAAAAAATGAGAACGACTGCGAAACTGGTATTTATCAGTCCTGAAGTCAACCCAATCAACTCTCAGGTACGCGTATTTTTAGACATCGACAATTCCGAGGGCAAACTTCGGCCAGGTCTACGGCCAAGTGTTTGGTTCACGAGTAAAGCACCAATCGAGGCTGCTTCGTCCGAATGAGTACCATCGCTCCTCCAATTGCTTCGATCCCCTTCCCCCTTCAGTCCCTATGCTTGCGGCTTCGGAAGGACTTGCGATGGATTCCCTTTCGGGACTCGGAACGGTGGGTTGTGTTGGACCCAATCTCCAACACCTATTTCTACTTCAATGCACTTGAACATCAACTTGCACTACAACTCGATGGCTCGAGAGCTTCCGGTGAAATCCTTCGACGAAACCAAAATCACACCGCCAATGATCCACCAAGCCCAGAATGGCTTGAGATGTTCTTGTCAAAATTACTCCGCGCCGAGCTCTTAGAAACGCCCCCCTCACTGCGAATTTCCACGGGACAAATGCAGACTCGGCATGGCTCATCCCATCGCGGGGCATCTTGGAAGTCCTGGATTTCCAATCCACTCTCCATCCGCATCCCGTTGTTACGACCGGGAATCGACGGTTTGTGGGCCAAGATATTGGCAGCGTTGTGTTTTGCACCAGCCGTCGTCGCTACCGTAATCACCCTGCTTGCTTGCGTCAGTTTTTTAGTACTGATGAAGGTATTAAGCCGTCCGGAGGAACTGCTGTACGACTTATCTAAAATCCAAGGAGATCGGTGGCTGGTTCTTGCTGCAGTACTCATGATTACCAAGTCTCTTCACGAATTTGGTCATTACCTTGCCTGTGTTCGCTTGCGCGTACGTTGTGCAGAAATCGGACTGCTTTTGCTTTGCTTCACACCTTGTCTTTATTGCGATACGACAGACAGTTGGAAACTGCAGTCTCGCTGGCAACGTGCGGGAATCGCCGCTGCTGGTGTTTATTTTGAACTGATCTTGGCCATCCTCGGAGGCTGGATGTTTTTGAACTATCCCACTGGACTCTGGCACGTGCTCGGTGGAGGCATGTGGTTGATGTGCACCGTCGGAACATTCATTCTGAATGCAAATCCACTCTTTCGGTACGATGGTTATTTTGTCTTGTCAGACCTCCTCCGCGCCCCTAACTTGGCAGCTCAAGCCAATCAGGCGATATGGCAAGGATTCATCGCCTTGCTCGGCGGGCGTGCGTTGCGTCAAGAAGAGTATGACGTTCCTCTACGGTGGCTGATCCCCTTTGCGATCGCTTCGATCGCGTATCGTGGTTTGGTCCTGGCCGGAATCTTCTTGTTCCTTTGGCGGTTTCTACTTCCGATGGGCTTAGGGGTCCCGTTTCTACTTCTATCTTGTGTCATGCTGTTTGGCTTACTCCGCGGAAGTGTCAATCAATCTCACTCTGTGCTCGCGGAGCTATTCGCTCGCGAGCCGATCTCTTGGAAAAGGTTATTTGCTTTTCTCCTTGTGGTCGGTGGACTTGGGTTTGCAGCGTTATTTTGGCCTCTGCCACATCGTCTAGTCCACCGCGGTTACGTCGAGCGAACCAATAGCGTCCCGATGTATGCAGCCTCTCATGGCGTACTGACCGAAGTGGCGAATTGGAAGGAACCAATCCGTGCAGGGCAAACGGTGCTACGGCTACGCAATAGCGAACTGGAACTGGAAGTCCTTCAGGCCGAGCACAAACATCAGTTGCTCGTTGAGCGATTGAGGATTTTAGAGCAAGCCAAATCGGTTGATGAATCCGTTATTAGTGAAATCCCAACCGTCGAGCAATTGCTCAAAGAATCTGCGGCGACGCGTGACATGCTAAGGGAAGAACGTAGTCGACTGGATCTCGTTGCACCGAACGACGGTGTATTCATCCCAAAAGATGCTTGGGTAACCACGGGGTTCCAACAAGGTGGTGCTACGAGGGAATTCGAACCAGTCGTTTCGGAACGCAACCTCGGTTTGCGACTACAACGCGGACAATTGCTTGGCTGGTTCGAAGTTCCAGGGGAGTCGCAAGCAATCGTACTGGTTCCGATGTCGACCCTGCGACACCTTCAGACCGGCCGATCCGTCCGTTTCCTATCGGACGCTTATCCGAATCGCGCGCTGCCGGGAACTATCGTATCAATTGCAAGAGATCCAGTGGAAATCTTCCCTGACGATCTGATAGATGACCCGAACTTCATTTTAGAAAGAAATGAAGAGGGACACTTGCGATCCGACCCTCCTGTATACCGGGTGCGAATTCAAATCGACTCTACGGATCAAGAATTTAATCAAGAATTTATCCGAGGAGGTAGGTGCTCGGTTCGTTTTGATTTACCGAGCGAGACCCTTGCAGCGAGAATCCTCAAGAGTGTTCGGGAGACCTTTGCAATCTCTCCGAACACTTTCTAGTCGTCATTGCATTGCTTTTCAAGTTACTTCGCAGCGACCGAGGCACGAATGCTCTCGAGCAATTTCTTGGTTGCTTTGATCCCATCATCTGGGCTTAGTTTCGAACCTTCGTATTCGATTCCAACCCAACCGTGATAGCCTGCGTCCAAGACGATCTTCATCATCTTGGCAAAGTCGATTTTGGTTTCGTTTCCGGCTTCGTCAAAGTCATAACTCTTCGCAGAGACGGCTTTTGCCAAAGGCATTAAATCGGTGACACCTTGATAGCGGTCATATTCGTAGAAGTTCCCGAAGTCTGGCAAGGTTCCGCAGTTCTCCATCCCTGTGGCACGGATGGTTTCTGCAAGCCACTTCCCATTGGAGCTTAGGCCACCGTGATTTTCGACGATCACGTTGATCCCGAGAGGTTTGGCATACTCCGACAAGCGGCGTAAACCATCCGCCGCAAGCTTCGAGCCTTCTTCGTATGGTTTGTCAGTTTCAGCATTTACGCGGATGGAGTGGCAACCGAGAAACTTGGCGGCATCGACCCACTTGTAATGATTCTCAACTGCAGTAGTTCGCTTGGCTGGGTCGCTATTTCCCAAACCCCCTTCGCCATCAACCATGATCAAAACGTTCGTCACCCCAAGATCGCTCGTTCGCTTCTTCATTTCTTCAAGGTAAGTCGCATCCTTCGCTTTATCCTTGAAGAATTGATTAACATATTCAACCGCTTCGATTCCAAAGCGTTCCTTGGCGACTTTGGCAAAGTCAAGATTGTCGATTTCTTTTGCGAACAGGGGCTTGTGTAGCGACCACTGTGCCAACGAAATCTTGAAGGGTTCGGCTATGGCGAGAGGACTCGCAATCGCTTGATTTGATTTCATCCATTGCGAAGAAGCCGCGATCGCGGTGGAAGCAGCGGCAACAGAGAGGAATTGACGACGATTGGTGGTTCGCATAGGACTGAGTTAGAATAAAGGGTGATAGGTGGGATTCGACCGTAACGTCCGGGCGGAAATGATTCTATTTTGGGCAGAGTCTATGGGCAAGCAACAGACGAAGGGAATCCCGAAAAGGCTCAAGATTGAATTGCCCGGAGATTGATTTGGGCCGGAATTGAGTTTGCAACTTAGCGAAAAGGTAACGAGGAACTTGGGCGATTCAACGCAAGGGAAACGAAAAACCGGGGAGGATGCCGGTGCAGAGCTGCAGCTTGTTCCTCTGGACTGGGACAGCGACCTTCCCCTGCCGCAAGACGTCGAAGCGTTGCTTTCCGATGCAGATGCGTTGCTGCAAGCTTATTGGGATCAATGGCATCGAAAGCCGATCGAACAGTATGTCGCTTGCGATTTCCGCGATGTATATCGTGCGATGCTTGCGATCGACCAGCAACAACTCGCTCCCGGAAAACTTTTCTGCGAGTGGGGATGCGGGTTTGGAATTGTCACGGCATTGGCTGCCGGCCTTGGTTGGGACGCGATCGGAATCGAAGCGGAGTCGTTTTTGGTTCAACGCGCTCAATCCTTCCTCCGAAAACGTGAGATCTCAGCCGAAATCTGGCAGGGGAATTTTCTTCCGGAAGGGGCCGAACGGTTGGCCAAGCGACAAGCGAACCATGCTTCGCTGTTCCATCAAGTTCCGAGTGTCTACGAAGAGAAGTCGCTTGAAGTCGACGACTTTTCCATCATCTTTGCTTACCCATGGCCCGGTGAGGACTACTTCCTCAAAGATGTCTTTCTGCATTATGCGGCAGACCAAGCGATTCTGCTGATGTTTTTGGGTCCCTACGAGATCGAGGTTTATCGCAAACAGGCTTATCGTTAACGTGTCGGTGAGTTTGAGGAGTTTGCTCCACGGAGCACTTGTGCTAACAGAGGAAGCAACTGCTTTTTGCGACTGACAACGTCTGGCAGTTCGTAGAGCCCGCGATCTAGGCAAGGATAGTTGATCTCGTCCCAAGCTTCCGACTCTTTCGAGAGCAGCAGTAACGACCCGTTGCTAACAACATCGGTAACGAGCAACGCACAGAAGTCGAGCCGTTGATGCTGGGACAACTCTTCCAATGCTTCTCGCAACTGATCTTTGCGGTCCCAGAACAAGTCGAAACCGGTTTCTTCGATCTGAGAAATAGAGAACTTGATCCCGTGCTCTGTGAATTCTTTACAGTCCTCGCGAACAACCTCCGCAGGTGCACAATTGCGTAGTGCCGAACCGATTTCAAAGAACTCTTTCGCATACTGCTGCAAATTAACTTGGGATAATTCCTCTAGCCAAACCAAGATTTCTTTGTCGATGACAGTGGTCGTCGGTGAACGCAAGAAAAGTGTGTCTGAGATAATTCCCGAAGCCATACACAGGGCGATCCCAGCGGATGGGGTCAAGCCGGCGGCTCGGAATTGACGAGCGACGAGCGTACAAGTCGAACCTAGCGGTTCGTTGATAAAGCGAATCGGCTGCGTGGATTTCAGAGAACCGCCGATACGATGGTGGTCGAGAACTTCCAAGATCTCAGCATCTTCAGCCCCTGTGACGGCTTGGCTGAGCTCATTATGGTCTACGAGAACAAGCTTGGGTTTGGGAGGATGGACCAAGTCCGATTTGGTGACGACCCCGACAAGGAGCCCCGCATCATTGACCACGGGAAAAATCGGTTCGTTCACTCGCTCTGTCTTTTGACGAGCTTCTTCGATGGTAAGTTTCGCAGGCAAGACAACGAAGTCGGTATCGATCGCGGAATCGATGAACTGCGAGGATTTGATCCGCATCGTTGTAGTAGCCGTGTCATAGGGGCTTTGGATCACCGCCACTCCACGAGACTTGGCGAGTTCGACAAGTCCATCGGACAACGCGTATCCGCCTGTGACGACCAAGGCTCGCACACCATGTTCGATGGCGGGCAATTGAATCGTAGGGCGATCCCCGCAGACTACAATTAATCGCTCAGCTGGGAAACGTTGCATCCGTTCGGTAAATCCTCCAGCACTCATCGCACCGACCATCACCAACAGTTCGTCCAACTGGTTGGGATGAAGCTCGTGCTGGAACGAGCCTGCGAGGATCTCCCGGATCTTCCCAAGACTTGTTTTTACCGTCCGCGTCTTGAGCGGATCCGCATCGTCCCGGAAAATCAAATCCATTAGTTGAAGCAAAGACAGTAGCCCAACAACCCTTCGGTTCTCATCGACAATGGGAACCGCCCGTACATCGTTATCCTTCATCCGCTGGTAGACTTCGTAAAAGACTTCCCCGCGTTTGGCGGTAACGGGTTCCCGACCACATAAATCGAATACTTCGGGGCGAATATCCATGACGATACGCGGCGTTGGGACCCCTGCTCGTTTCAGCACGAATGCCGTCCTCTGATTTGGGGTTCCGCAACATGCAGCAATGGCGTCGGGGCGGGTGGTGCGCTGAAGCAGATCTGCATAAGCGATGGCAGAACAGATAGCGTCGGTGTCCGGATTTCGATGCCCAAAAACAAAAGTTGTCATACTTCTATCTAATACCTGCACGGCTATCTAATAACTGCACTGCTATCTAATAACGGCACTGTGCGAGAATCGAACATTCAGGGAGAATTCTTTTGCGGAATTTGAAGTCCTCCGCGAACCGCCGCAGAGTGTAACAGATCTACTGATTTCGATGCAGGGATAAAATTGACGCAGGAAGTTCTGGTTCAACGCCGGAATTCCTCCCGCTATTTTCCGTCCAAGGCAAGGACTCATCCCTCAGTTCCTTGCCCCTACTTGCAAAACTTAGCTTCCCAAGCGACTATAATTCAATACTTCGGAGCGGTCGTTTGTCGTGACGGCTCCCTCACCTTTGAGAAAAAATCATGCTGGAAATCCAACTGCCGGATGGGACCGTTGTCTCCCATCCTGAGGACGCTACTCCTCTTTCTGTTGCCAATGCTATCGGAGCAAGGCTCGCCAAGGCCGTCATCGCGGCGAAAGTCGCTGATGTTATTGTTGATGCGAACCGTCCCCTGAAGTCCTTCGCGGGCTCGGGGCCGATTCCTTTGAAGCTCCTGACTGATCGCGACCCAGAGGCACTTGATGTCCTGCGACACTCCTGCGCTCACATCATGGCCCGAGCTGTCATGCGGGTTTTCCCTGGCGTTTCGCTCGCCTTCGGCCCCACCATCACCAATGGTTTCTACTACGACTTTTTGTTGCCACACAAGCTCAACGAAGATGACTTCGCGAAAATCGAGCAAGAGATGGCGGCAATCATCGAAAAAGCCGAACCTTTTGAGCAATTCTCGTTGAACCGAACCGAAGCGGTCGCACTGTGCCGCGACATGAAGCAGGATCTAAAGGTCGAACACATCGAGACCGGTCTTTCCAGTCACGATACCCTCGGCTTTTATCGCCAAGGTGAGTTCGTCGATCTGTGCCGCGGCCCACACATTCCCGACGCTGGACGAATCAAAGCCTTCAAGGTGATGAGCGTAGCCGGAGCGCACTGGAAGGGAAACACTTCCGGGCCCAACTTGCAACGCCTCTACGGTACCGCTTGGTTCCAACCCAAAGACATGCAAGCGTACCTCGATCAGATGGAGGAAGCGAAGAAACGGGACCACCGCGTGATCGGTAAGAAACTTGGATTGTTTCAAATCACTCCCGAAGTCGGCCAGGGGATGTGCCTTTGGATGCCTAAAGGTGCTCGAATCCGCAGTCTTCTCGAAGACTTCTTGCGGCGAGAAATGCTCAAAAGAGGGTACGAACCGGTCTACAGTCCTCACCTCGGACGTGTTGAACTGTATGAAACCAGCGGACACTTCCCTTACTACCGCGACAGCCAATTCCCCCCATTGTTCGTTCACGATGCCGGGGCTCTGGTCGACGCTTGGGTGCGTCGCTTAAAAGAAGACGAGCAGTTTGGATCGGCCCAGGAAACCATGTTCCTGCAGGCCGCTGAGGTGCTCGGATTCGATCCGAGCGAGTATTCAAAGGCTACTGATAAAGAAAGCAAGCTTGCTGCACTAAACGACTGGCAGCACCTGCACGAACGCTATCTCGTCAAACCGATGAACTGCCCACACCACGCGCAGATCTACAAGGCACAACCGAGATCGTACCGAAGTCTGCCGTTGCGTCTCTTCGAATTCGGTACTGTTTACCGTTACGAACAAACCGGAGAGCTCAATGGAATGTTGCGTGTTCGCGGATTGACCCAAGACGACGCGCACATCTTCTGCACCGCAGACCAAGTCGAACAAGAGTTTCGCAACACCATCGAACTAACCCGCTTCGTGCTCGAATCCGTCGGGTTAAATGACTATCGCGTGCAACTTTCATTACGCGATCCGAAGAGCGACAAGTACGTCGGAAGCGAAGAGAATTGGCAGAAGGCCGAAGCTGCGTTGCGAAAGGTGCTTGAAGAATCCGGACTGAACTTCACCGCCGCCGAAGGAGAAGCTGCTTTCTACGGGCCGAAGGCGGACTTTATGGTTCGCGATTGCATCGGCCGCCAATGGCAACTTGGGACCGTCCAGCTCGATTACAACTTGCCTGAACGCTTCCAACTCGAGTACACCGGTGCGGACAACAAGGCCCATCGACCGGTGATGATTCACCGCGCTCCGTTCGGCTCGATGGAACGCTTCGTCGGCATGCTAACCGAACATTTCGCTGGGGCATTCCCGATGTGGTTAGCCCCGGAGCAAATACGGATCTGCCCACTGAGTGAAAAGACCAACGATTATGCAATGGAGCTTGAGAAACGGTTCACCGAAGCCGGTTTCCGGGTCACCACCGATTTACGAGGAGCCAAGGTTCAGGCCAAGATTCGCGATGCTCAATTGGAGCTCATCCCCTACATGGCGGTGATCGGTCCGAAAGAAGCCGAAGCACAATCGATTGCTTTACGCGATCGCATCGACGGCGAACTCGGAACCAAACCGGTCGAAGATGTCATGCAATTACTTACCGAAGAGGTCAACTCTCGCCGTATTCGCCAAGTAGCACAGAAGCCTGCTGCGGAACCTCAACCAACCACCGAAACCACCGGACACGAATACTAATCCTTGGATTGTGCACGCGAAAGTTTCATCGCTTTCGCAAATTCCTTCGAGAGCATTACGATAATGAGCGAGACAAAGAAACCTACACAGCCAGCACCTGTCCAGCGCCGTGCGGAACAAGTCCTCGCCGAAGAGTTCTTATTGGCGAGATCCAAGATTCTCGATCTCGCTGCAACCCTCGATCGTTTGCAGCGAGCCGAAGGTACGGTAGAGAATCTAGACAAACGTCAGTTGCTACAACAAGGGCTTGAAATCCTTCTTGATGATCAAGGCGACAAAGCCAAACGCGTGCAACTGCTCATGAGCCGCGCATACGACCCTCAATGGCGAGAAAACTATGGACTACATTGATCCCCATATCCACATGGTATCCCGGACAACGGACGACTACGAGACGTTGGCCCGGATGGGATGTGTTGCGATGAGCGAACCGGCCTTCTGGGCCGGTTTCGATCGCGGTAGCGTTGAAAGCTTTCGCGATTACTTTCGTCAGCTCACCGAGTTTGAACCAAAGCGGGCCGCACAGTTCGGTATACAGCATTACACCTGGCTATGCATCAATGCCAAAGAAGCGGAAAACGTAAGCCTCTCACGCGAAGTTATCGCGATGATCCCGGAGTTTCTCTCCGCAAGCAACGTACTTGGGATCGGCGAGATCGGACTGAACAAAAACACCAAAAACGAATCGACCATTTTCCTGGAACACGTCGACTTAGCAGCCCGATACCACCAACAGATCTTGATCCACACCCCTCACTTGGAAGACAAGTTCCAGGGGACCAAGATGATCCTTGATATGCTGATACACGACTCACGCATTGATCGCTCTCGCGTACTGGTCGATCACGTCGAAGAACATACGATTGGAGAAGTGCTCGATCAAGGGTTCTGGGCAGGCATGACACTTTATCCGGTGACCAAATGCACCCCGCAGCGGGCAGCGGACATGATCGAACGTTTTGGCTCAGATCGATTGATGGCCAACTCAGCAGGGGACTGGGGCCCGAGCAAACCGACCGCAATCCCTGACTTGATCATGGAACTCAAACGCCGGGGACACTCTAGAGAATTGATTCGAAAAGTCGTCTACGAAAATCCCAGGACATTCTTCTCCCAAAGCAAGAACTTTAAAGCAGAGGCGTTACCGCCCTTGTGATAAACGCTCAGCCCTAGCTGGATTACCCGAACCATCCAACGTGAAGTGATCGTGCAAGGATACATCTGTCCACAATGCGCTAGGATTCTTCTTTACGGTGAACCGCTCAAGTCCTAGAACGCCAGTAGCCACGGCCAGCCCAACACAGTCAAATCGAAAGCCTCCCTGCTTGAGCCCGCTTCGCACAAGTCGCGGGGTGTTTGCATCGGCCACGCTCACCTCATTGCGAGTTCCAATCAATCGATTACCAAAACGTTGTCGTCGCTGATTGGTTCGGTGTGTTGATGAATAGTATCGAATACCGCGAACCACCCGGAGCTCGCGCTATCCGGCTGAGAAAGCACTCCTGGAAGCAACCGAGATATCGATTTGACAGTATTGATCGCTAGCTAGGCGGTAGCGATCGTCATTAAAACTCGCGAAAAGGAGCCTAAACGCTTGGTGTTTCCACACGTGGCATCGATTCGATCACTTTGTCGATCAAGCCGTATGCACAAGCTTCTTCGGGATCCATGAATCGGTCGCGATCGGTATCCTTTTCGATCTTCTCAAGACTTTGTCCGCAGTGCTTGATCAAGATCTCGTTGAGGCGACGCTTGGTCCGTTGGAATTCTCGAACGTGGATCGAGATTTCTTCGGCAGTTCCTTGCATACCGGCGAGAGGTTGGTGAATCATGATGCGGGAGTTCGGAAGCGAATATCGCTTGCCCTTCGCACCGGCAGTTAGCAACACCGCGCCCATCGAAGCAGCTTGGCCGATGCAATAGGTCGCAACGTCGCAAGAAACGAACTGCATCGTATCGTAGATCGCCATGCCAGCGCTGACACTGCCGCCAGGGCTGTTGATGTACATGTGAATGTCTGCTTTCGGGTCATCGGATTGCAGAAACAACATTTGGGCTACGAGAGCATTGGCGATTTCGTCGTTGACATCGGTACCCAAGAAGATGATCCGATCTTTCAACAAGCGACTGTAGATGTCGTAGACTCGTTCTTCTCGCCCACTCTTTTCAATGACATAGGGAATCAATGGCATGGGTTCTTTCCTTGCGTTACCAACGGATGGTTTTAAACTGTCTGTGTTTGTGTTTTTTAGATAGGGCAGACCAAATCAACGCTGTGGACCAAATCAACGCTGTGCGTTACTTGTCTTCCGCTTGCTGTTTGGTCAAGATCTCGTCGACGATGCCGTAAGCTTTGGCTTCCAAAGCGGTCAAGAAGTAATCGCGATCCGTGTCTGCAGCAATCTTATCAACCGTCTTGCCGGTGTGCTTGGCCAAGATCTCGTTGAGTTGCGTACGAAGCCTAAGAATCTCGTTGGCTTGGATCTCGATGTCGGAGACTTGTCCACGTACACCGCCGTGTGGCTGGTGAACCATGACAGTGCTATTGGGCAAGCAATAGCGTTTGCCCGCAGTTCCGCCGGCGAGCAACACTGCGGCACCACTGGCGGCTTCTCCCACGCAGTACGTTGCGATCGGGCAACTGAGCATCTGCATTGTGTCGTAGATCGCCAACGTTGCTCGGACTTCGCCACCGGGTGAATTGATGTAAAAGTGAATGTCTTTACGACGGTTTTCACTCTGCAAGTAAAGCAGCTTCATTACCAATTCGTTGGCATTGCCGGCATAGATCTCTCCTTGCAGAAAGACAATGCGATTCTCCAACAGCAGGTCCCCAAGGGTCATCTGCCGCTGCCGCTGGTAACTTTGGTAAGCGGCTGCGTTGTACAGTGGCGGCATGCTCGAAAACTCGTTCACGAAAAGGTTCCTTTCACAAAAGAAGCGGACCGAATTGCCATGTATCTTTCGCATTCACTCGCCTTTGGCAAGGGCACGAAGGAAGGATTCTTGATAAGCACTCGTATTTTCCTTGTGTTTCCCAAGGGAAACATTGAAATTCCCCGTCGACTAAACCTCCTGGAGAACTTCGCAGACACGCTGAAAATCTTCAGGGAGCGGAGCGCTGATTCGCAAAGACTGCTCCGTTTTCGGATGCAAGAACTCAATCTCATACGCGTGGAGAGCTTGGCGACTTAACACAACTTCCGCATCTTCGGGCCTCAAAGGTAATCCTCGAGCCAATCTCCGATGCAGTTGCCCCCGGGTAATCTGAGAATGACCTGCGTAAAGCCGATCGCACAAAACCGGACAGCCGATGTGCGCTAAATGCAAACGGATCTGGTGCGTTCGCCCCGTCTTCGGAAACACCTTGAGCAATGCGTAACCCGGAAAACGCTCCACCACCTCAAACTGCGTCTCAGCATATCGACTGCTCGGGTGCCCACTGCGAATCGCCATCTTCTCGCGTTGGTACGGATGATGGCCAATCGGCTGGATAATCCGATCTCGATCTCTGTCTAAATGCCCTGAGACGATCGTCATGTATGTCTTTTGCACTTCGCGCGCCTCGAACTGTGCACAAAGCTTGTAATGCACCTCGTTCGTCTTGGCAATCAGAATCACTCCACTCGTTTCACGATCCAATCGGTGAACAATCCCTGGACGTGTAGGCCCACCTGCATCGCTCAACTTGGAAAAGTGGTGCGCCAATGCCGCCGTGAGCGTACCTGACCAATGCCCCTTCGCTGGATGCACCACCATCCCCGCCGGTTTGTTAATCGCCACCAAAAACTCGTCCTCGTATAGGACATCCAACGCTATGGCTTCTGGAATCGGCCCATCTTTCGGCGGTGGTGGCAAATCGATGACATGCACAACCTGCCCCGGAAAGACGTGAAACGCCGGCTTGACCGGTCGACCGTCCACCAAGACTTGATCCAAGGTGACGACCCTGCGGAGAAATACACGGCTGTAACCATCGATCTTCAACGTCAAATACAAGTCGATGCGAGTATCGGCATATTCTTCCTCGACGGTAAATGTGAAACTCTTCGGCTCTCCAAGTCTCGCATCTGAGGAACCTAAATCCGAATCCACCCCCGATTCTTCACCGGCAGACGAGTCTTCACCGACAGACGATTCTTCACCGGCAGACGATTCTTCACCGGCAAGCCCAGCGTCCTCCTCACGCGGCAAAACAATCTCATCGATCGGCAATAACGATGGCTTGCGAACCACCTCACCACGCCGCCGCCCCTTGCCATTGACCGATTCGTCGGCTTGCGAATCCTCCGACGACTCGCCTTGCAATTTCTTTTTTCCTCTACCCACCGCCACACCCCACTTTGTTGGTTCTACCCACTAGCTCTATCGCGGAGAACCGCGAACGAACAAGCCATCTCATTCCAGAATACTCAAGATCCACTCGCGAATACTTCGCAAGCAGATGGTCATGATCCGTCGCTATTCTCCGGAGTGTTTAACCCCGGAAAATCCGAGTTCACTCGGCGAAGGCTTGGGTTTGGGCAAAGACTATTTAGGCTCCGTGCCAGGCGCAGCCTCTGGAGTTGTGGCAGGAGGCGTTGCCGGGGCTGGCTCAGTCGCAGGGGCTGGCTCAGTTGCAGGGGCTGGCTCAGTTGCAGGGGCTGGCTCAGTTGCAGGGGCTGGCTCAGTCGCCGGGGCTGGCTCAGTTGCCGGGGCTGGCTCAGTTGCCGGGGCTGGTGCGGGCGCACCAGAGGGTGCAGCCGATGATGCGGGAGCAATCCCAGGGATCGAACCCGCTGGTGGGAAGGAGAAGTTCGGGAGACCTGGCAAGTCGGGAAGCCCCGATGGATTCGTTGCTGGCGCTGGAACGCTGCGGCGATCGCGGTACCAAGCGTAAAAAGTCTCACCGTCGGAAGTCTCTAGCCAAGTCAGCCGGCGTTTCGCTTCGGTTGCGAGATCTTCAGCAATACCGGTCATATTTACCAGCTTGCGGTACTCGAGAATCGCTTCTTTGCGTTCTCCCAAGCCTTCGTAAGCCTGTGCCACCCCAAACAAAGCACGGCTCTTTGCAAATGGCTCTTCGGTCGATCCAGCAACCCCTTTGTACTCCTCAGCAGCTTGTTTGAAGTACTGATCCGCAAGTGTACGATCCAGATTCCACTTCTCCAAAGCCTTGGACATGTTGGCATCACCGGCAGTTAATCTAGCCCAAGTCCCTGCACTTGTGTCGGCAAAGTCTTTGGCAATCGCTTCGAGATCTTGTGGAGAAGTATCCGAGAAATAGAAGTCTGTCCAAGCCCTCGCAGCGCGAGCCTCCTTCTGGCTCGTATAGATACCATACACGAGCAATCCCAAGATGGTTACCCCGATCAATCCAAGCAATGCCGGGAGGAATGGCTTGATCTGAGCAAACTTTTGCTCGATCTTGTCAGCCAATAGGTCGGACTCGTGAAGCTGACTACGTTCGCTCTTCATAATGCGTCAATCGAAAAACTGCTGGGACTTCAAAAGTCAGCAGTATAGGAGGCTTGGCCCTTTCCCTCAATACAGACCCGGCAATCCGAGACTCTTCCAAGTCCACTTCCTCGGTCCGGTCCACTTCCTCGGTTTCCCGCCCCCTGCACCCCTGCGGTAACCGTCGACGGCCAAACTGTGTTGTGGATCGTCAAACAGCGGTTTTTCGCCCAATAAGCCACCGAGCTGAAAAAGGCTTCTCGCTGCGGCTCATCATGCAAATCGTGGCGACAACCCTCCCAAGCCACAAATTCTGCGGCAGGTCCCGCACGCCGCGAGAACTCTTCCGATGCATCACAGGAAGTCAAAGCGTCGTCTGTTCCATGCATCACCAAGGTAGGGGTAGCTAGCAAATGCGCATTTTCCATCGCCCAATTGCCGCTGTCGATCAGATTGGTTGCCAATCGCAACGACATCGTTCGGTGCACGTACCGATCGCGTCGATACGCGTCCTGTGCTCGCCGATCTTGGCTGAGCTTCTCCACGCACATCGGAGTTTGAATCCGCAAATTCGGTAGTCGCTCCGCCAACCATCTGCCTGCCCGCATGAATTGCTCCCGAGGTTCGCAAGGGGTTCGTAGCATCGGCGAACCGATGATCGCCCCCTGCAACCCGTTCGCAGAGCCTCCTCGCCGTAGCAGCCAATTGATCGCTAGGTTTCCACCCATGCTCTGCCCAAACAGGAAGTGAGGGATTTTTGGCCAAGCCTTTTGAGATATTTCCAAAGCACAATCGACTTCTCCAAGCAACTGCTCGTAAGAAGCGATCACCCCCCGCTTTCCCGGCGAACGTCCATGCCCAAGCAAATCCATAGCGCTCACTGCCATCCCAAGACTTGCTAAATGCGTCCCCATTCCTTCAAACCGGCCACCATGATCTCCAAACCCGTGCAATATCGTTACAGCTCCCCATGGTGCACCGTCCTTGGGCCACCAACGATGCTCGTACCGATACCCCATTGTCCCATCCCTCAACTCGCGTCGCTCTCCCCGCGTGGTATCAATTGAATGTAGAAATGCTTGCATCCGATTCGGCTCCCGGTAGGCCAGAGTTAGGAGTTGGAATGTGATCGAAAGATCCCCCCCACCGGTTGCCATCGGCCGTTTTCCCCCCGCAAGCTTTACAAAAATCGCCGGATTCTCCGTCAGAAGCGCAATAAACCCCCTAAACCTCCCAGCTTCTAACTAAATTCCACTTCGCGATAACGCTACCTCCATTCGCTAGCAACCCACATTCCAGGCTGTGATCAATTACCTTCAACCACAGAGCTCGCACTCGATACCGTCAAATCGATATTTCGATTGGTTCCAGCAGTGCACCTTGAGCCGGACAGCGTTGCTAAAGCTTGGTATTTTTCGTTTAGCGGTCAGCCGGAGGCATACCGTATTGAGCATACCGTATTGAGCATGGCTATCCGGCTTTAACTCTCGCGCTCTTCTTCCCATCTTTGCCTCTTTGCGTGAGTCCGTTTTCTCGGCTTCTTTGCATGAGACAGGAGAGTTGAATGAAGTTTCACTCAAAGCACCCCGAGGTCTCGACCGATACACGTTGCATGATGACGATCAAAGCCGAAGGGATTCGGCAACAATTTCGCGATTGGGTTCGTTCCAAGGTGGGGCAAGAGATACCCGTAAACATTCGGGAAACGACTTTGCTGTGCGACGGGTCGTATGTTGGACGCAAGTTTTCGTTGGCAGGCTACCACCTAGTTTGGCTCGTCGCTTCCGACCACCTGAAGTTCTATCAGAGCGACGGGCTGCTTGTGGAAAGTTCCCAAGACGCAGCGAACACGGCTACGATTAGTAGAGATGTTTCTAGTAGAGATGTTTCAAGCACAACTGCGACCAAGTCTCCATCCGATCCGACTCTTCCTTGATGGTTTCTAGGCTTTCGAATCCAGCATCGAGCAACTGATCTTCTCGCGGCGTGGCTTTACAGGTGGCGAGTTGCAAAACGTGAACGATCCCCAAATGGACACGGCCGACTTCGGAGCTGTCGTCGTAGATCAATCCCACGATTTGGTCTTTGCCAGAACACTCGATGATCATTTCTTCGGCCAGTTCCCGCTGCATTCCATTGCGATACCAGTCATCTCCTTGAGCATCCTCTACAGAAATATGTCCTCCGATGCCGATGGACTGCAAAGCATGCAGTCTCTTTTCCCCTTGTCCTTTTCCACGGGTGTACCGAAACAGACGGGTTTCGCTCTCGTCGTTGCATTCGAGAATGACATACGGAATCAACTGCTTGAACGACGGATCGTCTTCTACCAAGCTTCGCGGCCGAAACGACTGGTTCGCCCGGTCGAGCAACGCTGGCAGATAGCGATCGACCGACCGGTTGAAACCGGAAAAAGGGCCAAGTTCCATCAGGAGGGATGCCGGAACAACCAAGACTTCTTCGTCTTTTGCCATGAGATGACCATGCGTGAAAAGGTGGGGAAAACCAAGGAGTTTCGTGTAACGGAATCCCTGGAGTCGTACTGCCTAAGCCTTCGGCGAAGGCCATTGCGGCGGGAGGAGGTCGAGCCAACGCGTCCCCGTCGGCCCAATTTTTCGTTACGATACACGCTTTGACAATGGATGGCTATTGAGCCTTCCCCAAGAATCCAGCCTTCCCGGACAGTACAATCAGGGATCAGCCGGTTACCAACGAACTAATCGCAAGACTATTACGCAATAGAGAAACCCACGAATGGAGAATCCTCCCGTGCGACCAATCCAGAGTGTCTCTTCCCAGATTTCCCGGGCCTTTTCATGGCGTGGTCCAAGACTTCGCTGCGTTGCGGTCGCCTTCACCCTCGGTTTCGTTTCCCTAGCAAATACCTTCGCTGCGGATCCACTCCCCAAGGCCATCGATCTATTCCCAGCGCAAACCCAAGCCTTCGTCGCCCTACCAAACTCGAAAACATTTTTGGCTAACTGGGGCAAAACCCAGCTTGGACTGTTGGCAGCAGACGATCGCATGAACGACTTCTGGGCCGGCCAAAAGGAAGAAATGCAGCGTCGCTTCGCTGCCGCCGGTTGGCAGATGAGTCTGAAACTCGAAGACTTGGAAAACCTCTGCTCCGGCCAAGCGGCACTCGGACTGATCGCGCGTCCAGACGTGACCGCCAAACCGTTTTCCCTCGCCGTGATCGTGGATGTCGCAGATCGCGATGAAGTGCTTGCAAAGTTCCTCTCCCGCGTCGACGAAGAGATGAAAGCTCAAAAAGGAACTCTTGAAACTCTCGAATCGGCCGGTCTGCAAATCAAGCACTACAACATTCCCAAGACTACGGGCGAATCCCGCGCAAGGGACACTTACATCGCAGTCTCGAAAAACCAATTGCTACTCGCCGATGACTTGATCTCCATCGAAGAACTCGCGCGGTCGCAAACTTCTCCTCGCGACGACTCACTCGCAAAATCAGATCTTTACACGAAGATCCAGCAACGTATCACCCGCGATGAGCATCCTGCTGAAATCGAATACTTCGTCCAACCCCTCGGCATCGGCAAACTGCTGCGGTCGATCTCCGGTAAGAAGGGCAAGAGCCAAGTCGACATACTCAAGCTTTTGGAAGACCAAGGTTTCGGTGCAATCCTGGCCGCAGCCGGTTCGGTTCAATTGGCCAAAGAAGACTTGGATATGCACCACCAAGGGTTCATTCTTCGCGAAAAAGAACTTCCTGAATCGGTTCAAATCCTCGACTTCCCCAACCAAACTGCCCTTGTACCTCCCTCCTGGATCGCCAGTAACTCCGCGAGCGTCATGGGCTTCTCCTGGAACTTCAGCGAAGCGTTCCCGAAACTTCGTGGGATCGTCAATGCATACATCGGCGGCGAACAATTCGACCGGATCATCGACGAAATCAAAGCAGACCCCAGCGGTCCGCAAATCGACATCCGCAAAGAAATCCTCCCGCACATCGGCAGCGAGTTCTTTGCAATCACTGAGATCATCGAACCGATCACACCAGAATCGAAACGCTCCCTGATCTGCATCAACCTCAACGACCCAGAAAACAAACTCTACGGCGTTCTAAACCGCTTCTCCAAGAGTGAACCCAACTCCACCATCGAAGATGTAGGTGACTTCCGCATTTGGAAGTTCTCCAACGAAGAAGAGGAAGAAGAAGTCATCGAATTCTCGCCGGTTGGCGAATCGGACGACGAAGACGAAGATGAAGAAAAGCCACTTCTAAACAAGTGGGCCGTATGCATCATCAAGGATCACTTCGTCTTCGCTTCCAATCCAGATTCACTGTACCAAGTGATCGAAAACGCCAAGAACGAAGCGATTCAAGGAGCGTTTGAAAAGCAAGAGGGAGTTCAAAGCATCCGCGAAATGCAAACGAAACTCTTGAGCGCCCAAGGCCTGAGCTTCTCCCAAGTCGACCTCGCAGACCGTTCCGCAGAAATGCAGTATGAACTCTTTCGCCAAGGAATCTTGCCACAGTCGCGATCCCTCATGGCAATCATCGCCGAACGGATTTTCAAAACCGACAAAAGCAAGCAACAAGAAATCCAAGGAGAAAAACTTCCTGCTTACGACCAAGTGAAAGAATTTTTCACACCGAGAGGGATGGTCGTGCGTACAGAAGAAGACGGCTGGGGAATCGACGCGTTCATCCTCGGGAAGAAGTAACACGGCGGGATAAAATCCACCGACGGAATCTTAAGCACGTATGACAATCCATCATTTGCGTAGAGACTACCGATTCGGGTCGTTGACCCGCGATCAACTACCCGAAAACCCAATCGAGTTGTTTCAAGCCTGGTTCCAAGAACTCTTGGGAATGGATTTGCCAGAGTGGTTCGAGACCAATGCGATGACCCTTGCGACCCGACTACCATCGGGTGGTGCTTCGTGCCGGATCGTATTGCTCAAGGAATACGACCAACGCGGATTCACTTTCTTCACCAACTATCTTTCGGACAAAGGTACAGAAATCGCAAACGACCCCAACGTCGCGCTGGGGTTCTTCTGGCCGATTCTTGAACGCCAAGTCCGAATTGAAGGACGCGCCGAGAAAGTCGAAGCAGAGCTTTCGGATAAGTACTTCCGGTCGCGGCCTCGTTCCAGCCAACTGAGCGCAAACGTTTCACCGCAATCCCAAGTCGTACCGGACGACAATCACTTAACGAAACTCGTCGAGACCCTCGACGCGAGCTTGCAAGGTGCTGACGTACCACGTCCAGAGCACTGGGGTGGATACCGCATCGTTCCTTCCGCGATCGAGTTCTGGCAAGGGCGACCTTCACGACTTCACGATCGTTTCCGATATCAACGCACTGAAAATGGCTGGCAAATCGATCGGCTCGGCCCTTAATCGCTTTTCAAGAACGGAATCCCTATGAATAGCCCTTTTGAATACCGTCCACTCTCGATCGCTCTGACTATCGGCGGATCCGACCCAAGTGGTGGCGCAGGAATCCAAGCCGACTTGAAGACCTTTCAGCAGCTTCGCGTCTACGGCGCAAGCGTCTTGACTATGATCACCGCTCAAAACACGCTGGGAGTTCGGCGAGTCGAGCCGTTAAGCACCGAGCTGGTCATCGATCAACTCGATGCGGTATTGGATGACCTACAACCTATCGTGGCAAAAACCGGTGCCCTAGGTTCTGCAGAGACAATCCTTGCTATCCATGAGCGAGCACAGCGATTTAATTTCCCACTGATCGTCGACCCCGTCATGGTCAGTAAACATGGTGACTCCCTCTTGCCCGAAGGGAACGCCAAAGAAGAAGTCATCGCTGCGTATCGACGTTTGATGCCGAGAGCTTTTTTGGTGACTCCCAATCGCTTCGAGCTTGAACAACTTACGGGGATCAAACCGGATTCAACGCAAGCGGTTGCAAAGGCGATCCACGACCTGCATCAAATGGGAGCCAGATTCGTCTTGGCCAAAATGGGTGACGTCAACGGCCAGTCCGAACATGTTCTTGGTTCTGGACAAGAGAATATCGCGATCCAGTCCAAGCGATTTGACACGCAAAACACCCACGGCGCAGGTTGTGTTCTATCCGCGTTGATCACCGGCTTGATCGCACTCGGAGAAACCAATCTCAAGGAAGTCGTCCAGCGGGCGATTCGCCAAGTCTCGATTGGGATCCACAACACCCATCCGATCGGCAAGGGGCGCAGTCCCCTCGAGACCCGAGTGCTCGCGAACGAACCGAATGAGTTGGCAAACGTCAATTAGTTTCCAGTTGTCGATCGCAAGAGAACGCGTAATCGATTTCGGAAGTCTCTACTGGGGAACCATGGGAGCAGCCTGATGCGCGCGGCGGTATTTCGAGAGTTCCAAGGGGCAATTCGCATCGAGGAAGTCCCCGAGCTAGATCTAGGGGGTAATCCCCACAGCGCTCGCATTGACGTGAAGGCTTGTGGGATCTGCCGAAGCGATTGGCACGCTTGGATGGGCCATGACCGCGACGTACCCTTACCTCATGTACCCGGTCATGAGCTTGCAGGCATCGTCAGTGCAGTCGGAGAGAGGGTCAAACGATTCCGAGTTGGCGATCGCGTAACGGTTCCATTCTGTTGTGGTTGTGGAATCTGTCCTCAGTGCGTAACTGGCAATACACATATTTGCGACTCCCATAGCCAGCCAGGTTTTACTCACTGGGGTGCTTTTGCAGACCAAGTCATCATTCATCATGCGGATGTGAATTTGGTATCGCTTCCTGATTCGATCGACTATCCGACAGCCGCAAGTCTTGGATGCCGTTTTATCACGGCGTTTCGCGCGTTGATCGATCAAGCGAGGCTCAGCGCGGGGCAATGGGTGGCGATTCACGGATGTGGGGGAGTGGGGCTATCGGCGATCGAGATTGCCAAAGCTGTCGGCGCGTTGGTGATTGCGATCGACATTCAGCCGAATCGTTTGCAAACGGCCAAGCAGTTAGGGGCGGATGAGTGCATTGAAGGGACGGCGAATGTCGTAGAGCGAGTTCGCACGATCACCCGTTATGGTGCCGACGTCTCGATCGACGCGTTGGGGCATCCTCAGACATGCTGGAATTCGATCGCTTGCTTAGCGAAACGCGGAAGGCACGTGCAAGTCGGATTGATGTTAGCCGACCAGTCGTCACCTGCGATCCCGATGGATGTGGTGATTGCAAAGGAATTGGAAATCTACGGTTCCCATGGCATGCAACCGACGCACTATGGAAGGATCTTTTCCATGATCGAGAGGGGTTTGCTATCGCCACAAAACCTATTGAGCGATACCGTTAGCCTTGAGCGGGGCGTAGATCTGCTGACCCGGTTTGCGCAGTTTCCGAATTCGGGTATCACCGTGATCGACTTGACTCTCTAAGCCAAGTCCAGCAAACGCTTCGCTCGCAGGATAACTTCGCCCAAGACTTAGACGCTAACAACTTGATAAAGACTACATGCAAAACCAACGCGAGTTCACCGAGAGCTGGCTTCAAGCCCTAACGCTCAGCGCCGACCACAACCATGCCCGCTCCATTCGTCCTTGGCTGACAACCATACAAACGCTTGCGGCTAGCGAACCGAGTCAGGAGCAAGGGGCGGAGGCACAGAAGCTCTGGGAGTATGCGAATAGCAACGGACTAACGACACTGCTGGAGTGTTTACCAGTTCGCTCAAATGGTTGGCAGTTCGAAGACGACGAGTGTTACAAGTACTCCGTGCAGGGCCAAGGGGAGTCGCAGAGCGAGGAAGCCGCTGCGAGGAAGGCTAGGTGGATAAGGGATTTAGGGATCACGCCGATCGAAGTTTCAGCGTTGGCGCATGTGACAGCGAGTGATTGGTCGAATGCTTTGAGGAAGGAAGCGGTTCGCAAGGGCAAGCCGTTGAATGTCACATCGATTCCAGCGGGGAGCATGTTGGATCTTCCGTGTCAGATGCGTTGGGATTTGAAGACATGGACGGTGCATTTTGCACAGCCGGATTGGATGCGGATTGTGTATGAAGCACCGTTTCGGGCACCGAGACCGGAGATGGAAGAGTTAACCGAACGCATGATTGATGCTTTAGGGTTTGCCCAAGAGAAGTTCAAGCCAGCGATGAAGTTGTCAGCGTTTACGCCGGAGTCGGCTCCGTGGACGATTTGCATTCCTGATTTCTCGCAATTGCATCGCGAGGTGCTAGTGACGCAGAGCATCGGGTTATCACCGTGGTTGCGTAGGACATGGAATTGTGTATGGCCGGTGATTATGCGGGAGCGCAATCGACTGCGTGGCCCATGTGATTTGCAGTATTTGCGGACGGAGTTAAAGGCTTGTTTCGACAGCGAGCCGGCGATGGTGGAATGGATGTTTATCTTAGCGCGGCTAGCGTGTGAAATTCGGCTAGGAACGGGACTAGGGCTTTGCGGGGACTTTGAATAGTTCCCGACCGCGCAACCCACCACCGCACGTCGAAAATCATCATCACGCCGAAAATGGTATGTTCCGCGGTCCCATTGCTTCGGTTACGCGGGTACTCGGATTCGATGCGAAAGACGCAATGACGATAATTGACGGGGTGATGGGGACCGCTGCACATTCCCTGCGAAGACTGGCTATCACTTGGTTTCCGACTCTTGGGATTCAGAATCGCCCTCCATTGGGGCGGTGATGGTCAAACCTTGGTGGCTTTGCGAAGTTAGTGTCTTGGTGACAAATCGCACCGAACGAATCAAGGCCAATACTGCGTGTGAAGTTTCCGGCAATAGCGTATCCGACCATTTTGCTGACGTCGGGAAAATGGTCGATCTTGGCTCCGAGAGTCAGCGAGAGATCGATGATTGGATGCTCACACGGTACGCATGTGGAAGCAATGCTATCATAATCCCAACGGTCGAAGACCATGGGTCGTATTGGTATAATCAACGGGCGGCTCACACGAATGAGTCGCATGTGTCCTATGAGTCGCATGTGT
>JBEICB010000269.1:0-5859 GCA_040373655.1 Pirellula sp. | reverse complement strand
GAACTCAAGCGTTACATCGTACCAATGCTCGGTGTCTATCCTGCACGAGGATGCCCATTCCTTTGCAATTTCTGTTCTGTTACCAAGATTGCCGGTCGAAAAATCCGCAGCCAAAGCATCGCAACGACACTTGCTAGCCTTCGCGCCGCGAAGACTGCAGGCGTCAATACTGTCATGTTTACCTCGGATAACTTCAACAAATATGCGAAGGCTGAAGAATTGCTTCAGACAATGATCGACGAAAAACTTGGAATGAAGTTCTTTGTACAGTGTGACACGCAAATCGCCAAACAAGAGCGATTGATGGAACTACTCGCTCGTGCGGGCTGCTACCAAGTCTTTGTCGGCGTCGAATCGTTTAATCGGGAAACATTGATCGCTGCCAACAAAAAGCAAAATCGACCTGACACCTATCTCAACATCGTTAGCCTATGCAAAGCAAACGGAATTAGCTCGCACTTCTCGAACATTATTGGATTCCCCCAAGATACTGAGGACTCAATTGACTCTCATCTAGATGTACTGCGAACCATCTCTCCGAACTGGGCTTCGTTCTACATCCTTTGCCCTATACCTGGTACGGAACAATACGACGACTTCATGCAAAAGAATTTGATCGTTGAACCCAATCTTGACCGCTTCGATACCACCTGCTTGACATGGCGACATCCCAACCTATCCCCCGCAAAACTAGCAGAGCAATTGTACAAGTGCTATCGGAAGTTTAACTCCATAGGCCATTCCTTGAAGAACATCCACAAGATCGCTCGCCAAAACGGAAGAGGAAGCTTGATGGAAAGACTAGGAAGCTTGGCGATGTCTTCATTCATTCGCTACTGCTCTTGGCGCTCGACCCATCCCATGTCGGGTGGAGTTGCGAGGGCGAGAGTAGATCAGGTGAGTAATTACATCGGGTTCCGAAAACGAGTATTCGATATTGAGCTGGCCCCTTTACCAAAAAGCCTCAAACTCCAAACACCCGAGCAGCCACTCGACTCTGCCGGGAAAGCCCCCTTGGACTCCAGAGTCTCCCAGACACTTACAACCATCACATAAACCATAAAACGCAAGCCAATCCTTCAAACCCAACGCCCGCCAGGAATTCCTGGAATGCAGTGCCTAACCATACCGGACCCGATCAAACGATTTTACCGAAACACTCAAACATCCAGTTCAACCGCAAAACCAAAATTCGAGTGCTTGCGAAAACGATCGCCAGCACTCGAAAACAACGCCAATCTCTGCGCTATGGGACCAATCAGACAGTTCAACAGATCGCTATTTTGCCTTCGCTGTCCTAACCACTCCCTTATCCGTCACTTGCTCCATCAAACCACTCGCAGCCTTCATGTGCTCGTCGTTCTTCGCAAGACTCGCTTTGATGAACCCTTGCAACTCACCGGTAGTATGTCGCTGTAAAACGGTAAGGCTGGAATGCATCATGCCATGTTTCGCAATCTGCATCGCAATAAAGCACTCATCAAATTCAGCCCCCTCCTTCTTACTCAACGCCTCCTTGCTGTCCTTCAAACACTGATCCGACATCTCTTGATGCATTTGCAGAAAATCTACTGCATACGCATCACGTTTTGGAACCTGCAACGTCGGGTCAGTTGCCTTCTTATTCGCTGCTACCTTTGCGGCCAAGGCTTTCAGTTCGGTTATCCCCTCCTGATGCGATTTCTCTAAGGTTGTCGCCAAGGCTTTGACGACCTCACTGGTCGACTTTTCTTTCGCGAACTTTGCAATCGATACCTCTTCCTGGTTCGTAATTAGCAAGCATCTTGTGAACACTTGCTCCTTTGTTAGAGCATGGTCAACCGGCAAGCTTTGGGTAACTTGCGGCGTGCTCCCTTTTGGCTCTACAGGTGGGTCTTGCTGAGCATGGAGCGAACCAACTGTGAGCAAGGTCGCCATAGTCACAACAGTGATTTTGATTTTCATTATTTTCACCTTCGTTTTTCTAAGAATCCTGGGGTTGCTGCAATCGGACTTTCCAACCGCAACGTTCGGTTCAACACAAAAACATGATGCATGGGTTTACGATAGGATATCGCTCACCTCCCTTCTAACTTGGCTGTGATCGCTTCCATGCCGCAACGCATCAACATCGCTGGCGTCTCCACATGCTAATGTGCCTTCCTAAGTATTCTTAGGCTCTCACTCGAAGAAGTCCTATCGAAGGAATCTTGAAAGTCCACTAGCGATTACGACCAAAGAGTAAATTCAAACATTCACTCCTGTCGACGACGCCTCGACAAACCTCTGGCCATGAACTCTCTCAGCTACTTACTAAGAAAATCCGCCAGTCAAACAAGGTAGATACCTTCGATAGCCCCTTCAATCCATCGCTGGATAATGATTGAGCACACGAGATCTACTACCGATCACCCTATAAGAAAAGAATGCGACAATGTCGAACCAAGCCTGTATTCAAGAAAACTGGGATGCGATCAAGGATAAGCTTCGCGGGAAATGGAAAGAACTCACAGAGGATGACCTGGATGCATCCAAGCAGGATTTGCATCAGTTGATTCAAACCATACAACGCAAAACCGGAGAAGCCACCGAGAGCGTCGAGAATTTCTTTAAGCAAGTACTCTCGAATGGCAGTGCGGAATTTCTACAAGTTGGTGAATCAATTCGAGGTGAAGCGCGAAAAGCTAACGATTCGATGCGAAACACTTATTCGGAAGTAGAGGACGCTGTACGTAATCGCCCTGCAAGCTCAATTGCAATGGGAATCGCAATCGGGGTGCTCTCCGGCCTGACTCTTTCCTGGATCCTACGACGAAAATGAATAAAACCCCGAGATGCAAAGAGGTCACAAGGATGCTTGAATCCGACACAGCAATGCTACAAAGACGCATGAACGCAGTTCGCCAAGAACTCGATGAGGACTTCCAACAGGTTTCCCAACGAGTTCGCGAACTCGGGGTGTGGCAGTCCTACATGAAACACTACCCTTGGCTCTGTTTGGGTACCGCGGCATCACTGGGTTACTTGATCATCCCTAAAAAGAAAAACTTGCGTGGCTCCGCAATTGCGCTGCAAGCACAAGGCCCCTCATTCGATCAAAGTACTAACACCTCAAGCCCGCAGAATCACCGTAGCGGACGCGATGTCGCAATGAGTTTCCTGGGAGTTGCCATTCTTAGAGGCATCTCAACTTATATCGGTAACCGAGTTTTGAAAACCCTCGAAAGTTACCACGAAAGCAAGCCGGATGCGAATGCATCATCTTTAAATCAACGGCTTGAAATCTCATTGGCTACAAAACCGACGATCCAACGGATCTTACCACCTGATGTACCCGCTCATACTCCTTCAGCTACACCCTCAACTAAACAGTCAGCTACAACGCGAACCGCACCAACTGATTCCGTCACTGCACAAGCGAAGAGATACACCGAATCCTGTATAGAGCATTTTCCAAAAACAACACTCGGTTCGGCACTTTGTTTAGGACTTTGTATTGGATGGCTGATCAAACGCAAGTAAATCAAAGAACTGCTGAATCTCCCTCCGAACTACCGAGCTCTTTGGGTAAGGATGTGGGCGGGTTTGCACACGTCTTACTGCGATTGGTGGAATTGCAGTCGCAGCTGTTTTTTGCAGAAGCTCGAGAAGCTCGACAACGCTCCATTGTGCCCAGCGTCTTGTTTGTGACCAGCCTCATACTCGGTGCATCCTGTTGCCCAATCGCCTTGATTGCATTTGCTCTAAGCCTAGCTCAATTAACCAGCCTTTCCATAGCAGCCGCATTCTTGATCGTCCTCGCGGCAGGACTCGCTTCCAGCTTGACCCTCTTGATCACCAGCTCAATGCTAATTCGCAATAGTAGCCATTTATTTCGGCGTTCTCAAGAAGAGTTCCTCCATAACTATCAGTGGTTTAAAGCAGCATTTAAAAGCAATCGAACCACCCCTCGCGATTCCAACGATTGCTCAAAAGATCTAAAACGATGAATCCGGTTGCACCTATAACTCTCCCAACCAATCACCAGGCGTAACGTATGCCAAGGCAAGCGAGCGGACGCTCGTTGCGAACCTTGGGTAACTTCCAAGAAGAATGTCTTATCAGATGACAAGTCATGTCCAGTCCTCGAAAACATCTTGGGGCTTAAACCTAGCGTCCGTCATCATCGTTATCGCAGCGCTTTACTTCGCAAGATCTCTGCTGATGCCAATTGCACTCGCGGTTTTACTGAGCTTTGTATTGAGCCCGGTATGTCGATGGTTGGAATCCTTTCATATTGGTCGAATCCCCGCTGTTTTAATAACCGCCTTCATGGGCTTCACACTCCTTGCGGCTTTCATCGGTCTGGCAGCCATCGAGGTTTCGAGCATCTCATCGAAGTTCCCGGAGTACCAGAAAAATCTAGAAGTAAAATTTCGGTCGGCTAACCGTTACACCGAGCATTTTGTAAATGCGATCGCTAACACACTCGGAGGACTCAGCCAGGGTTCCTCGGTATCTGAGCAACTTGAAATACCACGAGGAACCATCGAATCGCCTCTCGCGGTTCAGATCGTAACCTCACCAATCAGTCCACTACAAGTGTTCGGGGGCATCTACGAAACTCTCGCTGAAGCTCTAGGCGCATCGGCAATTGTCATCGTGCTCGTGATTTTCTTCCTGGTCAGACGCGAAGATCTACTTGACCGATTCGTATATCTGGTCGGACGAAACAGAATCACACTAACCACGCAAACCCTGCAGGACGTGGCTTCAAGAGTTAGTAGCTACTTGTCGACCCTCTTCCTTCTCAATCTGGCTTTTGGAATTTCCGTCGGAGTCGGATTGCAATTCATCGGTGTGCCCAGCGCACCCCTCTGGGGCATTCTGGCAATGACGTTAAGGTTTATCCCATACATAGGCCCCTGGATCGCAGCTGCCATGCCAATCGCAATATCGCTCGCGATATCCGCAGGCTGGATTCCCCCATTGCTCACCGTACTACTCTTTGTCTTTCTCGAACTGTTGAACAATAACATCCTTGAACCGTGGCTATACGGCAAAAATACAGGTATATCCCCCGTCGCCGTGCTCGTCGCTGCATTCTTTTGGATGTGGCTCTGGGGGCCAATGGGCCTCCTATTAGCCACTCCGCTGACGGTATGTGTGTTTCCCAAAGTATACATAGCATCATCTGCGTTGCCGCTACACCTCCCACCGCGATCATGCATAGTCGTTCTCTCGCTAGAGATCTCCATTCCCGACTTCCTAACATCCCCTTGATCGTCGGGCTGTGGCATTCCGACCGAAATCTAAATAAAGCGGCGGAACGCATCGGCTGTAACGCAACCGTGACTCGGAGCATCGAAGACACACTAGCCAAGATTCTGACGCAATAACCAAGATTCCGTCGCTTGAGACTTCCCTCGCTCGCCCACTCTGCCAATCCTCCACTGGTGCAAGCCCTATCGAATCGGCTCAGCCACCAAATATTTTAAAACAAGTCGTAAGTTTGTTTTCCCAAAAGTTACATGTCCGGCCACGCAGGCTAAAGTTCTCGGCGAATCAAAATCCTCCCGTTACCACTCTTTTTTTGCTCTGCCAAACTCCTTTCTTTCGGTAAACTATCAGTGAAAGTTCCGCATCACCCCCACGAACAATGTCGTGCGCCGAACTGGCCCCTACCCTACCCACCTGACTCTCTCCCGATCATGCTACCCCATAAAATCACTTGGACCAGCTTCGTATTCGCAGCTCTTGCCCTCCGCGCGCTCCCTACCCACCTAGCGGTTCAAAACTTCGCACACGCTCAAGACCCACCTAAAAACAAAGAACGACCTGACTACCAAAAACTCGGCAAACCATTCGTCGAAAAATACTGCGCGAAATGCCACTCCGAAG
>JBEICB010000242.1:0-6604 GCA_040373655.1 Pirellula sp. | reverse complement strand
GGGGCATGGGGATTGTTTTGGGTTTCTCTTTTCGTTTTTTGGTTGGTTTTTTCTTTGCGAACTTAGCGTCTTGAGCGTAGCGGGCGTGAGAAATGGTTCGGTCGTGGGGGCTGTCTCACGCAAAGGAGCCAAGACGCAAAGGAGACTGCAGTGCATCTGTCCCTCGCATATCTACTTTCAACTTTCTCGATTCAATTCTCTCGAGCCACCGGCTCGCTGGTGGGTTTCGCGGTCGCTGGGGTGGGCCTTGCGTACAAGGTGATGCGGTATGGTATTTCGAAGTAACGTACAAATGAACGCGCGACCGCTCCACCACACCCTACTTTTGGTGATCTTTCTGTGAAACTACTGTTGCGATGATTGATGGATCGTTAGTTGGGGCGGAAAGATGCGTCGTAAATCGCGTTGATCCATTCAATCATTTGCTGTAACCCTTGCGTCGCACTCACTTGGGGTGCCCAATCAAGTAATCGTTTCGCTTTCGAGATATCCGCTACAAAGTAGTCTTGGTCGCTCTGTCGCCTTGGCAGCTTCTCATAAACCAAGCCTTGTGGTAGTCCCAACAAGTTCGCTAGGCGATCAAAAAGCTCCAGCAGACTCATGCTATTCTCAAGCCCTCCACCGATGTTGAAGACTTCTCCTGCACATGTATCACGATTCTCATAGGCAGATCGATAAAGCGCGATCAAATCGCGACTGTGCAGCACGTCCCGAACCTGTTTTCCGGTCCCCGACATTGTGAACGGAACCATGGGTTCATGCTTTTCAAGACTGCGCTTCTGTTCAATTGCTTTCATCGTAAACCAGCCAACCCAACCTTGATCTATCGTGGCATATTGCCTTCCTCCGTAAATCGAGGAATGCCGAAAAACGACGGTCTTCAAGCCAAAGTTTCGGTACCAATCGCGGACATACTGATCCGCAGAGCCTTTGGAGCAACCATAGGGTGATGCAAAGTCCAATGGCATCGATTCATCGATCCCATGGGGGAATCCGGGCAGAAAATAACGAGTGTCGGTCTCGGCATATTCTAGATGCTTGAGATCGCCGTAAACCTTGTTCGTTGAACTATAGGCGATGAAAGCATCCGGTGATCTCTTTCTTGCAAGTTCAAGCAAATTGACAGTCCCAAGGGCGTTTGTGCGAAAATCACCGATTGGGTCGCCAAGCGACGTGGTCATGGCGACTTGGCCAGCCAAATGGCAGATGTAGTCGAAAGGCCCTTGCTTGATAAACACATCCTCTAGGCGATCGAATTGGGATACATCAACTTCGTAAAACACCAAGTCACTTTCATTGCCGCAGAGGCTTTGCAACCATCGCAGGTTTTCCCAAGAACCGCTCTTAAGCATCTTGTCTACAACCGTCACACGAGCTCCATCCAAGAGGTAGCTGCTTGCAACATTCGAACCGAGAAACCCACATCCACCCGTAATCAATACATTCATCTTGTGATTCGTTAACTCCCAAGTCTTTTCGATCGAACTTTTCTAAATGGCTAACTTCGGCAGAATGCGACAATAGTACTGATCATGTATTCGATCATCTCATGTGTGAGGCCAGGGAACGTGCCAATAAACAGAGTATCGTTCATGATCTGATCCGCGCCAGCCAAATCGCCAACGATTCGAATCCTTTCTGGCGATTCATTGCGGAGCGCGGCAAAAACGGGTTGCCTTAGTAGATTACCACCAAAAAGCATTCGATTTCCTATCAGATGTTCATCAAGATGTTTTGCCAATTGGGTTCTTGTGAAATGAGCGTTTGGGCGAATCGAAATTTTAAAACCAAACCAAGAACATTCGGTACGACAGCCGCTGCTATCCCAAGTGAAACCGCCCGATGGGTTCCAGCCGGTGGCATGGGTAGGCAACGAGAACTCCAAAACATCCTCTAACTCTGCTAACCCAAGCCTGAGCAATTCCCAATTCCGCTTTCGAGCTTCGATAAATGCTGGAAGCTTGTCGAGTTGCTTAAGACCGATTGCGGCTTGGAGGTCTAGGGGCTTTAAGTTGTACCCCAAGTGGCTGTAGATGTACTTGTGATCGTACCCTTGAGGCAATTCCCCGAGTTGCCATCCAAATCGCTTGTTGCATGTATTGTCTTTGCCTGAAGGGCACCAGCAATCTCGCCCCCAATCCCTGAAACTCTCGACGATTACCTTTAGTGCTGATTGTCGAACCACATTGACTGCCCCACCTTCGCCCATGGTTAGATGATGAGGGGGATAAAAACTCTGCGTGGACAAATCGCCCCAGCTCCCGGTGTATTTGCTTAACGAGCCGTTTTCCTCTTTTGGTTCCTTTGAATAGAGATCCATAGCGGCGGAATCGCTATTGAGAAAGTAACGGCAGCCCAAAGCATCGCAGTTGTCTTCGATCAACCATAACTGGTGCTCGTTGCAAAACTCGAGCGTGGCGCGTAGATCGAATGGGTTTCCCAACGCGTGGGCCATCATCACTGCTTTAGTCTTACCCTTTTGGTACGCATCCTGTAGCTGCTCACACTTGGCATTGCCGGTGATTGGATCAGCATCGATAAAAACGGGAATCGCCCCACATTGAAGGATGGGGGCAACCGTGGTAGGAAAACCGGCTGCGACCGTGATTACATCATCCCCAGGCATCAAACGGCGATCTCTGGGTAGTTTGGGGCTGGTCAAAGCCGAAATAGCTAAGAGATTTGCGCTTGAGCCTGAGTTGACGAGCAGGGAGTTGCGCACGCCGAGAAACTCCGCAAGCGACCGTTCGAAGTTTTCACCGTGAGCCCCTAGCGTAAGCCAAAAGTCCAGAACACTTCCAACGGCAGCTTCGACCTCGTCTTCACTGAAAACGCGACCGGCATAAGGAACGGGAGTTTTACCGGGGACAAACTCACCTTTGTGCGGATCATCACCTGCGCGATTGCTGCGGTGGTTGCGTCGGGAGTATTCCCGAACCAATCCAAGTATCTGATTACGAAGGTCTTCGGATTCCATCATCGGTCATTTATTCCAAGTTCATGGCTTTAACTTGCCCATGATTGTTTCATGGCAGTTGCATCGTCAAGGTATTTTTTTAAGCAATGATTTGTCGCTTCGATAGGATCGCTCCCATGACTCACAGTGGTGTACCAATGTGCGGTTTGCTCCACACATGTCTCAAAGGTCCAAGTCGGCTTCCAGCGCAAAACATGAAATGCTTTGTCGATCGCGAGATTGAGTTTGGATGCTTCGTGCGGTTGATCGGGGCTCGATACTTCAGACCAGTCCCCCCCTGTGTGCTTGAGCAGGCATTCAACAAGTTCCGCAACGGTGCGATTGCTCTCAAGTTGCGGTCCAAAATTGAATGCAGAGCAGATATAGTGGGGCGGGTACTCGGACAACTTGGGTTTGTTAAGATGTGCAGCGAGCCAAAGGTATCCAGAAATTGGTTCGAGAACGTGTTGCCAGGGCCGCGTGGCAGTTTTGTTGCGGACGGGAACGACGGTGCAGTTTAGAACACAGCGCATCACGTCAGGTACGATACGATCCAAAGCCCAATCGCCACCACCAATCACGTTTCCAGCTCGAGCCGTCGCAATCCGGACTTCGGATGCTTCACCGTTGTTATTCGCACCTGTGAAAAACGATCTTCGATACGCTGCCGTGACGATCTCTGCGCAGCCCTTCGAAGCACTGTAGGGATCATAACCACCGAGCGGATCTTCTTCACGATAGGAATGAAGCCACTCTTTGTTTTCGTAGCACTTATCGGTGGTAACGATTACAACCGAACATGGTTTGGTATATTCAAGTAGCGAGTCCAGAACGTTGGCTGTTCCGATCACATTAGTTTCAAAGGTCTCTTTAGGCTTTTGATAGGAAGCTCTTACAAGCGGCTGTGCCGCCAAGTGAAAAACAAAATCGGGCTGATAGTTTGCAATCTCGCTGGAGAGTTTCTGAGCATCTCGTATATCCCCGAACACTTCATGATCGATTCGCGATCGCAGTTGCAACTGATCGTACAGCACTTCATGAGCAGTAGGAGGCAAAGCGTACCCGAATACTTTAGCTCCCAGCGATACGAGCCAGTTTGTCAGCCAACAGCCTTTGAAGCCTGTATGGCCGGTAACTAGCACCTTTTTACCGATAAATGTCTCTTGGAACATCGCCACTTCAAACCTTCCACATCTTCCAAGGTGCTTTGCCGCTTTCCCATAACTTTTGCAATTCGTTGCGATCTCGAAGCGTGTCCATCGGCAACCAAAAACCATTGTGCCGGTAAGCTGCAAGATTCCCTGCAGCTGCAAGCTTGGCTAAAGGGCTGCGTTCCCAAATCGTCTCGTCCCCTTCTTGGATGTACTCCATTACGGCTGGCTCAAGTACAAAAAAACCACCGTTGATCCAAGCACCGTCACCAACGGGCTTCTCTTGGAAATCTGAGATCATTTTTGGATCTTGTTTACTGAAGGACAACGCACCATAGCGACCCGGCGGTTGCACCGCAGTCAAAGTCGCCAATGTACCGCTATTGCGATGAAAATCGACCAGTGCGCGGATATCAACGTCAGCAACACCATCACCATAGGTCAGGCAGAAAGTTTCATCACCGACAAACGAAGCGATTCTCTTGATACGCCCACCTGTCATCGTCGCTTCACCTGTATCGACAACCGTAACCTTCCAAGGCTCAGCTTTCTTGTGATGCACTTCGACGGAATTGTTCGCCATATCGAAAGTTACATCAGACATGTGCATAAAGTAGTTCGAGAAGTACTCTTTGATGAGGTAGCCTTTGTAGCCGGCGCACACAATGAAGTCATTGATTCCGAACGAAGAGTAGATCTTCATGATGTGCCACAGGATTGGCCTGCCGCCGATTTCAATCATCGGTTTGGGTTTGAGGTGAGTCTCTTCCGAAATCCGAGTGCCGAGTCCACCTGCGAGTATGACCGCTTTCATTGCATTCGTTCCTGTTTGTTTCCCTCAGGGGCCATTTCGGCAGCGCTGATTTGCTCGGTTTGAATCATCAGTTTTGTACCCAAGTGTTGTTCGGACTTTATCGTTCTATTTTAACAAGTACATCGGTTGTATTCCCCGAACTTCCGAGATTCATCACGAGAACTGTACGAACTCAACGAAATGGTGCTAGTGCAGTCGGAAAGTCATGTTGGCCTCTAGTCGGTAGGTTTGTCTGTGACTTCCGTTCGAATGTGAATGCTTCCGGGAGCGGGCTTCCTCGGACGATTAAAATAACGCCGGATAGCATATTCGAGTATTAAGCTGATTTTTGGTAGGCCACCCAGTTCGCGGTTGATGTGCTCGAAAACCGGCTTCGAATTCGGATTCAACTTACTCGTCAACCAAAGCGTTAAGCAACTCCGAGCGTCGAAAGAGAGCAGATAGAGGGGATAGTAGCTGAATTCCGTTGGCATTTCCAAAGATGCCCGCCTCGAGAATCTCTTCCCTTGTCCATAGAGTCTTTTCCTGAAAGGTGGACGGATTGCGAAAACCGTTGGAGTCTAGAAACTTGTGGCCTGTCATCACGAAAGCGGTTTGATCGTCGAATAAGCTCAAGGTTGAGGAAAGGAAATCAGGCTCGATGAGGTCGTCTGAAAACAAAAGGTGGCAATACTCTCCTTTGGCTTTCTCGATACCCACTCGCCAATTGCGAACAGGTCCAATGTTTTCCGTGTTGCGAAAGCAACGTATGCGTGGATCCTGACTAGCGAATTCCTGGACGACATCCCAAGTCGCATCGGTGCTACAATTATCGACAACTACAATCTCGTGCGAATCGATATTCTGGGCTTGTGCCGAGCGAAGAGCGTCTTTTACCAACTCTTGGCGGTTGTAAACAGGTATGACTGAACTGATTTTCATTCCACATCTCGAACTTGATTGCGGCAGTTCCACCAAACCAAGGGAGCTACCGAGTAAAAAACCGATCTGGTTAACTTGCTGGGGATCAACATCCTTACGCTGTTCCCGCAGGCTTGCCTACGTAGATAGACCGAAGATAGATGTTGCTGAAGCTCTCCAGGAGAACCTAAAACGACGGAATTCTTTCCAGTGAGCGTATCAAAAACGGGATAAATTGAAAACGGAAAGGCTCCCCCTTGAGAATAGTGGAAAGTCGGTGACGACCAGTCATCGATTCGTCCACCCCCGATTGGCGATGTTGCTTCGTTTGCCTTAGTTATAACCTCGGACAGCGAATCCCGTTGTCCAAAACGCTAAGGTTGTCTGGTAGATTGGCAGGGCGAGACAGATTGTCGTACGGTTGATTAGGTGACTAGGGTCTCCGTAGCTTCGAATACATGTCAAGAAAAGTAACTGGTGAGCATATTGTGATTGGACAACTCCTCGATCAAATCCGAGACTACTACATCGACTATTTCATTGACACAATCAACGAGTACGCCGAAACGAATGGGGGTGCGATTTTTCATGAGGTCGCACTTTGCAAGGCCGATGGGAGGCTGGCAACGGCCGGTGTGCTTGGACAAATGGGAGCGACCAAAGTTCAGTTTGGGTTATTTGAAGACCACCCATAGATCTTGGATTATTCAGGACGTAGTTGTAGGCGAAACCCGTTATGTTTCGCCCACAATATCTTCTGGGCAACTAAAAACCGAGCGAACT
>JBEICB010000380.1:0-2833 GCA_040373655.1 Pirellula sp. | reverse complement strand
CATCGAACGAGCATGGTCAGAGAACCCAAGGACGATATCCACCGTCTGGCGAGCGGTGGCTACGGGTCAAGGATACCAAGGACGATATCCACCGTCTGGCGAGCGGTGGCTACGGGTCAGGGTTTTGTCTATCTTCTTTGCCCCTTTGCATCTTGGCGTCTTTGCGTCTTGGCGTCTTTGCGAGACCTTGCACCCTAAACTTGAGTATTTCTACGAACTAAGCCCCAGAATTACTCCCATTTCTGGGTTTTCCGACTCCTAATCCTCACGCGCTTAATTCCCTCGATCCGATATACCAGTAATAAGCAGCACAACCGCTGCAATTCCTACATACGAACTTCCGGGGGGAATCCATCGATGTTAGCACGCAACCGTTCTCGCTTTCGCTCCGAACTGCGAGCCTCTCTCCACACGGTCAGCACCCTGAGCCTCATCGCCCTCTCGTACGCTGCGATTACCCCATCGGTAACATTTGCCCAAGTCCCACCAGCACCGGTGCTATCCCCTAACCCCGCTCCCACGGTTTCTCCCTCCGATCGGATCGAAACGACTCCAAACGATCAATCTATCGCACCAGTAGAATCCCCAACCCTCAACCAACAACCAACAACGCCGGCCATAGCTCCCAGTGCTGCTCCTGCTAACCAAGCCAACACCTTTGATGATGCCCTCTTCCCGTCCCTCGCTTTGCAACGCCAGCAACTCGCCGAAAGCGGACTGACGTTCCAAAACAACCTCACCCAGTTCTACTTTGGAAACACTGCCGGTGGTGCACAACAAGATTTCCGTTACGCAGGTCATGGCGATTACCTCGCGAACTTCGACTTCGGAAAAATGATCGGTACACCAGGTGCCTTCCTAAAACTCCGCGCGGAACATCGCTTCGGTGAAACCATCAACGACGCAGCCGGTGTCGTACTTCCACCAACCCTCGCCGGGGATCTTCCTGTCCTCGATAGCACCAATGTCTACCTGACGAACGTCCTGTTCACCCAAGCCCTCTCCGAGAGCTTTGTACTCTACACCGGCAAACTAGATACTCTCGACGGTGACATGAACGCTTTCGCACACGGACGCGGCATTCGTCAATTCTCCAACGCAGCCTTTGTTGCAAATCCCATCGCGTTGCGAACCATCCCTTACTCGACCCTCGGGGCAGGTATGGCTTGGCTCCTCGAAGGCGAACCCTTGCTCGTCTTCAATGTCCTCAACGCTACCGATACCACGCGTACCGCCGGATTTAACGAACTCTTCAATGATGGCGTTGCTCTCGCAACCGAAATGCGTATCCCCACAAACTTCTTCGGAAAACCAGGACACCAACTCTTCGCCGGTACCTGGAATAGCCGCGATTTTACCGCCCTCGACCAAGACCCCCGAATCTTGTTCCCCAACGTCCCAATCGCGAAACAAACCGGCTCGTGGTCCCTGTATTGGAACTGCGATCAATACCTCGTCACCGATGCGGCAAACCCTAAACGAGGCTGGGGATACTTCGGCCGTGCTGGGATCGCTGACCAAGGCACCAATCCCATCGGTTACTTCCTCTCTAGCGGCCTCGGTGGCTCAAGCCCCCTCCAATCCCGCGAACGAGACTCCTTCGGTGTAGGTTACTACTACTCAAAAACAAGCGACGAAATCGCTCCGTTCATCAACACCATCTTCGGTGGCTTCGGAGACGGCCAAGGGGTTGAAATGTTCTACAACATCGCCACCGGAAAGCGATTGACGATCACCCCGGACATGCAAGTCCTCGTGCCATCACGCGAGCAATTAGATACGGCCCTCGTGGTCGGATTGCGCGCGAACTACAACTTCTAATTCCCCTTGCACCAACCACCAACACGCATGCCCAATATGCCCCCTAGGTAGGGATAGTGTGACTCCAATTCAAGTCATTAAACTGACAATCCGCTCCGCAGGGCTCCTTGCCCTGCTTGCCCTACTGCTACCCATCGCATCGGCATGCGCTCAATCTACATCCCAACCCAGTGCACCTCAAGCAATCCCAACTCAGGAAATCCCAACCCCTCTTAACCAAGCTTTCTCCGAATCGCTTGGCACCGGCCTCCCCAGCGACTCCTTCCTGAGTTCCGATATGGCGAACTTTGGAGATTCCTCCCGCCCCTATCTCGGCGGACAATTCTCAGAAACCGATGCGATCAGTACGGGCCTGAACTTCAATGAGTTCCCCAAAGACTACCGCAGCGGCCTCTTGCTCACGAAAAACCGCTGGGCGGTCAAGTTCGGTGGGTACGTCAAAGCTGACCTTATTCATGATTTTGACCCCATCGACTCTCGCGACTTTTTCGATCCTGCAACCATCCCTATCAATGCTGTCGATCGCACCAACACCCGATTTCATACCCGCCAAACTCGACTGAATATGGACGCTCGCTGGATCACCGACTCCGGAAAACCTCTGCGTTTCATGATCGAAGGTGACTTCTATGGTGCCGGTGATACCCTCAGACTCCGACACGCCTACGGCGAATACGGTCACTGGATCGTCGGGCAAACCTGGACCACCTTCACCCATCGCGCTGCTCTGCCAAATACCCTCGACAACGTCGGGGATGTGGCCAGCGTCGGACGACGCCAAGCACAAATACGCTACACCCAAAAATGGGCTGACGATCGATGGTCGTGGTCCACTTCCATCGAAAACCCCAACGTGCAACCCGATGAGTTTCTCATCGAAAACGATCTTGGTGTCGCTCGAAATCCACTCCCCGATGTCGTCACCCGCCTCCGCTACACCATCGAGCGTGGACAATTCCAAATCGCACTCCTCGGCCGACGACTCGCTTTCGAACCCAACGGCCAGTCTATT
>JBEICB010000051.1:0-25851 GCA_040373655.1 Pirellula sp. | reverse complement strand
TCCATCCAAAATAGCTTGCCAAAAAGCCATAGCAACCGTTCGCTCAAAAATCGCACTTAACCGACTCCAATCAATCCCCCATGACAAACTGGCTGACTCACCCGTGCCAAGAAAATAATTCCCATCTAGAGACGAGGATAACTCAAATAAACAACTCGCCCGCTGCAATTCAACCGCTAACTTTACCTTCTGTGGCTGCTTTGCAGATACCTTGTGGTACTGATTTGCAAGAACTAACGTATTCCACGCGAATAAGTTAGTTACCGGCAATTGCTCCGTCCATAAAAAAGAACATGTGTCCCATCGGTGCTGCAAAAAATACTCCACCTCGGGATCCATCTCCGCTCGCAGAACCGGAGGCATTGTGCGACTGTAACTATCGAAGTGATTTATCCCCTCAAGCTGACAAAGCGGAAGCTTTTTTAAAACACTGGAATACTGCTGTTCCTGCAATTCCCGAAACAGACGGGAAACGCGCATGTGCACCGCCCAATCCCCCTGGTGATTCTTTTGCAAACACTCTAACGCTAACGCTCTCGCCTCGGAAAACCTTCCCTGATCTTTCAGCAACAACGCCCGATCGGCCGCGGCAATCATCGACCGAGGAAACGGCTCCAACAAATCTATCGCTTGCTGCAGATGCCCCATCACGACCAACGTGCTCGCAAGCTCGCAAGCGACTTTAGCCGCCATGGTTTCAGGACGTCCAACCATATCCAGCGTCAGATCTGAACCCGCTACACCAAAATCTCCCGCCCTGGATTCCGCAATAACCATCCTGAATAACACCACTAACTCATCTACCGAAACTCGCTCCAAAGCCCTTCCCGCGTGAATCCGTTCCAACAAGTCCATTCGCTCCCTAAGTGTCAATTCGGGATACCGCTCTGAGAACGCGCGAAAAACACGTAAAGCTGAATTCGGAATAAAAGGATAGGCTTTCTCAAAGACATTCTGTAACGTCACTTCTTCTTTAGCGACGGCTTGAGGAAATCCTGGAACCGAATTCGGTTGCACCCGCACCTCTTCCACATCCCAACGCCAGTCCTTCAACGCCCTCACCATCGTCTCCACACGCAGTTCATCGAGTCCATACTGCTGCAAATTTTTCAAGTAGTCTCGCCATTGAGCCAAACGATCTTCGGCTCTGTACTTCTCAATATCCTGCATCACCGCCTCGCGGATCTGCTGCTCAGACTCCAAGTCTCCAAGCCGATGAAACAAAGCGATAAATCGCACACATTTTTCCGATCGAACGCTCTCACTAAGATTCTTCGAAATCCAAGCTGCAAGTACCTGCGAATCCCTCTTTTGCAACCCTTCGAGTTCCAATAACTCATCTACCCGATTCTGAAGAAACAACATGTCACGCCACTCCTGAGGAGCGTTCTCCCGCAACGCGTCGTCCAAAGCCTGCTGATCCCCAACAACTAATGCCAACAAAGCAGTAGCTATGCGCTGTGTCTGCTTGGAATCCCCCGACTGCCTGCGAACACTTAGCTTGCGGACACTGTAATATGCTTCTGCCTCCTCATGGCGGTCGAGCGATTCGAGCAATATCGCTTTTGGTACGTCCGACCAAATCGGAGAAATACTTCGCAAAGTCACGGGATCCAAGCCGATCCACTCATCCCACCTGGCAAAGCGTATCCGTAACAACTCCGAAAGCGGTGACGCTGAATCTTTATCCGCAAGTGCAAGTGCTTCACTCACCTTCCCATCCAAAACTAATTCGAGCAGTCGATAGTCGCTTGTTTGCTCCGATACTGGTGGCAGCGTCAGCTTCCAATTCGCCGGCATCCCAATGCTTTTCCAAGAGTGATTCAGACCAAGTCGCAAAGGACTTTTCGGAACTAGGAGTTCAAGCATCTGCGGGAAATGTTCGGTCCCACCTGCAACCCACTCCCGATACAACATCTGATCCAAAAACGCTTGAACAAACAGAGTATGCCACAACGTTTCTCGCCGCTCCGCCGGCAACAATTTGAGCAACGCCAAAAAGGTTGTTAGATCCACCTTCGAAGCATAATTAACAAAGGTCACCGGATCTCCCTTGGACAGTGCCAAGTAATCCTGAATCAATTGATTACGCAGGGATCGAGAGGCCGGAAGCGACCGCAAGACATTGAACCACTCCCCAACCGAACCATCCATGCTCCCCGAAGTCTCGCACTGCTTACGCAGCTCCTCCTCCCATTCCTTCGGCGCATTGACCAATGCCAAAAATGCCTGCTGACGATCCACAAAAGTCGGAGCCTCAAGCTGCCGAAGCAAACTTGATATTCGCACTGATGGGGAGCCGACACTCTGATTCTCTCCCGATCCGACTTGCTGCCCCAAACCAACTTGCGAAACAACAGACCATAAAAACAACCCGACCAACAACCAAGGTCCCAACAACCAAGGCCCCAAAGCCAAAAACTGCCAAATACTATTTGCTAAGCTTAGAAAAAGTTTTCGTTGCGATAGCATCTCAAGTCTTCTCCAATGCGCGCGAAATCTTAGTTTTTCTACTGAGCAAGTACATAAGAATACCGCTAGCAAACGTCCCTATCGTCAACCAAAACTGCTCTCTTTTCACCCACCATGCAACCACGATCAAAGCAACCGCTCCAGCAACGTAAATCGATAATCCCAAATGCTCCCACCATCGAACTCGCTCCCGACGATTCATCTCAGTAAAAGCAAACCATAATGTGGCCGTCGCAAAAGCCCCACACAGCGTGAGTGTTAAACCTAAATAACTGATCAAATCCAAAAGATTTGCAAACCACACGATCAATAAACTCGCGGTGGCTTGCACGAGTATTGCAACCCTAGGGGTGGGAGACTCATCCAACCTACGCGGCAACCATCCGTCGCGCGACATCATCGTCAATACCCTTGGCCCCGTCGCCAACATCGCAAGCACACTCGTTGCAGACGACAATGCAATCGTCACACGCATGATCCACTGCAACGGCAATCCACCAATCTCTTTCGCAACCGACGAAACAAAATAGTCGCCACCCTCGAGGATCACCTCCCTGGTTGCGCCCATCAAAAATAAGCCATTGAGCACCAAGTAAACAGCCGTCACAATTGCGCAAGCCAAAACCATCGACAATGGCACCCAGCGTGCAGAAGGCAAATCCCCCGCAATATAGATGCTCGCGTTGAACCCCGTGTATGCGAGCGAAATGAAAAACAACTGGATCAACATTGTCTTGAACAAATCAGGTTCGCTTAATCGACCCAAATAATCCATAGCAAAGAAACTCTTGTCCAATGCAGGCTTCCAGCCTGGCGCTTTATCCTTCCAAACGACAAAGATCATTGCCGCAATGATAAACAATGCAAAACCAAAGAACTTGCTCGCAACCACCCAATTGTTCACCCGCGTCCCAGTTCTCAAATCAATGCAGTGAAAATACGCACACAACACGATCCAAACAGTCGCAACACAACGTACCGAAACTGTCGCCGTCGTATCCCCTAACGCATACTCCCCAAAAACCAATGCAGCCGCAGCAATCGGTGCAGTAAAGCCCGCGATTATCGAAATCCAGCCAGCCATGAAACCAACCGAAGGATGTACAAACTCAGTGAGAAAGGTGTACTCACCACCTGATAAACTCGCTCGACGGGCAAGTGCAGCATAAGCGATCGAACCGCAAAGTGCGTGCAATCCACCGATGGCCCATGCCACAAGCACAAGTCTTGCATCCCCAAGGGCACCCAACGCATAGGTCGTCGAGATGTAAACCCCAGCCCCAATCATGTTGCCGATTACAAGACACACCAACGTCGTCAGCCCTAACGCTCCTCTTTGGTGAAAATTCATCCTGCCTTGCCTTCCCCCGCTACACGCATCTCCACACTTTGCGAAGAACAAACCGCCATCCGCTCTAATAGTGGATGTGGATCGTTCGGCACCTGAAATCGCAGGCCAACCTGCTTGCCATAACCTTGCACAAAATCTTTCGCTTGCATTGCCCCTTTGCCAGCAAGTTGCACGCAGTCCAAAGCCAGGACCCCATCACTCACCACAACCCCAACCCACTGCTTGGGATGCTCAACAGCAATTCCTAACTCTTGGGCTCTTGCTCCAAAGATGATGCATCCAATGGGAAAATCATCGATTGCATCCATCAACTTTGAAGCAATCGATCGATCCGGATCCTGCACAGGGGTGGCTCGATGCACAATCATCCGTACGGATTTGCCATTCGCTAGTTGCAATTCCCCGAAAACGCCAGGCCAAGGCTGCAAACCGCGAATCTGGCGGTCGATCAACGCAATACCGTAGCGACATGCCAGTTGCCCATCAGATTTGCTCAACCGCGGTGCTTTGGTGCTGAGAACCTGGTCTTGTACCTCTCCTGATAACGATTGCCCGTCTTGCAAGCCAGCTAAACGCTCCATCGAAGTAAGTGTTGGCTCGACACCGAGTTGACTCAGTCGCGATTCTAGCTCCTCCGCAGTTTCTCCCGGGCGAATCTCCGTGCGAACGTATTCGATCACCGGTCCAGCATCCAAACGTGCAGTCATGTGGATCACGCTTACTCCGGCAATTGGATCTCCCGCCAGAATCGTCCACTGTACCGGCGCCGCTCCTCGATGCCGGGGTAATAGCGATCCGTGCAAATTAATTCCACCTAACCGCGCTGTTCCCAAAACTTCCTTGGAAAGAATCTGCCCATAGTCGCAAACAACCAACAAATCCGGATGAAGCCCTTTGAGCCAAGCGACCATTTCATCCGAATTGATGGAAGCCGGTGTCGAAACCTCCAACCCAGCCTCCGTGGCCCAAAGCATCACAGGACCTTCCGCCGGTGACTTGTCCCGACTCGGCTTCTCAACCGGAGGTCGGGAAACAACCGCTAAAATCGCATGACCTTCCCTGTGTATCTGCCGAAACGAAGGAACCGCAAACGGCCCGGTACCCATCAAGACAACGCGGAGCAGTTTCGTGGACATAGCGTAGTGGTTTCGTGGACATATAAAATTCTAAATAATTGCGATTGAGCGGTTTCCCCACCCAAGCGGCATTGTAGCAAATACACTCTCCTGCGGGCCCTCTGAAGCCTTCCAAAAACAAGCAAACCACCTCGATAGAACCAAGCAAAACAGCAAAATAATAACTTTCCTCAGATCGGTATTTACGCCACAAGCATCTTTCGTCAGAATGCCCGGCAATCGGGCTGGATTGGCCTGCAAGGAAATACGTACGCAAGGAGTGCAAAACGTGCTGTTGAAGAGAAACCTGCTTTCTACCCTCCGTTCCGCTGGCCTGACTGTGGCAGCCCTGGCCCTCGCTACCGGCTCGGTAAGCTCCGTGGGATTCGCCCAAATCGGAAGCCAAAATCCCCAACCGCAAATGACCCCAATTGCGGTCGTCGACATGGAACATGTGCTCGACAACCACCCTACCTTCACCGCCCAAATGGAAGCGATGAAAGGTGAATTTCAAAAGACCATGGAAGACTTTGAAAAGCGCCGCAAGGAACTTGCAAATGAATTCCAACAGCTCAACTCCACCCTCGCTGCAGACTCCCCAGAGTTCAAGCAAAAGGAAGAAGCTATTGTTAGCCGCGAAAGCAAGATGCGTCTCGAGGCCGTAAACAAGCAGAAGGAATTCGATGAGCGTCAAGCGAAGTTGATGCTCGAAACATACAACCAAATCGTCGGCGGTGTAGCCGGAGCAGCTCAGTACTACAAGTACGACCTAGTCGTGCGATACAATCGCAAACAAGCTAACCAAATGAGCCCAAAGAAGCCTCAAACGGTTATCTATGGCGCAGATCGCGAAGTGATCTACTTCAATCCTTCTCATGATCTAACCGACACCGTGATCGCCATGCTCAAAAGAGATATCCCAGCCGCGACTCCAACCGCAGGTGCTGGTGTTCCTCAAACTGCCAACGGTGGCGCTGCTGCAGGTACCCTCCGAAAGTAGATGCTAAAGCCATAGCATAGACATATTTGTTCTGAATGAATGGAAACGGATTTCCTGTCGAAATGAACCAAGCCCCTAACCAACAGACACTCGCTCACGTCACGCATGTCAGTGGCAGGGGCTATTGGTCCGGACAGAAAATCACGCTTACTTTCTTGCCCGCTGAAGCTGGAGAAGGTATCCGATTTCGACGTATTGACCTACCTGGAAAACCGGAGATCCCTGCCCTCGCTTCGTATCGAAGCGACGCTGTGCTACGAACTCGGTTAGTACACCAAGGGGCCAGCGTTGAAATGGTCGAACATGTTCTCGCTGCACTCTACGGAATGGGAATCGATAACTGTATCGTTGAATGCGATGCCGCCGAAATGCCCGGTCTCGACGGCAGCGCTTACGCCATCGCTTTGGCACTCTTCCACGCCGGGACTCGCTCCCTCGAGGCTCCAGCCCTAATTCACCGCATCGAACGCGACGCAAAAATCGGCGACGACCGAGCACACGTCCAAATTGCACCACCTGAACATTCAGGCTTAACCCTGATGTATCACTTGGATTACGGCAAACATAGCCCTATCCCATCCACATCCTCTACCTATTTGCTCAGCCCCGACGAGTTCCTCCACTCGATCGCCCCGGCTCGCACCTTCCTAACCATCCAAGATGCGGAACACCTGCAACGCTCCGGCGTCGCTCAACACGTCACCACCCGCGACCTACTTATTTTCGGCGAATTCGGCCCAATCCAAAACCAAATGCGATTCCCGGATGAATGCTCCAGACACAAACTACTCGACCTGATCGGCGATTTGGCCCTTTGCGGAATGCGTATCGACGGAAAAGTCTTCGCTCATCGTAGCGGCCACCAACTCAATGGACGTATGGCTGAATTTTTGATGAGATCCCAAAACCTCGCTAACCCGAAAGCCTTACCGGGTGTAAGTACGTCCAAAGCAGTAACCAAGCCATTCGAAAACCCCACCCAACGCGTCGCGTAACTATTAGCCACGAACATCCCATGAAGTGCTACTAAACTCACTTCCTGAATAAAACACAGAAAAGATTCACCGGTCATCAGAAAGCGGAATCCCTTATGTCAACGATCATCGCTCACACCGCCGTAGTAGATCCTCGAGCTGAACTCGATGAGGATGTACGCATCGGGCACCATTGCGTGATCGGCCCACACGTTCGTATCGGACGAGGAACACGCCTCGAAAATGGCGTCACCCTCACAGGGCATACAACCATTGGTCGCGACAATAAATTCCACCCAGGATGCGTTATCGGTGGCGAACCCCAAGACCTCTCGTACCAAGGTTCACCAACCCAAGTCGTTATCGGTGACTGCAACGTCTTTCGCGAAGCCGTAACCGTCAACCGAGGAACCGAAAAAGACCTCGGCGTAACTTCCATCGGTAACAACTGCTATTTCATGGCTACGAGCCATATCGCTCACGATTGCATCATCGAAGATCGTGTTATCACCGCAAACAATGTCATGCTCGGCGGACACGTCCGCGTCGAACATGACGCAACCCTCAGCGGTGGCGTCGCTGTACACCACTTCGCATCGATCGGTTGCTACGCCTTCGTCAGCGGCCTGTCGCGTGTACTCCAAGACGTGCCACCCTTCATGCTCGCAGAAGGATTCCCGGCAAGACCACGCTGCGTTAACGTCGTCGCACTGAAACGAAAGAACTTCACCACCGCCGCAATCCGGGCAATCGGCGAAGCTCACAAACTTCTATACCGCTCAAAAGTCGGTATCAAACACGCTCGGGAAATCCTCCAAGGGGACGGCATCCTCATGCCCGAACTCGAAACACTTTTCGCGTTCATCGAAAATTCCTCAGAAGGTCGTCACGGTCGCGGTCGAGATCGTCGCGCCGCCGCAGCTTAACTCACCCAACAAACAACAATACTACCATCCAAGAACGGAACTGTGACCATGGACCTGCATCCTCTTGAACCAGTCCGCGTCGCAGTCGTCGGAGCAGGACATCTTGGTCGTATCCACGCAAAACTACTCAGCAATCGCGCCGATTGCTCACTAGTCGCAGTCTGCGATCCCTATGCGCCCTCTCGCGATTGGATCCAAGAAAACCTAAAACTACCGGTCGTTGAACACTACCAACACCTCGAAGGGGCTATCGATGCTGTCGTCATCGCAACCCCAACTACTCTGCATCATGAAGTAGCAAAATGGGCCCTTCAACAAGGAATAGCGACCTTTATCGAGAAACCGATAGCTAGCACCGTTCAACAAGCTCAAGAACTCGAAGGTCTCGCAAGTCTATTCCAAGCCCCTCTGCAAATCGGTCACGTCGAACGCTTTAATCCCGTCTGGAAAGCCTTCCGTGATCATGTCGAGCCACAAGCAATTCGGCGTATCGTCGCCAGACGCGAAGGTGTATACACCGGTAGAAGCACCGATATCGGAATCGTCATGGACCTAATGATCCACGACCTAGACCTCATCCTCAGCCTCATACCAAGCCGCATCGCCGATATCCATGCCACCGGACACAGCTTACTCGGGCAACACGAAGATATCGCCGTAGCTGACATCCTCTTCGAGAATGGAGCAGTCGCTCACCTACGCGCTTCGCGAGTTTCAACATCTACCGCACGATTCATGGAAGTCCACTGCATTAAGAACCCGCAATCCCCACACTCAAATCCACAACCCGCTTGGTTCGAAATCGACTTCGCAACAAACTCCCTCACCAGCGTCGAAAACACTCCAGGTACCGGACCCGGCGGACTGCTAGCCGATTCGCTTCCACCACAAGAACGAGCCAAGGTCAAAGACGAACTATTCACTCGCTGGATCCATCGCAACACCATCACTCCACACCCTGGAAACGCTATCGCCTCCGAGCACGACGATTTCTTCAACGCAATTCGCACCGGCGCTGAACCTATCGTCAATGCATCCGCTGGTTGTTATGCACTAGAAATCGCAACGCGTATAACCAATCAAATCAACCTAAAAAACGCCTACGATCAGCCCTCCGTCGAAATCTATCCACTGAAGAAAACCATTCGCCGCGCAGCTTAGCCTCACGAACACGAATTCTCTACGCGCTAACTTGCCCTCCCACCATCCTCTGAATACAGTTCAGTAGCGGAAGTCACCCACTTCCGGTTGCAGGAAGCCATCGCCATTCTTCTGGCGGTTTGAAATGATTCTGGGTCGTTACTACCCCATTTCGCGTCACCACCCCATTTTACGGCACGTCAAGCACTCATCTGAGAAAGCCTGACGGTTGTGTTGATTGCAACGTCAGAATCTTTCCGGCGTTTTTTGACCAACACGATCGGTGCTTTATACTCGCGTACTGATTTACATCCTGCACCTATGCTTCCTTTTCTACGTTCAAATCGCATGCACCGCTCCACCCCCAGCTCGATCGCTCCACCAAGTTACAAACTTGCAGGGATGTGCATTCGGAATGGGTTCGTAGCGACAGCTTGCCGAACACTCCTAACGCTCTGGGCCACAAGCCTCGCAGCGTTTCAACCTGGGTTCGCACAAGATCTCTCCAATGGAACCCCAACGAATCCCATCGGAGCGGCAAAATTAGCCCCAGCACAGGTCGGCCCAGCACAAGTCGGCCCAGCACAAGTCGACGAATTAGCAAATGAAGTCGCAGAACTGCTCCAAACCGGAAAGGCCCTCGAATCCGAAAAGAGATGGCAAGAAGCGATTCTTCATTACGAACGCGCTTTAAAGAAGCATTTGAGAAACAAGCCACTGACCGAACGACTCCAGATTGCTCGAGTACACCTCGATGTAACGCGTCGGTATTCGGATCGCTCTTTTCTAGAAAGCGTGGAACGTTCCACGCCGGCACAAGCGTTAGAAGTCTACCGCGACGTAACCAGCAAACTTGAAACCTACTACGTCGACCCTATCGACTACTACAAACTTGCTCTCTATGGTACCGCCTTCCTCGAAGTCGCACTCACCGAAAAAGAATTCCTGATAACCCATGTCCCCAATGCACCCTCTGCAAGCGTCGAAGAGTTTCGCCGAAATATCCACCGCGATGTATTCGGAAAACAAATTCGAAATCGCGAAGAGCTCGTTCGACTCGTCTCGCAAATCGCCGCAAAAGCCCAACAAAGCATTGGACTACAACCCACAGCCACCATCTTCGAATTCGTCTGCGGATCCGTCGGGTTGCTAGACCCCTACTCGTCTATTCTCACACCCGGAGAATACCGAGAAATCATGGCCCAAATCGAAGGGAACTTAATCGGCCTTGGCGTAGAACTATGGGCCGAAGGAACCGAACTCCGCATCGTCGATGTTTTTAAAGGTAGCCCAGCAGCACAAGCTGGATTACTGCCAGGACACTACATTCTCGAAATCGACGGACAAGCGGTCTTGAGCATAGGCGCGAAACGTGCCGCCGATCTTCTGCGTGGCCCGGAAGGCTCCCGCGTTCAACTCGTTATCTCTTCAGGTGGAGAACAAACCGCAGCCATCGAAGCCATCCGCAAACGCGTGGATATCCCAAGTGTCCCAGTCGCGGAACTACGCGATGCAAACGTCGGATACCTACGGATCACCAACTTCCAAAAAACCACTGTGCAAGAAGTCAATCAAGCGATGTTCGAACTTTCAAAACAAGGGATGCAATCTCTGATCATTGATCTGCGACGCAATCCAGGCGGACTGCTCGAATCCGCCGTCGATCTCGCAGACCAATTCCTAGCGCGTGGAAATATCGTCTCGACCCGAGGAAGAAATACCGCCGAGAACCGCAGCTACACCGCACAAACAGTTGGAACCTGGGATATCCCTCTCGTCGTGCTCATCGACGGCGATAGTGCAAGCGCAAGCGAAATTTTTGCAGGCGCGATCCGCGACCACAATCGCGGCTACGTTGTCGGACAAATCTCTTACGGAAAAGGAAGTGTCCAAGGAGTCTTTCCTAATGATCGAGGGATTGGCGGACTTCGACTAACCGTGTCGAAATTCTACTCTCCAAGCGGAACGCCAATTAGCCAACGCGGCATTACTCCCCACGTCCTCGTCGACGAGGACCCGCAAGCCGGAACTGGGAGCCTAGTAGCCCTGAAACCCGAGGTCCCAGGCAACGAACTGACCGCACAGCGTCCAAGTTTCTCAAGTCCAGCCCCAACTCCAAAAACTGCAAACGACCAAACCCTCGATAAAGGCCTAGAAATTGCCAAGCAAATCGCTCGCGAACGTACCAAGCAACCACAGCTTGAGCCAAGTCGCCAAGTCGGGACAGGACGCTGAGTTTCATGTGATTTGGCGTAGCCCAAATCGAAGCGACTTATCACAATAGTGACATGTTAAGAAAGTTCCTGCGCTCTAAAATTCACCGTGCTACGGTCACCCAAGCGGATTTGCACTACGAAGGTTCATTGACCATCCCACCAGACTTGATGCTCGCGGCGGGAATCGAACCATTCGAGTCGGTCCATGTTTGGAATGTGACCCGCGGAACTCGTCTAGAAACATACGCAATTCTCGGTGAAAAAGGGTCCAAGGACGTCTGCATCAACGGAGCCGCCGCACATTTGGTCCGCCCAGGTGATATCATCATCATCGCCACCTTTGGATTCCTCTCCGAAACCCAAGGAGAAGTCCGCGTACCTGAACCCAAAGTTGTCTTCGTCGACGAAAATAATCGAATCACTTACACGGGACGAGAAGTCCCAGGACCCAGACGACGTGGCGCTCAGGATGCTCCAGTAGACGATTGCTGCTAGAAAAACAAAACCGCCATGCAAAGAATTCTCGAGCCTGAGGTTATGAATAACCTCGAAGAAGCAGTCGAATACAATGAAATGGACTTCTCCGAAGTCAACCGCGCGTTCGTCAACGACCTGCTCGCATTCGCTGCAATCAACTCCCACCCAAAAAACCAAAACGCATCAACTGAAACCATCAATGGCCTAGGCAAAGATGTGCTAGACCTCGGCACAGGGACGGCAAGAATACCTGTGGAGCTCTGCAAGCAACATCCGAGCGTCCGCGTTATGGCGAGCGACGCGTCCGTCGAAATGCTGGAACTCGCCCGATACAATATCGAACTCGCTCACTTGCTCGATCGCGTCCAACTCCATCTCGGAGATGCAAAAAAACTCGTCTTCCACAAAGAGTATTTCGACGCTGTTCTTAGCAACTCACTTATTCACCACCTCCCCGACTGCAAGGACTTTTTTGCAGAAGCACTCCGCGTTCTACGCCCGAATGGAATCCTCTTCGTTCGAGACCTATTTCGACCAGAAAACGAAACCGAAGTCGAAAGGCTCGTAGAACTCCACGCTGCTAACGAAAACGAACGGTCCAAACAACTGTTCCGACAAAGTCTCCAAGCTGGCTGGCGCGTCGATGAAATCGCTCAATTGATTGAGCCCCTTGGTATCCCCGCCGACGCAATTCAAATGACCAGCGATCGACACTGGACTCTTGCTTACCGCAAACCTAATCCTGCGGCACAATAAAGGGATATTTACCATGCAAGAAATGCAATACCTCAATCTATTGCGCAAGATTTTTGAAAATGGTGATGAGAAATCCGACCGAACAGGTACCGGCACTCGCAGCCTTTTCGGCGCACAAATGCGGTTTGATCTTCGAAGCGAATTCCCCCTGCTAACAACAAAAAAACTCCCCTTTCGCCATATTGCTGTCGAACTCTTCTGGTTTCTCAAAGGCGAAACAAATATCGCTTACCTCAAAGAAAATAATGTTTCGATCTGGGACGAATGGGCTGATGAACACGGTGAACTCGGCCCCGTGTACGGAAAACAATGGCGAAGCTGGCTTTGCCCCGATGGGTCGACCATCGATCAAATAACCCAAGTTGAACAAGCTATCCGGACAACTCCCGACTCGCGACGGCTCCTAGTGAATGCATGGAATGTCGCTGATGTCCCCAAAATGAAACTCCCTCCTTGCCATACCCTATTTCAGTTCTACGTATCGAAAGGCACCCTCAGCTGCCAACTCTATCAGCGCAGTGCAGATATGTTCCTCGGTGTCCCCTTCAATATCGCCTCCTACGCACTCCTGACGGTGCTCATGGCCAAGTCCTCCGGATTGGAGCCAGGAGAATTTATCCATACCCTCGGCGATGCACATATCTACAGCAATCACTACACACAAGTTGCCGAACAACTTGGACGCTCACCTCGCCCTGCTCCCTCCCTTCGCGTGCGGAACCTCAAACCATCCGTACTAGACTACACGTGGGACGACCTTGAACTGATCAACTACGATCCGCTTCCGTTAATCAAGGCCCCTGTTGCTGTCTAAGCCAGTCGATCAAGGAATAGACACTCCATGCAAACCATACTCTTCGAATCCCCTTGGCTCATTGGCACCCTCGCTCTCATCCTTGTAGGCGTCCTTCTCTTCGCATGGATCCAATCGGGCGTGGCAAACATCTTGAAGGCAGCAGCAATCGCAGGTCTCATCGGTGCCCTGCTGCTCTTCGTCAATCTGTTCGTCCAAACCGAACGCGAAAAACTAACTGCTTTGATGCGAACCCTCGCAGACGACTTGCAAAACAATCGCTTCCAAGCAATCGCGCGGCGTGTCCACCCCGATGCCAGTGTTGAACTGAGAAACCTAGAAAACCGCATGCAGAATGTTGAATTCAAACACGTTTCTATCAAGAAAATTCACGGCATCGACATCGGAAAATCTACCCACCCAAAATCAGCTTCCATACGAATGAACGTTATCGTAGAAGGTAGCCAAGCAGGCAGCACCGGAACCGTGCCAAGATGGGTTCGCATCTTCCTAGAACAAGACCAAGACGAGTGGAAGATCGTTGACTACGAACACCGCGACCCCCAGTACGAAATGCTCAACCAACAAGGTAAAGATCGACTCGACTCTATGTATCGTCGATGATCCTAAAACTTGGAATGAAGCCTGTATCAACTAGTCTGAGGCATACACAACGACCGAATCGACATGCCACCTGTCAAGTTGTACACCTCTTGAAAACCTAAAGCTTTCAAACGGCAAGCCCCCACGTGCGCTCGCTTGCCACTATGGCAAACAACCACCGTGGGCTTACCCAAGTCCAACTCTCCCGCCCTCTTGGGGAACTCATCGATTGGAATCGCCACGCTACCCTCCAATGGCAACTCCTGCCGTTCCTTTGCAGTTCGAACGTCCACCACCTGCATCCCCGACAAATCTGCGTCTGGCAACAGTAAACGAGGAAATCCCTTGAGATCATTGATCGCCGTAAAAGCCGCCATATGAACAGGATCTTTGGCCGAGCCATAAGGCGGCGCGTACGCTAAATCAAGCTTAGCTAGATCATAAACCGTTCCACCGAAATGCATCGCTGTGGCCAAGATGTCTATACGCTTATCCACCCCCTCTCCACCTATCGCTTGCGCTCCTAGCAACTTGCCACTCGGCTCCTCATACAAAATCTTTAATTGCATGTTCACCGCTCCCGGAAAATAGGAAGCGTGCTGCGCTGCTTGAATAATCGCGGTTCGATAAGAAATTCCTTGCTGCTCAAGCCCCCGTTCATTCATACCAGTCATAGCGACCGTGGTCTCAAATAGCCTGACAATCGATGTCCCAAGCACATTTCCCATCGGCGTACTCTCACCGGTTACCGCATGCTCCCCCGCAATTCGTCCAGCTCGATTCGCAGCGCCCGCTAATGGATTCAATCCCTTCGAACCAGTTACACCCTGCGTATACTCAATCAAATCTCCCGCCGCGTACACGTCTGAATCATTGGTCTGCTGAAAGCTGTTTACCGATATGCCTCGCGCTGCACCCAACTCAATGCCCGCCTCTACCGCCAATGCCGTTCGAGGTCGAACTCCCACACCCAAGATAAACAAGTCTGCCTCTACCTTCTGACCATCCGACAGAACCGCACCACTAGCCTTGCCCTCCTTCATCTCAAACCGCTCTATCGACACCCCTGTCCGAACTCCTACGCCATGAGACTTCAGTACCCCTCCGGCCATGGTTCCGAAAACTCGATCCAATCGACTCAGAACCGTTGGTGATAACTCAATCAACTCAACAGCTTTGCCCAGATGATGTAGTTGCTCGACAACTTCTACCCCAACAAACCCTGCCCCAACGACCACCACTCGCCGTACTGAATTTCCTTGCAAGTACGCCAATATGCCATCCATATCCGCAAGAGTCCAAAGTTGAAAAGCATTCGATGGCAATGGCTTGGCAAATGGGGGCAAAAATGGTTCAGCTCCCATCGCCAGTATCAACTTGTCATACCTCTCAGTACGAACCTCCTCACCTCCCTGCGAACGATCCTTTACTGTAATCGTCTTGCTCGACCGATCGATCTTCGTGACTTCATGCATCGTACGGACCTCGATCTCAAACCGATTCCAGAACAATTCCGAACTCGCAACGATCAACTTTTTGCGATCCGCTATCTCACCACCCAAATGGTATGGCAACCCACAATTAGCAAACGATACCACCGGCCCCTTCTCGAAAATCACAATCTCCGCTCGTGAATCCAGACGCCGAGCACGTGTTGCAGCAGAAGCTCCTGCAGCTACTCCACCGACAACCAAAATTCGCTTCCCTCTCGCACCTGATGCTACTTGACTCATCTGCTTCTTTCCATCTATCAAATCAACGTTTTCACTCACCGTGTATTTAACTTGTTCAGGTCTGGCGAATCTCCATCGCCCCACCACTTCTCCTAGCAACAACAAAAATCCGCTTGTCAACGCATGGATACGATTGGGCTCACAAAAAAGAAATAGTCCCCAATCAAAATTACTTTTGCTTTTCTCGCAATGATTCCCGATGACCCAAACAAAAAAGGGCAGGCTTGAATTCGTATTCAAACCCACCCTCATGATTCTCTTCAACAGCCCCACAACAAGTCCACAGGAATTTCAACAATTCCTGTTGACGGCTATAGGACAGTCAGTCGCAGGGCAACCCAATTCAATTAAGGCTTGAATTTGTCGGGCTTCAATGCGACGACTCCCAAGTCGTTTGCGCCAGGTTTCAAGGTGAACTTGACGTTCCCCTTCTTCCAGCTATCGGGCTTTCCATTAACCGTTACCTCATCGAACTTGTTCTGCGCTTCGTGCCACAACTTGAATGTCAATTCAACTCCAGCAGGCAACTTCTCAATCTTGATCTCACCCTTTTCATTGCTTACCGCAACGTAAGGATGATCCGTTACAACGTGATAAGCGGTCATCCAAGGGTGAATGTTGCACTCTACCTTCGATGGGCCACTCTCAGCCTTCTTGATCTGCAACGTCTTGCTACCACCGGTAGGAACGACTTGATTCCACTCGTCATTGTTGAAAAACACAAATTTCGCATTGTGACTGGTGCTGTCCGAATTCTTTACCTCCACCGTTTGACCGGCGCGAATTGGAAGAATGTGCGGCACAAATCGACAATTCACATTGTCCAATACAGGCTTCGCCGCCGGAACTTCTCGCATCGATGGGTGAATCTGCTCCGCAGATAATTTGGTCTGCTTGCCATCAATCATGAAAACCATGTTGGCAATCCCCTTACTACCCGCATCCACTACCAATCGCTCTGCAGGAATCTGCTGCTTCGCACAAAATGCGTCAGCGCCCGCATTAACCGGCGTACCGGCCGGGGCTGCCCCGTCCAAAACAAACTTGATGGTTACGTCCGCCCAATCCTGAGCTTGTGCCACCATGCTGCTGCATACCAGTGCGACTGGAGCTACGATCATCGACCATTTCATCTTTAACACCGATTCTACACTTTCGAGAGAGTGTTCTGAGGATCAAGCAATACCGGGAACGGATTGCAACAAGACTGGCGTTGCGGGTGGGGTTCCAGGTGGGAAAACTTCAATTCTCCCCAGAGTAATCGTATACAGATCGATATTTTTTTCAATCGCCCAAGCATTTCCGCACAAGGGGTTCTTGGTACCGTTGACGCAACTCGATGCCGCCACTACACTTTGTGCATTCGACGGAGGTAGTAGCTCAGCTGGTTAGAGCGTCGGATTGTGGCTCCGAAGGTCGGGGGTTCAAATCCCCTCTATCTCCCTAAATCTCTTGTAGCGTAGATCTTTTATCGTACCCCCCCACCGAAACCCGCATCGCACAGGCTGCGGGGCAATCGCTTCAAACGTCACAGGCTACCCGACGGTTCCTCGTCAACCTCTCCACTGCCTGATACTAGGTCACTACGGTCGTCGCACCTGTGATCCGCCTCGCATCCCCCGAGTCGTAGATGAACTCCGCGTAGTCGTCATCGAACCGTTCGATCGGCCACTGCTATCGCGAAACTGAATCCCACCACCCATGGCTTGCCCCGACCCAACGCTTCTTCCACTTGAATCACGATACCGAAGACCTCCACCAGTCTCCTGAGAACTTCCTAATGTTCTTCCCGACGCTTCACGCATCGTACTCCCACCACCGTTGCCCGTCTGCCGCGAGGTCCCCAACGTCCTCCCACTCGCGTCGCGGAACGTAATGTCCCCACCTCGTACACTCGCTGTACCAGTCACCCGACCACTCGAGTCCCGAAAAGTTACCCGATCCCCACTCCGGACCGCAGAACCTGTCGACCGCCCGGAAATGTCTCGAAAATCAGTCCGACTACCACCACTGCGAGTCGCCGTATCCCACTTCGATAACGGAACTCCACCCCTCCCGGTAACCTGTGCACTGGATTCCCGTACAAACAAGATCGAGACGAATCCAATTGCCATCAGACCAATACTGCAAGACCTCAAACCCCATCGAAGCTTACCGCAATTAACTCGCAAATTGTTCATCGCAACCAACTCCTGATCTCAAAATTCTCAATTCGTTGCTCTATCTCATTGCATCAGCAAGCTGGCTGATGCCCCAAACTAGCGAAAATTCTCCAGCAACGAACCGTCCAATTCAACCCCACGAACGGGTTTCCCACCCTCAAGAAATCAAAAAACAAAAAGAGCTCGGAAATTCCGAGCTCTTTTAATTGGTTTTCAGATTAGCACCGCTCTCACCGCAACGACTACGGTCTTGGTGCAACAACACCGAGTTGCTCTTCCTCTTCCTGTGGAATAATGATCCGCGGCGTTACAGTAAACATCAAAGTCTCCGTATCGCGACCAATCGCGTTGTTCTTGAACAATCGGTTGATGTAAGGGATCTTCGAAAGAATCGGTGTTCCCTTCTCGATTCGCTCTTCCGACAACCGCTTTATACCACCCATAAGGATCGTACCGCCGTCTGGAACTGTCACGGTCGTGCTGACGCTCGTTTGCGAGAAAGATGGCTGTTGAACAGTAATACCTTCTACAATCTCTTCCTCATTGTTGCGGCCGTTCGTCGGTAGTCCATTCGATGGATTCAAGATACTTGTACCAGTTTTGGTGCTCTTGCGCCCTTGGAAGGTGAACTCTCGATCGGTCGATCCCAACCGGGTAAACTGAGGCAACATGGTCAATCGGACAAATCGCTTATCCGTAGAGACAACCGGTTGCACGTTCATCTGAGTTCCTTCGCTCAACACCACAATGATTGGGCGTTGACCGACTGCAAAGTCACCAACAACTGGAGCATATCCAAGAACGAATGGCCTTGTTGTCGTGTCGTTGATCGTGCCGATCTGACCGTCAAACATCGTTACCTTTGGTGCTTGCAACACGTTCGAACGTTTGTTCCCCTGAGCAGCTTGCAAGAACAAGAACATCTCGATGTCGCTCAAAATCGCCACACCAATCGTGCTACCTGCTCCAGGATCGAATCCACCGAAACTAGGCACCGTGGTCCCAAAGCTCCCTTGGCTCAATCGAATATCAAAGTCTGCGGTCGGGATAAGTGAGTTCGGATCTGTACTACCCGGATCGCTTTGCAATCCGATCGCAATCGATGGTCCGGAATCTTCTCGTGGGAAGCGGTTGTTGGTGTTGTCATCCAATTGCATCTGGAAGTTCACACCCATCTTCTCGAAGAAGCTATCGGACAACTTGATAAAGCGAACCTCAATCGTAACTTGCAAGTTCTGCAGCGAGCGAAGGCTCTTGAGCAAGTCTGCGATCTGCTCGTGTGTCTCTTGTGGAGCGTTGACGATCAAACTCAGGTTCTGACGGAATGGGCTCATCGTTGCAGTACCACCTGCATTGAGCCACACGTCCGGCGAAATCGTTGTTTCAATCAATTGCATCAGCTCAGTGAAGTTTGCCATCGACGCACCACCTAGCACATTGCCAGCACTGTTCGGATTCATCGGATCTCCTCCGAGCATCGACAACCCGCCATTCATTGTGCTAGAACCAGGCGACATTCCAGCAAACTGAGCTAAAACGTTGGTGTTCGGGTCGATGCTTGCCAACTTCGAATTCCGAAGCGACATTGCATCTTGCTCCTGTACGTTGACCGCAACAAAGCTATCCTGCGCTTGATACGCTGCTTGGAGTGCTCCACCCATACCGGTGTTGTTGTCGGTGATGAAGTTCGGGATTGGAATCACCAAATCCTTCACCGAGTACGTACGGCTGTACATTTCTTGCTGCATGAACCGACGGCTTTGAATCTTGACCACTTCGTTCTTGATGACATAAGTCAAATTCATCGGCTCGAGTATGTTCTTCAAAACATTCTTGAGCTTGATCCGATTCCCACGGAGATCCAACGAAATCGGCTGATCGGATCGCAACCCTTCCCCCGAAATCGATGGCTCATCGATCAAGATAATCAATCCTGTCATTTCAGAGATGGTCTTCAAAGCATCCGCAAGAGGACGATTTTCGAACGAAGCCGAAAATGGCTCCTCCAACAACTCAAGGATCTGCCGCTCAGACGGTTGTAACTTCAATGAGTCGTCGCTGTACTTCTCTCGAATCTTCTTGAGGTCATACCATTCCTTCACGGATGGGAACTGAAGAGGCTTCTCATCGGTCAAGTAGGTTGCCGATGCTCGCTCTGCATCCGTAAAACTATTGACGAGAGCGGCTTCTTTCATCCCCTGGATTTCTCGCTGCTCAGCGACACGTCGCTCGATCACCGATCGACCTCGCATCATCACAGCAATTTCCGAATTCGGCTTGATCTCTTCCACCTTGCGTGCAATCACTTCCGCTTCTGCAAAACGCTGATCGTCCATCAATTCGTTATACTGGTCGACCAAGGTTTGGATCTGTGCGTCTTCTTTTGTCCGCGTCGAATCTTCAAGCGCAATTCGATCTTCGATCTGCTTGTTACGCTGATCCAATTCAATCGATGAGCGATTCGTGTCCATCCAAGATTCGACATTGTTGATCACCCGGTCAACCATCGCCAACATCTGCTTGCGATAAGCACCATCGACGTCCGATTGCGATACGCGTGTCCGCAGCGCCTTCAATCGATCCATAGCCTCGTAAGGCTGATCGTTCACCAAGCGTTCAGCATCAGCGATCTCTCCCGAGACTTCGGCAAACAGTCGTTGCTTACGCTGAACTGCTTCCCGATTCTCATTCGGAATCGCTGAGACCGCTTCAGGCTCTACGCGTGTCTGCAGATATGCCAACTTATCCTTAAGTTGCACGCGAGTATTCGCATCAAGCTCTTCTTTTTTCTTCCAAGCATTCGTAAACGAACGCAGTGCTCCGTCGCGATCCCCCGCGGTCAAAGCCTCTACACCTCGGTCATACCACTGAGCTCCACTCAATTCCTCAACTGGAGCACCTCCAGCCGTTTGACTGCTACTAGCCATCGAAACGTTCGAGGAGTCTTGCTTGGGCTGATACACACCTGGTTGAACAACTGCGCCCTTGTCAGAGATCCCTCCTGCAGTGGCAACCACACCCGACGATGCAAGTGCCTTCGGGTCCATGCCCCGAAGCCGCATCGTTCGCTCAATATCCATCGCGACCTCTCGAGGCTTGAGTTGGCCGCCGGAGAACTCTCCGTCCGCCACCTTCAACGCCATCGCCTGATCAATCCATTTCTTGGCATTGACCAAGTCGCCTTTCTGCATCGCGAGCTTCGCCTGCGCACTGAGCGCCAACGCTTGCTCCTTCGGTGTCATGTTCGCCGCAGCAGGCGGCACAACTTGTCCAGCCGCTGGTGGCAACATGCCTGGGTTCGCTGGTGGCAATCCAGTAACACCCGACGGTGGTAATAAATTCGGCTGTACTGCAGCAGGTGCAGAATTTGGTAGGGGAGGTAGCGTGCTTTGCTGCGCCCTTGCCCACTCCGCATTCGCTGAGACTGTGACCACAACACCTGACATCAAAATGCCAGGTACTGCCGGCAAAACGATAGGCGCAGTCACCGCACAAGCTGCGGTCATAAGCCGAAACGTCCTTAGGGGATTTAGGTATTTCAACGCGACACTCCTTTATCGCAACTATTAATGACTAAACGCTCGTCGTAACCGTATCGATTATTCCGATTTTGGAACCTGTATCGATTGGGAATACTCTTCTACACTCGGAATGGTCAAGCTCAAGAATTAGTCCAAAAACCACTTTTCTCGAAATGGTAAAATAGGAACTTTTTCTCCACTTACCTAGCTTTCCTTGCTTGGCAAACTTGCCACAATCGGCAAACTCGCACTCCTGTTGTCTCTTATACACGCTCAACGTACCAACGGCCCACCAATGCTCTGCATCGATGATGGTTGACCCGCTCGAACTTGAATCGGTGCCTGTAACTCGTGTATCGGGACCCTCGTTCCTTGATGCATCTGCAACTGACGCTGGTAATATCCAGTCGCCTTTGCACTCGATACCGCCGACTCCCCTTGCGGAGATCCGATAGCCGAACCACGGACCGCCAACGACGAACCAGAGACCGCAAGCAACGTTGCGGCAGCGTCCGTCGATGTAGTTGCCTGGGCCGAATTTCCCGTTGCCGCTTGAACCGCCAAAAGGTCTCCTATGCCAGACGTCATCGGCGATTGATTAACAGAAGGCGTAACGCCAAAAGCTCCGGCAGTGTAACGAGTTACATCCCCACCACCATCGGACACCCATGCGTTCCAGGCAACCTTCAACCGCCCCAATCCTGCGTATCCATAGGACTCGGCTACCGCCTGAGCCCAATTGTCTGTCTGCATCCCCATTTCCAAAAACTGCACAAACCTTCGTGGACCACCCTGGGCGATCAAAAATGCACACAAGCTGTAACTCTGTGCATATAAAGGCATCAAATAAGGTGCAGATGGATACTCCCTCATCGCAAACAACTCACTAAACGGAATCCCACGACCATCCGTCAGAAACTTTACCAACATCACGTCGTGCTTGCTCCGCTCACTGATATGCTCGACCGTCGTACAAGCACCCTCATCAGCCCACCTCGGCACCGGCTTGCCACTAGGAGAGAAATGAGTGGCCAATACCGTGTGTGTCATCTCATGTGGCAAAACACTGTCGAGAATTCGCTCCTTCGTTCCACATACCGTCATGTGGATCGAACGAATATCACCACCCATCAATGTGTATTTTGTCTCACCACTCGCCGGTAGTCTCGGACTGGTCTGAACCACTAAAGGAACCTTTTCCGTCCAAGGTCGCAATTCATGACCCAACCAATGCATCGCTAAATGTACGCGATAAGCCTCCGCCATCGCACCGACCTCTTTCGCAAATTGCGCATCTTGACACATCACCCTAAAATGGGCGGTCTCAACCACATATTGCTGCCCAATAACCGCCCCCGCAGGACGAACCGATGCAGGAACAACCTGCTGCCCATATATCCATCCACTCCCCTGGCAATTCCAAAGCAGTAAAGCAAGGCATCCAGCCCATAGCACGCGCTTCGTATCCATACTAAGCCGTCTTTCCTCGTTCGTCGTTGTTCTCGTTGGTCATCCTGACCGGTCGACGAGTCTAGAAAAGACACGTGAAATCACTCCAGAGCAATCTTGAATCATTCCACCGAAAATGATGGAAAAAGAAACGCTTGCTAGCAATCAGATTCAACCGACTCGAGCAATCGAAATGCCTGCACATGCAATGCCACATCGTGCACTCGCAACACCTGAATCCCACGACGCGCTAACGCAAACGATACACCCAACGTCCCCGCGTCCCTCGAAACATCCTTGCTCCCCAATACCTTTCCAATAAATCCCTTGCGCGAATGACCAACTAAAATCGGACGACGCAATTGATGAAATATTTCCGCCGAACGAACTAACTGCAAATTGTGCTCATGCAACTTGCCAAACCCTATCCCAGGATCCAAACAGATTCGATTCGGGGAAATCCCCCCCGCAATCAGCGCCCGATCTCGATCCCATAAGTACTGCAAGATCTCAATCACACAATGCTCATAAGTCGGATTCTCCTGCATGGTTTGAGGCGTCCCCTGCCGGTGCATCGCACATACTCCAACCCCTGTCTCCCGCGCCACCGTAACCATCTCCTCGTCAGCCTCTAATCCCGAAACATCATTCAGAATCTCCGCACCTAATTCAATCGCTGCCCTCGCGACCTTCGCCTTCGTCGTGTCGATCGAAATAGGTATCGATACGCGACTTACCAACTTCTCCAAGACCGGTACGACTCGCGCCAACTCTTCATCCTCCTCAACCCCTTGACTGTATGGCCGAGTACTCTCCCCACCAATATCGAGAATCCCGGCTCCCGCATCTTCCATCCGCAATGCACGATCGACTGCAGATTCCACCGTAAAAAAGGACCCACCATCCGAGAAACTATCTGGGGTCACATTCAAAATGCCCATTATGCAAGGCCCACCACAAAACTCTAACTCCCGCGTGCGTAACTGCCACTTGCGTACCGGACGAACAACTTGGTTCTCTATCATCCCACTTACCCCCTTATCAAACCAAACCTGAATATCAACACTCGATGAAGCAATCATCAAACGAAGCAATTCCCTTGAAGATCAGCAAGCTAGTTAACTGCTATCGATGAGTATCGACGAACTTGTGTTACTGCACCCTGCTGCATACTATGACCTCCCATTCACTGTGGAACAAGCGTCAAAATCACCGGCACCGGACGCGCTCCGGTCGGATCGCTCGGACGATTCATTAGGCGCAATGCATCCCGCTGATCTCTAATCCACATCGACGAACTCCCGCCTCCATCCAAATTAATCCCCTCCGTACACCCTTGCTCAAGTAGCAACTTCGCAAGCTCCTCTTCACTGACCCCTTCGCTATAACCCTTCTGCCGTCCATCAACGACCACCCAAGTCATCGTAGTGCCATCCCCGTTCAATCCAATCGCTGTTCTCGGATGACGCACATCCGATGCTTCAACTAGCACCCGCCCCTCCTTGAGTATCCCGCGAAACCCAGAGATCACCCACTGCGGATCTAGCCCCCTGTCACGCGCAACCTTTGGTGTCCCAATCTCTTCAATCATCGCTCGCCCTGACCGATCCAAGATGACCGACCAGTATCCAGCCTGCGGCGGACTGACTTGCTTCCCACTTGACAATATCCAGCCTTGTATATCCGCCCGCCCTCCCAGCACATAACCGGACTTTTTCCCCGTCACGGGATCAGGAAACATACTCCAAGCGGCCGTGTTGATCGCTGCGATCGCCCCTACCGACTCTGCTAAAGTCCTAGGACTACTCAACATCGCTTCTACCTCCCCCTCCCCATCAGGATCCTCCCCTGCCACCACCTCGAAGCGAGCTTTCTTCACATCGTGAATAGTAAAGACATGGATCTGCAAACTCCTAGGTTCGATTCGCACAAGTTGCCTATAGGAAACGAACTCGGGTAGCTTCAATTGCACCTCCTGCGCTAACGTAGCGCCCTGAGTAGCGATGAGCAAAACAAAACCCGAAAGAAGCACCGGCAACAACCGTCGCTTAAGGACATCACAGGTCAATCGCACTTTCGACGTTGCCTTCCAACTCCACACTTCGCAATCATCGTAAATCATCGTTTCCCCCAATTTCTTACCACTCAACTCAAATCACAACAAAGCGCCGCCATTCACTACTAAACGGTCTTGCACATCCTAATCAAGCGGGTCGATGCGCCGCTAAAAACTTCAGTTGCTGATAGAGTGTTTCGAGAATGGGCGCAGCAATTCCATGACGCTGAGCCGCACGCAATGCGTTTCCATGAATCGCCTCCACCTCAATCGGTCGACCATTCAAAAAATCCAAACGCATACTGCTATCATAAGGCACCATGTCATCCGTATGATCAATGACCCAATCCACATAACTTGGATCAATATCCGAGCCCGTTTGACAAGCCACCTGGCGTACCTCTTCACTGATCCGCCTCGCTAACAACCGTGAATCGGGATCCTTCATGATCGCATCCGTGCTCGCGTTGAGTATCACAGACAACCCGTTGAAAGGGATATTCCACATCAACTTCTTCCACTTCGTAGTCGGCAAATCCTCGGTAAGATGACACTCGATCGTCGCTAGATTCATGTCGCGGTGGATCTGCTCAAGCAATTCCTGAGGCGGCTCCTTACCCGTCTCAGAAATCCCCCGGTAAGCCCCGAAAACGATTCTCCCATAATCTAAATGACGGATATGTCCCGGCCCCACCTTGTTGGAACACAAGAAACAACATCCTCCAGCTACTCGCCCCTGACCGACAAGTCCACAAGCTGCTTCCTCCACATGCAATCCATTTTGAAGCACCAGCACGACGGTTTCTTTGGCCAACCAAGGTGCCAACAAATCGGGCAACAGATGATTCTGCGTACTCTTTATTCCAAGAATCACAACATCCAACTCTGGCATGTTGCGCACGCTCTCATACGCCTGCACCTGCGCCAAGTGAAAATCCCCGTTCTTACTATCAACCTTCAAACCGTGCTCGCGAACATGGGCATAATCAGAGTGGAATAGAAAATGCACATCTAATCCCGCTCGCGCCATCAATCCCCCATAATAACCCCCAAGTGCCCCGGAACCTATTACGCCATATCGCAATCTCTTCTGCTGTTTCGCTTTAC
>JBEICB010000382.1:0-2753 GCA_040373655.1 Pirellula sp. | reverse complement strand
GGGCTGGCCAATGGATACAACGCAATCTACGCTCCAGAACAGACGCCATGGATAAAGCACTCCAACTCGCCGCAGACCAAAACCAACGAAGACGAAGAAGTCGATGTAGCGGTGAACATCAAGGCACGACTAGTGGCAAAAGCGAAGGGGCAAGAGTTTGTAGCAAAGGCAAAGGATGACAAGACCCCAAGTCTTCGACGGTGGTATCCTCCCATAACAATTGGCCTTGGGTTACTTGGGATGTGCCTTGGTATCGTTGGATTTATTCGCCACGAAGGCACTAGAATGTCTGCCACAGCCGTTACGGTTGGCTTAGCGGCAATTGTGTTCCAGTATTTTCTTTTGTTGGCAGCGGCTATAATTCTCATCCTATTGATTGGCGTCATTCTCAACGCATTGGGAATCGACTTGCCTTCGATTTGATCAACCTCGAATGGCAAGCGAAGCTCAAACGTGTTCTTCACATGAAAAAGCAGATAACCAAGAGTTGCAACGGAGCGGGCGAATCGGGCGGCTTGACAATGGTTGCCCAACGGCGACCGCCCGCTGAGCCCAGTGGTTCTCGGAATAGAGAAGTCCCAGTAGGTCGTATGTGGCGATCGTTTTTTTTCTTTCTCTTGCTAACGCTTGTCGGTTGTATTCAATCCGAAAACGATTCGGCAAAACCCATGTTGCAATCGAATTCCAAGACGCTTTTTGTACATGTTCCGGACCACCCTAAATTCAATCCCGGAAGTTTTGTGATCGGCGATGAGAAAATTGACGCCTCAGTTTTTGAGGCAGAACTTCGCACGAGACTTTCGTCGAAACTATACGATAAAATCGAACTCTCTACGGGGAAGGCAGGCGACGCACACTTCGAGGCGCTCGTAAAGCAGATCGCAAATGAAAACCAAACGGCGATAGAATTGCCACCACGGCCACGAGGATCGTTGTAAGATGCAGAAATAGATACGAGAAATCGCTTAAGGATGCCCGTTTCCGGGCACCCTCCCCACACCACCACGGCATGAGGGTCCGGCCGGGTTGGTTCAACGCACAGGAATCCGGCGGCGGTTCCACGAAGATGAGCGAGTTCGTTCGCTCATCCACAGTTGCCTTCACCTCGTGCTTGTTCCCCTGAAGTGGTCATTTGGTATATTGGTCTCCTAGAGATACCTATTTCGTACAGGGGACTTAAACCCCTCAAACCAATGCCCATGACGGGCGTACCCAACGATTGCACCCAAGCGGCGGTTAGGTGCGCTGACAAATCAATGATCCATTCCGCCGCTGGGTGAATCGAAACGTTATGCGAAAGGGTGTTGGTTTGCAAATAACAATCCGAGAGTACATTCCGGCAGATGCAGAAAAGATCTTTGCCCTTCGAAAAGATCCTCGGCTTCGTGGCATGCAATATGCTCCATCAATACTTGAGAGTCCTGAATCGCAAACTGCCTTATTTCAATCTGGTCCTGACATTCCCAGAAACGGTTGGAAGTGTTCATGCATACTAGTGGACGGAAATTTTGCTGGTCATATTTCGCAGGGATATTCGACTAGCTGCGTGGGCGACACGACTGTGTTACTAGGGTGGAATATCGTGCCCGAGTTATGGGGACGCAAGATTATGGTTCGTGCGCTAGAACTGCTAATCTCAGCACGCTTTGAATCGCAACCCAGGCTTGTTTTCATCGCTTGCTGTTTTGCTTCAAACAACCGATGTTTGCGAGTTATTGAAAAACTGGGTTTCAGAGTTGACCGACTTACTGCCATGGAGCGACTTTCTCACTTTATGATGACCTGGGGTCGCGAGCGTGTGGTAAAGCACCGGCTTGATTTTGATTTGTGGCAGAATCGCAGTACCAAAGTAGCAGAAATCGGGTAAGGATGCCCGTTGCCGGGCACCCTCCCCACACCACCAAGGCATGCGGGTCCGGCCGCGTTGGTTCAACGCATTGGAGTGCTGCGGCGGTTCCACGAAGATGAGCAAGTTTGTTGGCCCTTCTGCAGCTGCCTTCACCATGTGCCAGTATTTTTGAAGTGGTCATTTGGTATACTGATCTCCTGGAGATACCTATCTCGCACAGGGGACTTAAACCCTACAAACCAATGCCCATGACGGGCGTACCAAAGCGGTGCACTCAAGTCGGCTGTCGGGTGTTTTGAGATGGAAAGATTGCCTTAGCCGACTGGGTGATCGTAAACGTTCCTCGGACGAGAGACTTAAGTGATGATCGAACCATCATCTGAGATGTGGCCCGTCCTTGCACGATGGCGACAGCAGTCGGACGGTGGTACGATCACATGGCACTTGGCTGGGCTTCGAGCAGACCGCGGCTTTTGGGGCTACGTGCATTTCCGTACTCGAAACTTACAAGAAAACCGAAGTATTAAGGGCGTGCTTGATGAACTGTCCTTCTGGCGAGTCGCGGAACTAATTCAAGAAATTGAACGTCATGCTGAGAACGACTCGAAACCCAAAGTGCTGGATGGACTGGTCGGTATTGGTAAACGATCATCGTTCCGTCGGATCTTCGGGATTCGTGATGGTGTGGCGGAGCCAAACTTACCGTCCGTCATAACCGCGTACAATGAACTCCTAGATCTGCTTCAGCCAACGCTGGCCGCTAACATTATTGGTTAGGTCTGACGAAATCGGGTAAGCCTGCCCGTTGCCGGGCACCCTCCCCACACAACCTAGCATGCGGGTCCGGCCGGGTTGGTTCAACGCACAGGTGTGCGGCGGCGGCTCTAGGAGGATGAGCGAGTTT
>JBEICB010000379.1:0-2850 GCA_040373655.1 Pirellula sp. | reverse complement strand
ATGGACGAACGATCCGTCGAAACCTTTAAACGCAACACAAAAGGGATGTTAGGACAAGCACGCCAATTTGCACCCGCTTCCAACCCAGGTCATCCCCCAAGCCTCCTTGCCCACTCCTCGAATTAGCTAGCCTGCACAGATTTCATCTAATCTCCCTAGCCCTGAAAAAAATTTCGCAGTCTCCAAGATTCGCGTTGCTCGCCCGAATGGCAATCTACGACCCTAGAACCAAAACCCTATAGGTTCTAGCATAAGCTCACAGTGTATTGGCCGAGTACCACTGGCCTAATTCCGCTGTGGATTTCCGTAGATCCAAAACAACCAAGGCATGCACATGCGATCGTACTCCCCAACCCCTTCCATATTCCTTTGCCACTTGGCACTACTTGGCACCATAACAGCCCTCACCTCTTGCGGCTGCCAAATTCGGCTTTCAGACTTTGGTACCGGAACTCAAGTCAAGGGAAATGGGGTCTTAATCACGGAAGAGCGACTGATCGAAGACTATGATTCCATAGAAGTCCACGGAGTTATCCAACTCGAAGTATCTCCAGGACTGGAACCATCCCTAACGATTACAGGCGAAGAAAACTTGCTCGCCATCATAGATACCAAAAACGCAGATGATGCTTTAGTCATTCGAGCAAGTGAATCGTACTCTTCAACGAAACCCATCGTTATCAAAACAACCTGCCCCAAGCTCCTCCGTTACACTGGCCATGGGGTAACCCAAGCAACGATTACGGGGTTTGATGCGGCCCGCTTTGAGGCAGAACTCACCGGCTCAAGCTCATTAGAAATCCAAAACGGCACCGTCGAGTTTTTCAAAGCCGACACCTCCGGTGCTTCAAATCTCAATGCAAAAGATTTACGAGCCCAAAAAGCAGACGTGCAAGCCTCCGGCTCTTCGCACATCACTCTCTATGTCACCGAGGATTTCAACGCGCAGGCCAGCGGCGCGTCAAGCGTTGTTTACCACGGCGAGCCCAATAGCAATCAAATCAACACTAGCGGTGTAGCAACAGTTCGTCCCGCCAACAAATAACGGTAAATGCAAAGAACCCGCCTACGAAACTGTACCCATGAAACTTGAAACTTAAGTCGCTTGCCAACTTGGCAACTTGCGAACTAGCGGGCTTGCTATTGCAAGCATAGACAATATCACTGCGAGGAGAACCTCCCCTTGCAAAAGCGAGTCGGTCCGAGCTAAGAACAGGGCGGGAAAAACCAAGCGGAGGACACGGGACTCGAACCCGCAACCCCTTACGGGGCACATCATTTCCAATGATGCCGCTAGCCATTCGCTTATCCTCCAGTGGCCAACAACCGTGCAAAAGCATATCTTACACTCTGTGTTTCACAAGCCGACTTCGAGCTCGTTCCGGACGATTTTTCGTATGATCTACAACCGACAATGGAACTTTCGTAAATCCTCCTCCGATTACGACCTCGTTGCCAGCCAATCCGCTGCACCAGATCCCAATTCCGTCGGCCCAAACGAATGCCTGGTGCAAATCCGGGCCACATCGCTGAATTATCGCGATATTATCGCCTGGAAAAACCTTGCCGGTCGTAACGTCGACGAACGAGTTCCCCTCTCCGATGGCGCTGGTGAAATCGTTGCCGTCGGCTCAAAAGTCCAACAGTGGAGCCGATCGGATCGCGTCGCCGCTTGCTTCTTCCCCACATGGCTTTCCGGGCCCTTTTCGATGGCTTACCACCAAAAGGATCTTGGAGGAAACCTCGATGGAATGCTGCGTGACTATGCAATATTTCACGAAGATTCCCTTGTTAGAATCCCTGATACCTGGAGTTTTACCCAAGCAGCGACGCTTCCATGTGCCGCTGTAACCGCTTGGTCGGCTCTTTTCCGACGCGGCCAATTGCAACCAGGCCAAACCGTACTTGTCCTAGGTACCGGAGGCGTCTCCATCTTCGCGCTGCAACTCGCTAAGTCCCTCGGCGCACAAGTTGCAATCACCTCAAGCTCGAAAGAAAAACTCGCTAAAGCAGCTTCGCTCGGTGCTGACCTGTGCATCAACTACACGGAAAACCCTCAGTGGTCAAAACCTATCTGGGAATGGACGCAAAAACGAGGTGTCGATCACGTTGTCGAAGTCGGCGGACCAGGCACTCTCGAGCAATCGCTACTGTCCGTAGCCCCAGAAGGTAAGATCGCTCTGATCGGTGTTCTAACTGGATTCGGGGCACCGCAAACGAGCCTCTTCCCTCTCCTTGCCCGAAATGCATCTCTGCATGGAATCTACGTCGGCTCTCGGTCCGACTTCCAAGACCTCGTTCAATTCATCCAGCATCATCCCATCGAACCACAGATTGATGCTGTCTTCTCATTCGACCAAGCTCCCCAAGCGTTCGAACGACTCTCCTCCGCCCAACACTTCGGGAAAATCGTTATCGAGCTGTAACCGGATTTCGCCGATAGATCGCTCCGTCCGGCCACTGCACCCGGTACTCGCTCCACCGCGGGTCAGATACGGGATAGTCCGTGCTTATGAACTGCGCACCACTAGCCATCGCACGATCCCTCTGTGTCGGATCATTCTTCCTGGCTTGCTTCGTGTCTCCATCCGCCCGAGTACGTACCAGAAAACCTCGCCGAACATAACTTTGTATCTTCTCGTAATCACCAAACGGATCATTGAGCTTCATCCAAGCAGCAGCGGGATGCTCTGGGGCAACCGAAACAAACATCACTCGCCCCCGAAGTGAATCGTGATCTTCCAAGTACCGTGCAACCAAGCCGTTCGTGTTGTCCAACGCAAAACAGATTTTGCCGCGACTCTCCTCCAACGTCGGCCAACCTTGCTTCTCTATCGCTCCTCGCAAAGT
>JBEICB010000053.1:0-25332 GCA_040373655.1 Pirellula sp. | reverse complement strand
TGTTCGCTTGTCAGTTGCTGCATGAGTCCCGAGGGCATCAGCGACTGCGTGCTTATGGCCGTCTCTTCGACTTGCTGAGCATCGATCTGGATCGACTCGCCGTTGGCGTTTCTCAATCGCCAGCTTTTGGGGTCTTTATCGATGAGCAATCCAGTTACGAGTTCACCGTCACTCAAGCGAAGCGTCAGCGACTCGTAGCCTTTTCGAATCGTTTGGGAGGGTTCTAAGATCGATTCGACAAGTTGTTCGTCGGATAGTTTATCTGCCGTCGCGATTTCAAGTGCATGCCCAAGATTGGGGCCCAATGGCCTTTTTTGATCGGCGCTAGGCAAGTGGCAACGGACGCAGGCGAGGTTGTTTTGATAGAAAACATTCACACCCCGGCTTGCGTTCCCTTGCGATTTGGCAAGTTCGGCCCACTGGGCAGGTGTCTTGGACTTCAAATACTCCTGAGTCAGTTCCTGCGACACCAAACCCGATGCCACCGACTGAGCCTCGATTGTTTGAAGCACACCAAAGATCGCCACGACCAAGAGGCTCAAGAGCCGTTCGCTTGGCTTGAAATCGTTCCAAATCTTCATAAGTACCTTTGTCTACTTGGCTCTTCAGGAGTGATTGTAACGGCAAGTTGTGGCACCACCGGCGTGGATCCTCATCATACCATACTGGGTTCAAGTTGCCTTTTTAAAACCATTGCCAGTGCGATAGATGCTCGATAAGATAAATCGCACTTCGATGGAGGACAGAATTCAGGTGGGAACCAAAACGACTGTCAGCGGGCGCCTAAAAGGAGCCAGATGGGGGCGCTTTCAAAAGGGGCCATTTGGACAAGGCCAAGGCGGTTGATTTCTATAGTAGGTATCTCGCTACCGTCTTCGAGGAATCGCCGATGCCAAAAAGGTTCTCAATGGACAACACTCAGGGAATTACGCGGCGTTTTGCCTCCAGATGAGCCAGCAACAGATCGCTCAAGCACTGGGTATCGATAAAAAATCCGACGCAAGGGAATTGCGACGATTTGAGGTAAAACTCGTTAACTCAAACCGGATCGGCTCAAAAGTCTGGTGAATACCTGTTCGAGATCATCAAAAGGCGTCATGAGTTGCGATCTACGATGATGACGCGGAATCGGCCGTCAGAGGATGGGGGAAGTTGATCGGAGACGTACCAAGTGCCAGTGCAATCCTGGATCGATTCCTACACCGGTCAGAGTTGTTTCAGATCACCCGCAGCGGCTACCGGCTAAGTTCCCGAGAAGAAGTTTCAAGTGGGCCCAAAGCGCCCACCGGGTCAGTGACCGATAACGAGTAGCAGAGATTGCCCCAAAAAGGGGCCAGTGTGGCAAGTAACCAGAAAATGCCCTGCCGCAAAGCGCCCATGAGTGGCCCTCTTAAAGCGTTCACCGACATGCTATCACTAACTCGGTAGCAACTGAAGAACCCCTTCATTCCGGAGGCCATCAAAATAGGAATGAAGCTTCGATGCAAATTTTGGATCTCGAGATAAAACACCTGCCTCAATGTTTCTATGCTGTGCCGCATCCGTGAAGTTTGCCGATGTTACAAATGCAACTTTCCGGTCAACAATCACGCATTTTGCATGCAGACTGGATCGAATCGTTCCCCAGTCCGCCAGGGAGCGAGGATCGTAGTAAACTCGAGGCTTTGGATTCCAAGGCCAGAGTTCATTTTCAAACTCGTTCTTAAATCGCTGAACCAGTGAATGGTCCTCAGATGTGTCGTTCTTGCCTCGCTTTATGTCAAGGCAGCACCAAACATCGAACGAAGAATCAGACTGCATCTTCGAAGCCAGGGGCAAGAGCAAGGACGTCGCGTTGTGAATCACATAACCAACCAGTACAACCTCGTTTTTCGCCTCGGTGATCAACGCATGAAGCACTGCGTGTGTACTGCGAGTCGGAATGCCCGGCACTTCTGGCCCGGATAGAACGAGGTCGTATGAGAATCGATTCTGTAGCTCTCGATTAGTGATTACTGTGTCGACCGTAGCGGCGAGTTGTCTAGTCGTCCATCCTTGAGCCCCCAATCTCTTGAGTGATTCGGCAACGACTGCTCCTTCAGTGCTACCAAACAATTGCTGCAAGGTATGCACATTGAAGACAATGGAGTTTGCCGCGCGGAGAAGTCCGAGTAGATCTCTCAACTGCACCAAAGACTGGTCCGCCAAAAATCGCAGATCGTCACTCATCTTTGAAGAATTCCGCTCCCATCATCTCAACTGTAGGAACAACAAGACTTCGATCGAGAAAATCGTTTCGTTGTTCACAGGATGTCTCGGCGATAAGCAAGCATCCGTGGCAAGCACTCCCATGAAGTGGTTGATGATCGTGCTCAGACGGGCGATGGAAAGCACAAACAGGATCGTTGGAACAAAGCCGGCCGAACTCGAGCGCATTTCGGAAATGGGTTGCTATTCGACGACCAGCCTCCACCAAGCCACCCAAGGTGCCTTCTGCATCTGGTGACCCCGTGTAGATCAAAATCCCGTATTGGCCATCCGATTCACGCGAATAGATGCGTTCCTTTAGCGACGAAGGTGGATAGCCACACTCCATCGAAATTGCGGTCAGCAGCATGTGGGAAAACGAATGCAGCATGTAGTAGGGTGTACCGAAGTAGACTCGATGACTATTCTCGTGGTCATCGTGCCAGAAATTGAATCCCTTTCGGAGTTCGGCGTCACGTGCTTTCACGGGGTCCAGATTAAACCATTCGTTGATCGCGTCGGCCTTGAATTGCAAAAAGACGCCCTCGCCCCGATTCTCCACGGCGGGCAGCCAATTGATTTCCATCGAGAGAGGGGCCGGTGTTACTCCCACCTCCAATTCGCCGTCGACATCCGTCCCAACCGATTCGAAACGCGTGAAGCCTATTTGGGCCACAACCTCGCGCAATCGATGAACAAGTACGATACGATCTACGTTCTTCATCCATGGTTCATCCCATTTTTCACGAGGCAACTCGCGAGCAAAAAAATCGCCGTTTGGACGATCGTTAGATTGTTCGATCTTCGACTTTGTAAAGGCCTCGAACTCAACCTCCTTTACTGGTCGTAGATCATCCGACGAGTCGCGAATTCTAGTAACGCTCTCCCGAATTTCGTCGGCTGAAAAGGCTGACAGTTGCTGTTTTACAGGTCCCATCTTCAACACAAAATCTAGCTCCGCATCCGACTTAACCGTTGCAAAGTACGATCCCCACAGACCCTCGACGGCTTCATCGATCTCAGCACCTGAACTAGGGATTGAAATGACTGACAATGTCTGTGAAAAGTAAGCGCTACTCGCATTGCGAATCAAAAGGCGATTTGGTTTCCCACATGGCTCACGATTACCTGGTCCGAGCCATGGTCGGCGTCCTTCACAATTCCCCAATGCCGCTAACTCTATTCGTGCGGCTTGGCTCATAACTCTAGCTTGACCGCAGGCGCAACGAATCCAAACGGAGTCAAGGTCACCAGTGGTTCCACGATCCTCGACATAGAGCTCTCGTCCAACGCAATTCGAATCATGGCCATGAACGAACGCGTTCCAATCGATATCTCCAACATGCCCGCGTGGGCAAGCTCTAACAAAGCGAATTGGGACGACCGGGTGAGAAACACCGTCGTCCTCTTTGAGTTTTCCTTTGGTCAGATCCCTACGGTGGACGAGTCTGCGATATACAAAACCTTGGGATGTTCTTTGCGTTCGTTGAGATACAACCCACTCGGGAAAGCGGTACGCACCAATATCTGGAGTAAACCCATCCTCTTCAACCGCGGGCGGTGGTTTTCGAAGAACGATGCCTGGACCAATCGAAGGAATGTTTTCAAGCTTTCGCACCAGTCTAGGCTCATCAACAATTGGCAACGGATGTTTGCGGCTGTACCGCCATGTATCCAGTCCCGCAACAATGACGGAATCGTCGGGAAGATCAACCATCGATCCCGGTCCATATCCGGTCAAGATCTGGCTACTTCTGATTTGTGGCTTACTCATCATTTATCCTCCCAATCATTCAGATTCTTCACGAATACCTCAACACTTGGCTCCACATCTCGCATAGACCGATTCGCACGAAACTTTTGCTGGTAGTCATGCAGATTGGGGATTTCAGGATGCAGGAATTCGTAAAGCAATCGACGAGGTGGCGAGGACTCCTCGATTTGATACTGTATCGCCGAACCTTCTTGATGCGCCCTTTGAGCAATTTTGAGCCAGTCGTCGAGCAGTCGCTCGCATAGATCCTTTACGTGCTGAAGCAGGTTAGCCTTCTCGGAGGCCTTCAGCTCTTTGTTATGTTCGCTTGCTCGTTGGCCGAATTCCAAAGCGAACTTGTCCAATTCAGAACGGATGTTTCGAATGTGCGCCGCACCTTTCGCTGGCGTCATGTCAGGACGGCCTTGTCGACAGAGGGCCACAAGGGCAGCCGCCAATGCACGGTCTAACGCTCGCGGCGAGAACGGCGTGACGCTGGTTGCCTCTACGTTTCGGTAGAACGATGCATGATAAACTCCAAATCGCTCGTAGTGGGAGCGATCCCGTGGCTTATGAACATTGAGCAGAGTCAGTACCAAACCTGGCCTGTTAACATCGCGGCCAACGCGGCTGGTGGTTTGAATATACTCGGAACTTGTTTTAGGTTGCCCAAGGACAACCATCAATCCAAGCCGAACGATATCCAAACCGACCGAGATCATATTCGTAGCCAATGCGACATCGACATCATCATCCGCACCCGCTGGGATAGCCAGTCGCCGCTTTGCGTCAGAAACAGCACTCGTGCTCACCCTAGACGTCAGCTCTAGCAGTCCGAAATCGATATGTCTGTCGCAGAATAGCGTATCGATTGGATCGAGCCTTCTTCTTTTTCCATATTCTGAGAGTTGTGTTCGTACCTCATCTTCAATGATCCTACGGCTTCCACCTAGCTCTCGAAGTGAATTGAAATAACCAAGAAACGTCATGTAGGGATCAGCGGGATTCGATTGAATAGCTTTACCTCCCGCCTTTGTCCATGCGTTAAAGGCCGCGCTGAGGATCGCCAGAGATGTTCGAAGCAGCACACGCTTTAAACTGGTTCCCTGTGCAGCGATCCCCACATAGAGCCTTGCAGGACTTGTGGCCGAGTCCACAGTTCTCGCGAAGAATGAATCGCGTCGGTCAGGTCCTGGGGGTGGAAACACGCGTACGGTGGATCTGCCGAATAATGCATTGATTTGAGCATCCGCGCGTCGTACGGTGGCCGTACTGGCAACAATCTTAGGCCGGATTCTTGCTCCATCAACAGTCATTGACGCAAGCGAATCGATAGCGGTTTCGTAGAGACCGGCAATCGTGCCCAGCGGCCCCGAAATAAGGTGTAGCTCATCCTGGATAATCAGCTCAGGAGGAGGCAATGCTCCATCTGGAATCGGCTGCCCTTCTTTGCTACACGATCCATAAAATCCGAATTGATCGTATCGCTCAGCCTTGCCAAAGAGCATACCCGTTTCACCAGTCCATGGAAGAGCGGCAAACTTATCCACCGTTGCGATAATAAGGCAGGGCAATCGGCGATAGATCGGTTCGTCGACTCCGATAATCGGAAGGGGATGATCGCCGCAAAAATCACATTTCTCGTTGGTGCAATGGACCCATAGATCCATTGGCTTCTTGAGGTTTGGCTCCAATCGAAATGAATCACCAGTGAACTTTGTACCGCACCACGGGCATTCCTCGATCGGGATTGGTGACGGATTACCCTTACTGCTTTTCTTGTAATTTTTGGTTTTGCTAAAGGCTGTTCGATACTCCGGATCTTTTTGTCCAATCCCCCCCATCCGATTAGGTGTGGCCGCCTGACCGACCCACAAGCCGATGTGGAAAGGTAGTGACCCGAGTCTCTTGCCTTCCGGCCCCTTGCGTTCCAGTTCCAGAGCGCACACCAAGCCTGCGGCACGACCTAGTTGATCAAGTGTCAACAATCGCAGGGTGTAACGCATCAAAACCGTCATACCCGCTGAGCGAACACCGGGATTGCGAAGCCGTCTCAGAACGATCGTGAAGGCAGCCAGCCCCAAATAGGCTTCGGTCTTACCACCACCGGTCGGAAAGAATAGTAAGTCGACAATTTCGCGTTCTTGGTGCTTTGGCTCGACGATGCCACGAATCGTCATCAAAATGTAAGCGAGCTGAAATGGCCGCCATTTCGGGGCCGACATATCGGCTGGCCGATTTAACTTTCCGCCCATTACCCAAAATCGTTGCCGAGCTGCTCTGGCCATGGCTCGATTGGCTGTGCAAAACGCGTCGCGTGCGACTTCGTCGCTGGCCAGAAGCTCGATACCGGCCTGAATCCTGGTTGCGGCAGTCTCTGCGTCCGAAAGCATATCACGCGCGGTTGCCAGTCTCGCAGGCGACAACCCAGCGTACTTTTGGGACTGCACTCCGATCCACGTTCGGTAATGTGCAACCATGGGTTCGAGACTGGCTTTGAGTGCCTCGCCAGATGGCATCGCAGCCAAATCTTCCATTCCAAGTACCAGTCCCGGTAATTGTGATTCATCCTGGGGCTCTACTCGATTCACCTCTGCTTGAGGTAACCAAGTCGTTTCAACCACGGAGCAACGATCACCGTCAACAGATACTGGCCTTACCGAGACGCCATGACCTACTGCGAACTCATAGCAATCGGAGTAATGCAGTTCGTTGACCCGTTGATCCCACTCGTCTTGTTCCGTCCAATTCCTAGGGTCTGGCCTAGGCACGAAACAATGGTCGCACTTCAATTGAACTTTGACTTGAAAGATGAACGAGCGATAGGAATGAAGCTCATCGGGCACGCGTCCGTTGACAAGAAAAACCGAGACCGCTTTCGTACCCGGAGCAAGCCCTCCTGACTCCGCGTTTCGAACATTGACTAGCAACATCAGCCCTCCACTATTGGGAACTGGTATTTTGGCTGGTTGACTCCCGACCTTCGGCAGAGGAATAGTAACGTCACAAGAAAGTGGAGACCGCCGCCAACATGGCTTCTTTCGATCTTTGTCACCTGAACTGTCATTTGGTTTGCTCGAGTTGGAGGTCTCTTCTTTGATTGTCACTGAGGACAGTGGCTCGGCCTCTGCTTCCGTCTCGCCGCTAGGCCCTTCGTAAACGTACTCCCCCCATTCGATCGTAGCGTTCAGTTCCGTCGTCTGCTTCGGCACAAGAACGCTCAGCCCCATCGAACTTGCGCGATAGTTTCGCTTTGCAGATGGTTTATCGGGTTGCGTATCGTCGTCCGTTCCACCCGAATCACCTGAGTCGATTTCCTCCACCGACGATTCATCAAATTTCTGCTCGAAAGGCGCTGTAGTCGGAACTAAAAAGCCTGTGAGATACCATCGTGTTGGCGTCTCAGGCAATAGTTCGCGAGCGAACGCATGATCGTTCGATGGGCCAACAAGATCAAGCTGAAGTGCGTCGATCAGTTTCTGGCGGATATATCCGGAGGAATTGGAGCTCATGTTTCACAACGTAGTATCAGTGATTTGACGAAAGCAGAATTATAATCTTTTGACCTAGCGGTTTGGCGCAAACGGCAGTTGAATTGATTGGAAACAATCATCTCGCCGAGACGAAAAAACACATTTAGGTGTTGCCACGTGCGATCCAAGCAAGTTCACGATGAGTAAGTAAGGCATGTTTGTCTTCAAGCCACTCAACCTTGAGTTCCAACTCCCTACAAACAAAAGCTCCGTTTGCAAGCCGGATTACTTCTGTATCTTGAGATTCAACAGATTGTCCATCGATGCGGACCCTCGCTTGTAGACCATCAGAGGATTCAATGTTTACCCACTGGCGTTCTCGCACATAGTTGTATTCGAGTTTCCCAGCGACCACTCGCTCTCGATCAGGCAAGAACGGAATGCCAAAAGGCTCGGGCACTCGGTCCTTCGCGGACTCAGCCTTGTGCTCTCTCGAGAGCTCGTTTGAAACGTCGGGATATTCGGCTCCTAGATCCCCCGCCAAGATTCCATATTTCTCACAGAATCGCTGTGCTTCCAATTCGTTCTTCTTTGAGCTCTGGCGCTTAGCTTGCCTCAATTTGCAGACCGCCCACCGAACGCGAGCGAACTGTTTATCAGAACCGCTTGAACCATCCTCCATCCATTTTTCGTAGAATTCAAGTGCGTCAATATCCTTACCGGCTCGTTCGATGGCAGCTCCCATAACACGAGGCGAAACATGTTTGCGCCACTCTTGATCGCTTACTCTCGCCTTCAATAACCTCTGCACATTATGAGTTGCTTGGCTGCTGTCATTACTCAGTTCAGCAGATACCGCTAATGCTGGAACAACATAGGCATAAAACGTATTGCGTTTCGCGAAAGCCTGCAAAAGCTGTTTTCGAAGGTGAGGCGAACGCGAACGGCTCTCCTCAGCATTTTTGCTATGACTCACTGGGTCGCCTGCATCCAACGTTATGACCAGACTATTCCAATCTCGGTGATGAAGAAAAGCCCGAACTAACAGTTCCGCTATAGTTGTCAACTCGTCAATTGTCGTTTCCGTTTCACATGCAGACTTGAAACATAGACGCATTTGAGCGATGTTGTCTGCACGAGAGAAGAAATCTGCAGCTTCAAGGTAACGCGGGTTCTGTTGCCGCAGCAAGTATTCCCCGACCGCTGCCGATTGTTCCTGGGAAATCGCATTACCACGGGCAACGTTCGCCAGAGCTCGTAACGCTACTGCATCACGGTAGAGAATTGAACTCGAATCCTTTCCTAAAATCGCGATGACCTCATCGAAATCTCCGGCTTTCAAATAGAGTTTGCACCTACAGTCGACGGTGATTACAAGGCCTAAGTCGATCAGTTCCTTCAAGGAACTTACGAGTAGCTCCGTGGTTACACCATCAAGTTCAGTGCCGCTCTTCTCAAGTAGTCGATTTAATGCACGCTCGATACCAACGGACCAAGCAGTTTCTGTAAGTCTACGCTTGTACCCTGAATCTGCACACACAGCTTCAACAATTCTGCGTAACAATTCGACGCATTCGCGAGGGCTATTGTTTTCCTCACTGAGGAACGTGGACAGCACACATTCCGGCGAGTTCGCCTCGGAAGGATGCTTCGTGCAAAGTTTGCTGATCTCCTCAAACAAATCACCCTGCCAAAGCGAGAGCACCGCTTCCCGGATTTCGCCCGCAGCTTCAAAGTGTCTTGCTGATTCGATATGCTTTTCGCCGAATCGGTGAGCGAACCCTCGACACCTATTTGCCTCGAAATCGTTGCCGTCTAGTTCAAAGTATCTGGCCGCCTGCCTCAGCGTGAACGATGATCTTTTCGCAAGCCCCTCGGTCTTCTGCTGTTCTGCACGTCGGCGATTTGTGTCTTGATCATGCTGGAAGCTATCCGCCCCGCCACTAACCATACTTCCAATATGCTGTGCCCATTCTGCGGGCAATGTGCGATTTAACTTCTGCAAGTGCTCTTCATCGTCAACAATCCACCATAATCCGTGACGAGATTCTTCCTTATCAATAATGAATAACCGTCTTTGAGCGCGACTCGCAGCAACGTATAGGTTATTCATGAAGTACTCCATTTGGAGTTTTTCATCGGCATCGATTGAGAGTACCTCTGAACACTTGAGTAATTCTGCAATTCGTCGTGCTTCGTCTCGCAGTGACCAACCGTACAAGCCAACACGCTTGTACTCAAGCCCTTTAGAACGAGCTGCGCTTACGACATTGAGCGGAACCCCTACATCATCACGATCGACGATGTCGCACAGGAACTGATCCCTCGCCACATACTCTTGCTCTTCCCCTTCTTCACACGGCACAATAAGTACAAGATCTTTTTGATCCTTCAAAGACTGCTTAATCTGTTGGTCCGCTACGTCAAGGAAAGACGGCGCATTCTGATCATCTTGAATGCGCCACGTCTCTTGTGGACGTAAATCTGTGTGTCCAAAAAGAAGTGCACGACTTGCCTGGATTGTGTTGCAAAAATGCACTATTCGCTTGGCAGATCTATAGTTGAATCTGAGCTCTTCATAGTGTAGGTCCGGGAGTTTTCCATACGAACAAAACCTGTGTAAAGATGAGACCAATCGCTCCGTAAAGGCAGCCTGCACAGATTCCCATCTAAATCCTGTGGGATTAAGAGTCTGAAACGGATCCCCTGCAAAGACAAATGGTACGCGCGAAATACAGTGTGCGTCGAGTGCACGATTGGAGAATAGGGAGCATTGGTAGATTGCGTCCAGTTCTACGCGGGTAAAGTCCTGAGCTTCGTCACAGAACACTGCGATGTGAGAGCGGGGCATCTGATTATTCTCTATCAATAGTCGAGCAATGTCCTGATCGTCCCAAAGGCCTTGTTCACTACATAGACGCCGATACCAATTCTCCCAAACGAGTGAGTACACCTTCTTAAAGGTTTCTGAGGAAACCGCTCTTTCATTTCTTGGCAGGCTCTCGTACTCGTCTCGGTCTAGCAACTCGACTGAGCTAAACCCTTTGATCAATCCTCGAATAACGTGCCAACTCAGTTGAGGTCCGTATTCTCGAGAAGCCCTACGCTCATTGCGAAATTGAATCAACCACAACTTTCTGAATCTCGCATAATCGACGCGAAGATTTAAGGGATACCGCAAAGCCTGTTCGGGAGTAAGGAGGCTATGCATAAAATTACTTGTCTGCCGGAAGCAAGATTGTAGAGCGGCCTTTGCCCCATTATCAAGGGAGAAACCATCCAGTACCTGATTGGAGTTTAGGGCGAGTATACTCACTGAGGCATCGTGGGCAACTTCGAGGAGCGTACCGCTACTAGCAAGATAGAGAGGTCTCGAAGAATCTTTCACATCCAGACCTAACGTCATTAGCCATCGTCGAAAACAATACGCGAATAGATACTGCAGCAATGTAGATTTGCCACTTCCCGCTCTTCCATTGATAAACAATGGGAAGCCGATATTTGTGCCTTCTACGCGATCGCAAGATGCGAGGATGTCACCTTCCTCGGGAGACAACGATAGGTTTGCGATACTGTCTGCCCCGTCGTCGCTGGTATGCATCCGAACCCACGTTTGGTCATCACCACAGATTAGGCTTGGATAGCTAACTCGACAAAAACGCAGGAGTGTCTTCGCATCGGCTCCGGCTAGTCTCTGACTCCATTCTGTCTTTGCTAATTCCGCTTCGGCTTGCATGTCCTGAAACACTTGCAAAATTACGCACTGATGTGTCTGTGGAGAATTGTACGCCAAGAGTCTTAGGCCTTTACTTGCTTGATCGGAAATGATCGACACTTCCGATGCAGGACCGCTAATAGCTGCTGAAATCAAGTCCGGAATTCTAATTAACTGGTTTTTGATCGTAGTTCGCGACAGATCTTTGACGAACTCGTGCGTCTCACAAACCAATGTATCGTCATCTGACTTTGGATACGCCTGTGACCACAAGAAATCATGCTCAATACTCGATATACTTGGCAATGGCGTCGGTGGGTTCTTCGTGTTTCGTTCAGCAACAAATTTTTCGAGCTTCTCACTTGGGGCGGACAGGTTCAACTGTGACTGAATGTATCCTAGTGTTACCTCAGGCAGTACTCGCCCTTCGAAGTGGTCCGTATATTCAGCATTGCCTCTGATCAATACTCTCAGCAGAACAATAACAGAATCTTCGCCGATATATCGTTGCGCTGCAACAAGGCGTTTGTCCCTACCACGAAATTGTTTCTTCACAAGCACAGGATGCGGATTATTGCGTTCGAAGAATTCAAGGTGCTGTGAATCCTCAATGCGTTTAGCAAAATCATCAAGGCAGGCTGTACCCATACCGTGTAATTGGCAGTCTTCCCTAACTTGGTCCGTAATTAGCACAAAAATCTTCATGGACGTTTTCTCTCCCTTCAGCAAACTAGGTTCATACTCACACGTTGTTAAAGACTTACCGATCAGCTATTTCCAAGTTTTTTTCCGGTTGAACGAGCTCGATGCTGTCAGCAGACAGTGTGGACTTGCCTTTGCGGCTTGTCTCAAGTGTTCCCGAGACAATCACCAAGCAATCGAGATTCTCTTTAACGGCCTCTTCGAGGTTGGGACCATACTGGCAGTCGAGGTCGGGCTCGTTATCAGGACGATCACGCAAGACAAATGTGTCCGCATCTAAGTCAACGCTCCGGATAACTCCTGTTAATTCGACGAACTCGAATTCAGATACCAACTCTTGAATCGCTCCACGAATGCGCGTGCGAGAGTCTCTGGTCAATGTCGCCGCAACTGGAGCGGACTCATCAGCGGTAGACTTGCGACGCTTAAAGGCAACACTCGATACGTCACCAGTCCGAGGTGGGAGCAGCTGAGTTAGTAATGCCAATAGGCTCTGCTGAGTCTCCTTAGGTAGTTGGGTAAAGGGATGCGTCTCCGACTGTTTCGAGTCCAGATTTGCCCATTCCAACCCCTGGAAAATCAGATCTAGAGCTTTATGCAGAGACTCCAGGTTCTCCTCAGAAAAAAGCGATTGGTCATTTGGTTCGCCTAGCAATATTCGAACACTGCCTTGTGCAACACCTACGAACGATAGGTCGCAGATGTCTTCAACCCACCGTTCACGGCGTCGGCCCGTGTCTGCACGCTTGATCGACTCGACTAATTCAACAGCAGACTGCAATCCCCGACGGAACGTGTCCGTAAACCGCGTTACGATCGCTGCCGAGGTTCTTCCCAACCCGACGCGATCTCCCTGCAAGGCTATTTCGAGGTCAGCCACTTGGAAGCTAGCAAATTCGAAGTAGGCGTCGATAGACGCTCGCAATTCTTGAATGGTGTCCGCATAGGGTTCTGCCATCACGGCATACATCCGTGAATTCTTGGGATACACTTCTAGGCGGATAACCTCGAGCGCGGATTCTGCTCTTGCAAGTTGCTCGCGGACGACCTTGAGTTCATTTTCGTTTCGAATCATATTGCGATCCTCACTAGCCCTTTGGTCGAGCCGACTGCGAATTGGTATGGCTCGTATCATTTCACGTTTACTTGGCTGAAGTAACTGATCCAATACTGTTCTTCTTCAGAACCTGCACGGACGGTCAAGCAATCAAACTTGTATTTGCGTTTAACGTCCTTTTTCGAGACAAGATTGTATTGGTATGGCCGCAGGTCTTGGGTCATGTCCCAACCGGCTGGCAAAACCAGAATGATGTCGATATCTGACGGTTCATCGATACAGCCCATAATGAAACTACCATCAATGATCACGGCCGAAGCGACTCCCGCTTTCCGAACCTCTTGGATGAACTCCTTTAGCTTTCCAAATAGCGCGGGACGTTTGGAAGTACCTTGGAGAGATCCAAACAACTGTTCAACCTCATCCAATGACAAGTCGTGAATACCATCCGGTAGTGTTCGTTTCTCGGTCAGTTCTAAAGCCATGTATTCTATTATCCTCGATCTCGGCGTTTTTGTGTTGGGACGCGATACCCATCAAGGCGTCCGTCTCCTCTCGATAGTCGAATGCGAATGAAATCGTCGCAATAGCGTCTTGTCATGATCGCGCAGAACCAGTCCTGGAAAGAATTTCGCTTGTGCTTCCAGAATTGGTTCTCGGCCGCAACCCGATAGTGAGTTAGTTTTACAGGGTCCATTGACGAAATTGACTCATGAAAAGCGATTAGAACGGAGGGTGCGAAAGTTTTCCGATTTGTCTCGAATTGATTAAAAACCGAAGACTTATGCCGCACTTGCTTAAGATGTCGCCAAATAGGATTTCGCATTAAGGTATGCGTCAATGTTCTCGATGAATTCCGCAAGGTATCTAAAGACATCAATGGCGATCTTGCGCAATCTCGGTACGTCGTAGTCAGCCCCTACTGCGGAAAACGTCTTGTCGCCATGTGCCAAGTCATTTCGATTTGATTTCACGGTTAGCAATTCATTCCCATCAGTGATTGGGTTCGCAAATCCAAATTTCTTAGCGGTATCTCGAATCTCTCGCGCATCGACATTGCCCGAAAAGAGTTGCTCTTTTCGAAACGTCTCAGTGACGACATGCTGTGCAATGGATACAAGCTTGATTTGGATCTTGTCGACGTTGTGAGCGCGTAAGTTCTTCAGGACGACTTTCTTTAGCTCGTTGCGACATACGTCAAAGCTTACTGATTCCCTCGACAAACGATCAAAGATAGCTTCGATTGCGTTCTTAACTGTCGCTTCCACCAGGTTGTAGAGCAGCAAAAAAAGATTGGCCTTAAGTGTCTTCAGTAACTCCTGCTCTTCGGAATGTTCAAATGCACCAACGTTCAAGACGTCATCGACCAATCGAATTCGCTTTGCATCCAGTCGCTGGACGAACTGAAGATATCGCCGCACCTCTCGTCTCCTCTCGATAAAGTCACGCTTCATTGTTTGCCTCTCCTAGTAGACGATCACGAACGTACTCAATACGAGAAACGATCTTTGGTCTGGAATTGCTGGAGCCGGAAGTCGCCATCTCGTGGAACGGGTCTGATTCATCATTCACCCAATTCATTTCGTCGATCGCAAGATTCGGACGCTCACGAAGAGCCAAAGCAGTCCCGACTGCCAATGCCTCAAAACGAACACGAGGTGTTTTGACGTGCCCTCGTTTCTTGACGAAACCGTCAGGACAGTATTTGTCGATAAAGGTTAACATGCCCAGCCATTCTCTTTGAAGTTTCGCGTCGGACTTAGCTGTTCCATTGGTCTCCATATCCGCTAAGTACTCGTCGAGGAATACGTCCAACCTTCGTTCAAACTGCTTGTATCGATCGAGGAAAGCAAAAAATCGCAAGACGAATTCTTCGCGGTCTCGCCTTTTTACAGACGTAGCGGAAAGAGGTGCCAGTTTATGGAAAAGCTCATTGTAAGAACATTCGCGAATGAATCGCAAGAAACGACCATCTTTCACACCCCATCGTTTCTCCATATCAGTCAACTCCTGACTGCCTGTATTGATGCGTTCAAACAGATCACGCCGAATGTCTTCGCTCGCCTTTTCGGTAAGCTCGATCATTCGAAGTGTATGACGCTTGAATCGACGTTGGCGAGCGACGGGTAGATCATTGAAGCGAAAGCCGTTCAGTTCGGTTAGTTTGTCAAGGTCGCTCAGCACAAGTTCGTTAGTCAAGAACTCGGCAAGCGTTCGAATCCGTTGTGATCCGTCGACAATCTCGAGCCGTGCGTCTTTCTTTGTGATGTCAGCGACAAACAAGTAAGGAATCGGTAGCCCGATCAATACCGATTCGATGAAGCGAGATTTTCGTTTAGGTTCCCATGTATGGTCTCTCTGGTAGTCAGGGACGAACAGTTCATTCTCGTCTTGTTCCAGACCAGATAGGTACTTCTCTACAATCACTTCGACAGGATATTCTCGGGTGTCGTAATCGACTGTTCTATGATTCGCCAAGATTTGTTCTTCAGCTCGTTCGCGATCGTCTTCAGTGACAGTTCGTGTGGGGGCAGCATTCTTAACCATTGGATTCCTTTTGCTTATCGACATGATTGATGATTGCTTTGCCGATGACAAAGCCCAGCCGTACCGGAACCGCATTTCCAATAAGTTGACCTATCTTCTGAATCGACATTTTGCGATCCGGTTCATGGAACTGGTAATCGTGTGGAAACGTTTGGAGTATGGCTCCTTCGCGTAAAGAGATCGCGCGGTTTTGTTCGGGATGCCCAAACCGTCCGTTGCCATATCCGAAAAACTGAGTCGTGATCGTGGGAGATGGTTCGTCCCATAACATCCGGCCGTAGACGGCCGGGTAGGTGCCTCCCGATTCTGCTCGGTGGCAAACAGCACGTAAGTTTTCAGGCCAGTCTCGCCACGTTCCTCCAGGTCGAGATGTTGCAATACGACGGGAGTTTAGTTCGCTGAGCTTGCAAGCGCGATGAAGTGAGTCTTTTGGATCGAATTCTCCAGCATTGAGTTTGCGAAGCTTCGAAATTGCTGTTCGAACAGTAGGCGGATTCTCGACATGCGTCGGTTCGGGCAGGGCGGGCTCAGCTAACCGACTACCAATCATTACGAGTCGAGTTCGGCTTTGAGGAATCCCAAAAATCGGACAGAATAGAAAACCGGACTTCAAATGGTATCCTGCCTTTTGCAATCGCATTGTGAACATCGAGAAAACCTGATGCTGCGCTAGTTCAGGTACGTTCTCGACGGTAATGATCTCTGGATGTATTTCTTCTGCAATTCGAGCAAAGTCCATCAAAAGCGACCACTTACTCCGTCGATTCTCTGCCGCACGCCCATACCGGGAAAACGGTTGGCACGGAGCGCATCCTGAAAGAACTCGAATACTGTGGCCCGAGAAAAATCTCGAAATCTCAGAACAATCAACGCTAGATATATCGCGGCAAACGAACTTCGAGTCGTTATTGTGCGAGAAGGCGTACTCGCAATCAGAATCTAAGTCGACCCCCGCGACCACACGCAATCCAGCATCAGAAAGCCCGCGTGAAAGCCCTCCCGCGCCGCAAAAGAGATCGATCACTTCGATCGAATTGAGTTTGCGAATGGCTTTTCTTTGGCATGGTTTTTCCGCTTGTTTCGGCTGTTTCAATTTTGTCATTGGTTCACCTCGTTATCCAAGAGTGGAGTTGGGGCAGCGGTTGCCTTCTTCTTGCCCGACTTCTTCTGTGTGCCCTTTTTGCCAGCCTTTTTCTCTACGGTCGCACCAGACCGCCGTTCGTCGGCGGCGCGTTGTTCGTTGAGTTCGAGAAGGCGAGCAAGGACATCATCGCGGAACTCGTCAGGCCAGCGGAGTCGGCAGGTCTTTTTGCGTCGCGAAGCACTTTCGTCCGTATTGTCCTCCTCTTCCTCGTGCTCGAGCAAGAATTCACATGTCGCGCGTTCGGCAAGTTCGATCCAGCCATAGGCCTCTAGCACGGCTCGATCCAGCGCCGCGTGAAGCTCCCGCAGTCGAAGAATACCCAAGGAACGTTCATTTGGATTGTGGAAACGGTTGTATGTCTTCGTCAACCCTTCATTGTTCTGTTCCATTACCTGGGCGCGATGCTCGTACAATTCACGGCCAGATCGGGAAAGCATGTCGGAGAGAACAGGCAAGGGATAATTCTCGAAGCAATCACTGGGCAAGTATCTCAAGTCGTCCTTCATCGTAGCGCCAAACGCCCTAGCCCACTCTTGATGCAGACGACACTGCAACGAAGCGAAGAACGCGAACGAATCTGTCGGAAATACTACGGTTGTGTGAGTCCAAACCATTCGAGAAGGCAAAAAAACAAACGCTTGCGAGTTGCCAGTCTGAGCTGTACATAGAACACGAGATAAGTTGCGAACTCTTCGATAAAGCTCAATACGTGATCGTTCGTAGTGCCACCAATGCGCAGTTGAGTGAGATGCCCGTGTGCCGCGGACTCGATCTTCAACAATCTCTAGCAAATCAGGCCAGTCCGCTGCAACCGGCTCTGGATAGTCGATAGGTACGATTCCGCTTCGACGCATGCTTTGTTGCCGAGCCTCACTCAATTCTGTCCAGCGAGATCCAGTCTCTTCGCGTCGAAGCGGGTAGTCTTCAAAATTGATGATATACCGATGATGCGAATGTGTCGGACTCGTGTTTATCTCCTCTCCTCCGATATAAGGGAATACTCGCTTTGCATTCCGTAAATTACTCTCCGAGAGTGTATTCATAGTCGACAATGATGATGCAACCCCTGACGAGTCAGTGTCATCAAACGTAAATCCCGTCCCAAGAACATAGCTCCCGATGAAGCTCATTCCTTGATTCGCTTTAAGTGATTTCGGGTTGTCGTCTGGTCCGGCATGCAGTAGAAACGCAGTTATCTTTGGGACCTGTTTACCATCTAATTTTGGCGATGATGTCGCGAGTCCTTTGCAAATGTAAACGACGCTGACGACCACCGCTGCAACTCCGGGCCACTGATACCGCCGTCGGGCTGCAAATATCTCGCAGCCTTGCAACCTCAAATGCGAGAGTCCAGTGCTTCGCGTGTCGCCTTGACTAATGGTGTTTGTCGCGATCATTCCCAAGCAAGCGTTCTGCCGACTCAGGGCGTAGGTCCGTCGGAAAAAATGTGCGACGAGATCCGCGTTGCCATGCGAACCGTCATGCTGTGACTTCAGCCATTCGAGATAACCAGTGCGATTGCCGTTGATCAAGTTGTTCTTTCCGGCAAACGGTGGGTTCCCAACAAATGCATCGAATCCGCTGTTATCCCGAGAGAACACTTCCGGAAACTCGATCTCCCAATGAAATGGAATGATGGCGTGAGATCTTTTGGCTGGAGCTTTCAGCTGACTTACTTCAGTTTTGAGCTCTTGCCTCGCTTCGAAGTCGTTTTTTTTAACCCACTGTTCGAGAGATTCGAAACTCTTTGTCTGAACCTCCTTGCGTTGCTTTGGCTTATCAGCAGCGAAAAAGGCTGCGACAACCGAATCACCAGCCAATCTCACTAGTGAGAGAGCTTCATCGGCGAGTTTCAGCTTCGCCAGCTTCATGCCAGGCAGCATATTGTCACCGGCGTCAAGAATCATCTTGCGCTGGTTCGCGACATTGTTCATCCGATCACGAACTTCCTTCTCCACAAACCCAAGCTGGGCCGATGGATTGAGATCGAAGCCGACAATTTGCTTCCGCGTCAAACCGACTAATGAGTCACCACAGCGGAGCGTATGGTCGACGAACGTAAACGGATGATCCTTGGCAAGTGTTGCCAACCAAAGTGAAAGCTTGGCCAGGTCGACCGCAATCGGGTTTCTGTCAACGCCGTACAGGCAGCGCTGGGCAACCAATCGGCGAGCGTGGAGTAGTTCGTCCTCATCGGGTGGAATGTATGGCTTGTAACCATGGGCAGCCCACGAGTCGACCAATGCTTCGGCAAGTTGCCGACAAGCTTCAACAAGGAACGCGCCGCTGCCCATCGCTGGGTCACAAATCTTGAGCTCAAGAATTGCGTTGGGCGTTGGTGTTGGCACCGGAGCGTCTGGATTTGTATTTTGCTGACCGCCCCCAACTTGCTCGCCCAGTTGTCGCAGGATGGGCTCCAGCGTGGTTCGAACGATAGGCTCGGTAAGCGAACGTGGTGTGTAGTGCGATCCGCTGCGTCGTCGTTCATCGGACGGGACCAGTAGCATCGTTCCAGCAGAAACCGGTTGAGGCGTAGCACCTCGAGCGATACGACTTTCCAAAGCAACCATCAGGTCATCGATGGACTCGGCAGACTTAACGGCGGCGGCCATCTTCGTTGTCAGTTCATAGTCGGTCTGTTCTTTGATCGCGGCTTTGCGCTTGTCTCCAGCAATCTGCAGCAGTTCCTCCAAGTTCACAGGGACTGGAGCACCGTGAGACTTACCTGGCTTCAACGCAATGGTGACGCCGGCTGCTCGCTGGAGATTGAAACCGATCATCGTTTCATAAACGCTGCCGATCTGTTCGACATCCAACGTTCGATAACTCAGCCGCTCGCCCTCGAGAACAAGAAGCTTCTCTAGAACCCGATAGACCGTCCCGTCAGGAACCAATGGAAGCCTTAGTGGCTTGGCTTGTTCGTACTGCCCGTCGCGTGAGCCCCCTTCAAGAAACGGAAAACGCGATGGATCGAAAAGGTGGCCCTCTCGCGCGGGCATCTGAAGCAATTTGTGTTGACTGCCTTGATAGACCAAACGGAAGAGTGCAAGCAGTTGCGCCCACGCACCATAGCGATGTTCCATGGTGTCTGGGAACTGCTCCGCATCGTTCCTGAGTCGCTGAAACAAACCGTGAACGGAGTAGTGCCCGGTGTAGACGTCACTATCTGGCATCAGCCCTTGGTCTTCGGCGTAAAGCAAGAAAACCAGTCGCATCAGAACTGAAAGGAGACCATTGTAGATTTGGTCTGGGTTCTCTTGCAGAACTTCTTCGAGCAGCTTCTTTGCCGCCATGTCATCAGCGGCTTGAAAGCCTCTGAGCAGTTCATACAACGCGTCGAGAACTTGTTTGGCCAGTGCGTTGGAAACTCGGACTTGATAGTCACGGCTGCGTTGCAGCAGCCCTGGCAATCGATCCTTTGTTGGTGCTGCCAACAAGCGATAGCGTGATAGAAGCATGTGAAACGCTGCTAAGATCGGCCGTCCCGATATCTCGATCATGGCCGCCACGGGAAAGGTCATCGTTCCCGAGTTTTCACCGCGAGGCGCATAGATCAATTGGATGTGCGTCGAGTTCGTTAGCAGTCCAATCGGTACTTCGGTCTCTCGCAGCAGCCTTTCGAATCGGCGCGTTGGCGACGCGGACCAGCCTGAGAGCTTTGATTCGACCGGTATATCGAGTCGTGTTCCAACGGGCAACTCTTGGACCAGCAGCATCCACGGCTTGGCTGTCTCTTGATTTGCCTCTGTCGTCGAAGGCTCATCGTCATTGGTCACATGCCCGAGGAATGCGTAGGTTGGCTCAAGAGTCTCACCAAAGTCTCGTAGCGGGATTTTTAGTTCTTCAGGAACAGGATTGGACGGCTGTAGACCTTGAATGCGCTCGCTGGGCCAGTTCAAGAATTCCAGCATGAGTCGTTGCAAACTACTGATTGCGTAGACCTGAGGTTCGCGTTCTTGATCAGCAACAATCGGATTGGGTGTCCACTCAACGAACTGCTTGAACTCAATCTGCCGACCGGCAGCTTGGCCCAAATCGAGGCTGGCCTGCGAATCGACAAGGGCCGCCGCGGAAACGACGAGGCCCTCAGGTTGAAGGTAGCCTATCCAAGACTGATGATCTTTCAGAGTCTGGTCCATTGCCATGATTAGTTACCTCCTCTCGAAGGGAACAGATACGCAATGCCAACCGGCTCGATGCGATAGGAACTGGTCTTGTAGAAATCAATGATCCGGGCGGGCTCGCGTTGCAAGTCACCTTCCACGTTGTCGATCCAACGCTGCCAATAGCATCGGTTAGACTCGAGTTGTCGCTTTTCATCATCGGTTTCAAACAGCTTAAGCTGCAGATCCACAGATTTACCAAGCTCGTCAAGAATACGTTTGCGTTGCGTTTCGAGAATGCGCTTCATCTCATCGGCTTCCGCTTTCCCACGAGCCGCCAATGCTGCTTCGGCATCAACACGAGCAGCATCACCGCGTGCCTGAAGATGCTCGAGCAGTTGAGCCACATCGTCGCCAATCGTCTGCAGCAACTGGCTTTGAAGCTCAGCGGGTAGCTTGCCTGGATTGTCTGGACGGAGGGAGTTATTTAGAAGCTCGAGCGTCTTGGCCTCGGCATCACGGGCATACGGCTTTAGTCCGCCATCACGCTTGCTGGGTTCGAGCCAACGGGCGGTGACGGTAAGAATCTCTTCGTGCAATCTGGCTGCGCCAGTGCCATAAATAGAAAGCCGACCGATCAAGACCACACGCGGGATATCGTCCTTGGAATGGGCAAGGCAAGCACGCGAGAGATCGTGGAGCACGAAACCTTGTGCAGTGAAACGGCTGAGGAGGCGTTGAACCACTCGATGCTGCAGGTGCAACTGAACAACGCTATCGTCAATACCTTTGGGTGCGTCAAAGATGACTCGTCGAACAGGGGCCTCCTTACGCCACTTCCAATTCTTCACGCCGGTCTCCGGTGATGGACGGAGTGTATCGATTGTTGTGACCCAGCTTGGATCGCCACCAATACGGCTATCGAGATTTGGGAACTCAAACCGCTCTGGCTCGTCAACAGCCTTCGTTTGATTTGCAACTGAACTTTGGAGCGGTGACATACCCAATAACTCGAGCGAACAGGACAGCGCGTCCTGTAGGTCGCGTTGATCGAGGCTAATCCACTTGCGTGCGTCGGCCACGCGTCGTTCAAGCAAGGCGACATTCTCTCGCAGCGCATCTTGTCGTTCACGCGTTGCTTCGAGTTCTTCTTCGGTCGTTGCTTGCTTTTCGGGATCGAGACTTGAATCGTCAATCTCTTTGGCCATACGCAACGCGTCGGCCCTGCGAATGCCGCCTTTCATGGTGTCTGCAAGACGCTTTTCAAGCACTTGAGACAAGCTACCGAGTTCCTCACGAATAGTCTTCGTTTTTCGAACCAGAGCTTTAAGAACAGCATCCTCTGGACGCTGCGGATAGACGAAATAATTGCAGAATACTTCATCAAAGCCCGAAAGCTTTCGATCGATACGTCCGTTGCGTTGTTCCAAGCGGCTTGGGTTCCAGGGAACGTCAAAATGAAAGAGGTATCTGCAGTGTGCTTGAAGGTTTAGACCTTCGCGGGCGGCATCGGTGGCAATCAAAATGCGAATCGGATGTTCTTTTGGCGGTTTATTGAATGCCTTCTTGATCTGATCTCGCTTCTCTGGAGGTGTAGGACCATGAAAGACTTCGATGCGAAATTCGTCGAATTCTGTACCGGATACTGCAGATCGAAGCATGTTGACCAGGTAGCGTTTGGTATCTTCGTACTCTGTGAAGATAATCATCCGCTCGTCGGTCCAGTTCATATCACCTTTGCCTTTTTCACCCGGCAGATGGATCGCAGGGCACATGTGCTTCTGCATCCACTGGATCAAGAAACGAACACGACCATCAGGGTGAATGCGGGCTTGCTCAGCGATCGACTGCATCTTGTCGAGAAGAGTCATCTCAGTCGGTTTATCTGCTTTCGAGTCGTCGCCTGCCGTAGCTTCCGTTGATGCTTCGAACTGAGAGTCCTCTAGCTTTGCGAGTTCTTCTTCTGTCAGCTCAGCGCGATCGTCGTCAGCATCAATTTCCCCGGCGAGCAACTCGAGTTGCGTAACGGAGCTAAGTTTCTCTTTCGCTGGCTCGGGAGTCTCCTTCGCCCAAATCTTTTCCATCGTGCGTCGATGGACTTTCAGCGTTCTCGAAAATGCTTCGATGGAAGACAGCATGCGTTGCTGAAGTCCGGAAATGAGCAGAGCGCCCTCTGCTTGCTTCTTCTTAGATTGGCCCTCAAGACGAAGCTGCCGCGTGTTGCGATACTGATCTAAAAGTTTGGCTAACTCGAGTTCGGGCGCATCCTCCAGTAATCCGTCGATGTCGATCTGTTGAACATTTCGCTTCGGAAATCCTCCAGCGATCTCTCGGATGTCTTCCTTCAAGCGTCGCACCATCGCGTCGTCGAGGTTGCTTTTTAGAACTTTGATCCCTGGCTGAAAACGCTGTGGATCAAGAATGTTGAGCAGGGCGCTGAAGCTATTGGAGTGACCGTTGTGTGGCGTTGCCGACAGAAAGAGCCGGTGCTCGAAACGAGGGGCGATATCGCGTATTGCGCGGGTGATTCGAGAATCGATCGCATACTTGGATCCGCTCGATGGCGCCGCATGGTGAGCTTCGTCAAGAATAAGCAAGCTGCCGGGGCGTAGATTGTCCAACCAGTCACGCAACGGTGCGGCATACACCTCATCAATGAGCAGCCGATGCGATACCAGAAAGCGAGGGAACGTGGTCCAGGGATTGACGCCATAGCCACGTTGCTCGCGAATCCGAGTGATGTAATCGCGATCGAGGATTTCGAACGTAAGACCGAATCGTTGCTCGAGCTCCTCTTTCCATTGGTACAGCATAGCTGGAGGACAAGCGACAATGATTTCTTTGATTCGACGGCGAAGCAGTAGTTCGCTTGCAATTAGTCCAGCTTCAATGGTCTTGCCAAGTCCCACGTCGTCAGCGATGAAGATGTTGACGCGTGGGAGGCGAAGCGCCTTACGCAACGGCTCAAGCTGGTAGGCATCGACACGAATGCCAGCACGAAAAGGAGCCTGAAAAAGATTGGGATTGGTTGCTGTTACGCATTGCCAACGCAGTGTGTGAACGTACGCGTTAAAAATCCTTGGCGAGTCGAAACCTTTATCTCCAATTTTCTTCCACTGAGCTTCCGCGTTTAGGATCTCGGCATCTAGTTCCAATTCCCAAACCGCTTCTACCAATTGTCCTTGATTGTCGTCGTCCAAACACGCTAAACAAACATGACATCCGGACGGACTTGAATCCGAGTTCTCGACGAGAAACGTTCGACTTCGAATACGAACGATATCTCCAACGACTGGGTATCTGGTTTCTTGGGCGATGGTAGTCATGAAATCTAGTTGGCTAACTTTTCTGACGATTTGCAGTTGCATGTACCGCTTCGAAAAAAAACACCCACATGATCTGATTATCGTGCATTTCTTTGTTGCCAATCGTTTTCGGACATGGGGAGTTGTCGCAAACTCTACATCCTTGAATTGTAACCGATTTTTTGCCAACAATCCTAGTCTTGGCCATTAGAGGCAATTAGGTGATCGACGTTTATCGAGGATCCTTTCAATCCTAGGTCATCACTGGCGTCCAAGGTGATCTACAATTTAGCATAGCACCACAGGAAATGCCAGCATTGCGAACAAGCGACCCAAGACACTCTAAAGGCAGGGTTGAACGTAAAACCAAATGATCATTGAAGATTTCGGAAACGAGCTTGCCCTTGTAAAAGCAAAGAATTCGCGCGAAATCTTTGCTTACTTCGCATGGTTGATCCCCATGCTGATCCTCAACTTATATGTCTGATTATCCAATTCAACGCACCCGATGCCCGTTAAACATTCTCACCTCGTGAGGCAGAGTTGGATCGATGTTGTAGGCATGGGTTTGGCTGAGACAGTTCCCAAGAAGCAAATTGTCCTTGCGGATGTACCATTCGCCACGGATCCAGCCGATGCTGTCCGTCAACCCTAAGGCCGCTAGGTCGGAGGCGCTTTCCAGGCTTAGCCGAGATCGCTGAGTTGATCCGTAGCAACCACAAGTCGGGGATGTGACTGGTGTTCTTCACCTCTGGTCACTTGCCAGCATTTTTTCGTAAAAAGCATGATCGGTACCTGCGATTCGGAAATTCGCCCGATCGGTACACCGATTACTCGTTGTTTACCAGGTCTTTTGCCAGCGCGTACTCCTTGGACAGATCGATCCCGATGTCTTGTCCAGTAGTGCGCCGCCCACAGTAATTTCTGAAGAGACGATTTTCGTTTTAAGAGCCATCCTTGCTCATGCTTGCACTTGTCGTATGTCTTCGCCTAAAGTGCAGACCCGTTAGATTTGGTCGTTAACCGCGAAACGATCACGATCACGATGAAGCTCAGTGGGATCGTCACGATTCCAGGTTGACTAAAAGGAACCCAAGCCTGTTTGGGATCCAAACCGTAAAGACTCTTGAACATCTCAGGACACAGTGCGACCCAAAGTACCGAGCTAATCGTTCCTACTAGGACACCCCAAATGACTCCTTGTTTGGTCGTCCCAGGATAGAACAAGAGCATCAATAGCGCCGGCAAATTCGCTGAGGCAGCGATCGCAAACGCCCACCCCACAAGATAGGTCACGTTCATGCCCT
>JBEICB010000384.1:0-2749 GCA_040373655.1 Pirellula sp. | reverse complement strand
TAGTGAGTAGAAAGTAGACCGAGTAGCCAAGAGAAAGTGGGTGGTTCGCGATTCCTTGTCCCTGGAAGATCTCCGGGGGGGCTTCATGCTACTTTCCACTTTCTCTTGGCTACTCTTTATTGACCTTGTGGCCAATGGAGGCGGCTTCCTAGACTCGCAACCTTGCTCTGTTTTGGAAGCAGATTCATGATTTTCTTAAGTCTTGTATTTGCAATGGGTTGCTATAATGGCTCCGGTGATCGATATTTCTAGCCTTGTGCCGACCAAACCTTAGAGAGGAAAAAATGGTCATCAGCGTTAACATTCCCGATGGAACAGAGCAGATACTCGCTAAGCAAGCTGCATTACGCGGCCAGTCTGTTGAATCCTATGCAGCTGAGTTGATTCGTACGGGTGTCATCGGTAGCCGATCATTTGCTGAAATCTTGGCTCCGTTCCGTGAACAAATCGCTGGAACCCAAATCACTGACGCTGAGCTCGAAAATGTTTTCGAAGACGCCAGAAACGAAATACACGCGGCCAATCAAGGGCAAGAGTAATTGGGAAGGCCCAAAGTCGTTTTTGACTGCATGATCTTTCTGCAAGCCGCAGCAAGGCCCACGGGACCTGCGGCTGCTCTTCTAGAACTTGCAGAGATTAGTGCCATCGAACTCTTGGTTTCTGAAGCGACTCTACACGAGTTGCAAGAGGTCTTGAATCGCCCGAGCCTTCAACGTAAGTTTCCATCGCTGACAACCGCACTGGTCACGGACTTCATTGAGCGAATCAAATGTTGCTCAACTTATTCGGCCAATGTTCCAAGTGTCTTTCCACTCGATCGTGATCCCAAGGATGCCAAGTATATTGACCTTGCATTTGGAGCAAAGGCGGACTTTCTAGTGACCCGCGACAATGACATCCTGGGGCTTCGAGATTCTAAAGAGTTGAAAGAGGCTTTTAACGAGATCGACTGGAAATTCAAGATCGTCGATCCGTTCGAGATGCTTTCTTTCTTGAGGGATAGCAGCAACTAGAATCGCTAGGAACTATGCTGGTGTCATGGTTGCCTTCATACGTACTCAGCGAGCTTACGATCATCGACTCCGTGAAATGGTACACCGTTCCGGACATGATCCAAACGATGTTGGGATCGCTATCCCACGCTCTACCCTTCACACTTGGAAATCGCGAGCCCCTAAACCGGTCATTGGGCTCAAATCCTCTGATAGATCCTTCGCAGATCTCGAATCGGAAATCGCTCGTTTGAACCAACAAGTTCGCAAACTGCGACATCTGTTACGTCTGCTACTGGTGCTCCTAAAACTGTCGGGGTTTTCTCTTGAGCTATTGAGACTACCTAACGGCAAAAGCAAACAGCGATTGCTCCAGGAAGTGCAGCGAGCTTGCACGACCTTGCCACTGCGCAAAGTGCTCGGCATGATCCGACTCTCGCCGAGTCGATACCATGCTTGGGTAAGAAGATCAACATGCGGATTGACCGACATGCCATCGTGTCCAAAATCTAAGCCGAGTCAATAACCTCAAATGAAGTCTCTACCATTCGAGAGTTGATCACCGGGGATGAATACCGCCACGTTCCTACGACTCGATTGGCGGTCCTTGCGCAGCGGATGGGCAAGGTCCACGCATCGGCTTCGACATGGCTACGATTGATGCAAGAACATGGTTGGCGCCGACAGCGCACCAGGGTTCATCCAACGAAACCACGAGTGGGAGTCCGAGCAACGAAGCCAAGCGAGATCTGGCACGTGGACACGACGCTGATTCGATTGGTAGGGGGAGCCAAAGTTTACGTGCACGCCGTGATCGATAATTATTCACGGCGCATCCTGGCTTGGCAAGCCAACGCAACCTATGACACCAGCACGACCACCAAGCTGTTGATCGAAGTCGCCAAGGGATTGAAGGGCTTGGTCCCCAAGGTGTACATCGACAGCGGGGTCGAGAAGGCAGCCAGCGCGATTGGAAGGGAATCAAGACAAAGCTTCTCGACCTCGCCCGCAAATACGACCGGGCAGCCTGATCTCCTAGACCGGCCAGCCCCGGGATTCTTGCCCCGGGGTTTTCTCGTTTGAGGCCATTTGTTCCGCCAGGAATCGTCACTGTCGCGTGATTCCGGGTAGGTCCTAAGTAAGGGGCCATTCTTCCGCATGAGGCCACACAGGCCAACCTGTCGCGAACGTCGCGATCCCCATGTTTTACCAGCGTTTTTTGGCAATTTCAGAATTCTGGAGATTACTTCCCAGATTCTGCCAGAAGCGCTTGATGACGTTTCAAAACCATGGCTCATGTGTGTCATCGGAAGCGAATTCCCCACAACACCAAACACGGAGAACAAACGATGGCCAGCGCAAACGAACCTTTCGAATTCGACCTTGGCGACGACCTGAAGATCACCAAAACCACCCGGCGCGCTTTCGCGGTCGCGGTTTTGGGCTAGCTTCCACTTCACCTTGCATTCGCGAATGGTCAGAGTAATCGCCGCGATCGTATTGAGTGAGCCGTGGTACATGGCGTGTTGGGCGTTCAATGCTTCATATCCGCCATCGGGCTGGTAGTGCTGCATCAGACGCTGTTGATGCTCTGCGATCACTTGCGGATCCTCGGAAATTGCGGCATCGCCAAAGAGCAAGGCGTCGACCGCAGCTACGTCGGGCGTATGCTGCAACTGACCTCGCTTGCGCCCGATATCGTGGAATCGATCCTGGCAGGTCAGGCGTTCGCAGACATCAGTCTGCAGCATTGCCGG
>JBEICB010000251.1:0-6305 GCA_040373655.1 Pirellula sp. | reverse complement strand
GCTCAATCCTCACACCGCCTTTTATTGTGAAGAAGGGTGCGAAGAGTTCCGGCGAAAAGGTGCCATGGAAATTCTTAGGGCTTATCGCGGAGAAGCGTTGCGCAACCGCGTCAATTAGGAATTATGGTTATTCAGGACATTTCGTGGCTGAAGCATATCAGTCCTGCTCGTGCTCAGTGAAACAGTGTTCGTACTCGTACTCGTAATCGAAACAGTCTTGTCGCAAACCAATTGAGGACGATCACGAGAATCCAAAAACAGCCTAGTAAATATCGGCATGAAAATGGGGGCATGAACATTGGAGGCATGAACATTGGAGGCATGAACATAAAAAACTAGAGGGCAATCGAATCGCGCGAGTCATTTGGAAGCGTATCGAGAAAGGATGGTGATTCCTCTGCGGTTGGCAAGTGCCAGAGTACGAGGTCGATCGAGCAGAATGGTTTTACCTGCTTCGATTGCGATTGCCGTTCCACCAGCTTGTGCTAAGCGTTCGACCGTCAGTGGGCCGATGGTGGGTAGATCGAAGCGCATATCTTGCTGCGGTTTTGCAACTTTGACTAGCGTCCAGCCGCCGACGGGGCACAGCTTTCCAGTTCGTTCGATACAAGCATCGGTACCTTCGATGGCTTCGACGGCCAGGACGCTGCGATTTTTTATGGTAATTGATTGGCCGATATCAAGGCCGCCGATACTTTTGGCGATATTCCAACCGAAATCGATGTCGGCCAATTCGGATTGTTTTGGTTTGCGGTTAGTTAGGACACCGGATTCTGCGATGAGTTCTGTTGCGTAGTCGGTTCCTGGTACGACTTGCATCCCTTTGCGTTGGAAGGAGCGGACGATGGCGCCGAGCAGGGTGTCATCGGTGGTATTTTCTTTTCTCGAAAGAAACGAGGGGATAAAGGTGCGAATGCATTCAGTGTCTGGGGCATGCGTCCAAAGTAGTGAACCGTGATAGAGAATCCGGTCTTTAAATAGTTTGCCAGCGAGGCAGACTTTTGTGACACCATGAGAATGAAAGAATCTTTGCATCCGCCCGAGCTTGCAAACGCCGAACCATTCGATTGCATCTGCAGAGTTCCCGAGTGATTCATCGGCGTGGGAGTGGATAGCTGCAACAACAGTTTTATTTCCAGCGCGTCGAAGTGCTTGGAGAACTTGTAGCGGGTATTCACCCCATCCAGCAACAAGTCCGAAGACTTCCGATTGGGTTGTTTCAGGGCTGTAGAGACGAAGAGCGTGCTCAAGCGGCGCGCTTTGAGCAGAGTGTTCTTCGAGTGGAAGATTCGAGATGGGTGTTGGGCAAGCGCTCATCAGCCAGCTTTCTCGTGCACGGTTGCGTTTAATTGTTTGGCTTGTAGTTCCGCAACAGTTTCTTCTAGACGCTTAATCGTTTTGCGCATCTCAGGAAGTTTATTTTCCAGAGCCCAAAGTTGTGCTTGTTCGAATCGTGTTTTGGCGGGACTACCTAACATGATTTGATCTGGCAGGACATCGGACGCGATGCCGGCTTGGGCACCTACTTGGGTCCGGTCGCCGATGTGGGTGTGATCTTTTACGCCGACTTGTCCAGCAAGCACGACGTAATCACCAGTGCTTGCGCTGCCAGCGATTCCAACGTGAGCGCAGATCAAGTTATGTTTGCCGATAGAGCAGTTGTGAGCGATTTGGACAAAGTTATCGATCTTGGTCCCTTCACCGACTCGCGTTGCGCCGTATGTGCCGCGATCGATCGCGCTGTTTGCACCGACTTCGACATCGGATTCAATTTCCACCCAACCGAGTTGTGAAGCAGGTTGATGAGTACCGTTGACAAATCGGTAGCCGAAACCGTGTGCGCCGACGACTGTGTTTGCGTGTAGGATAACGCGATCACCGAGGATTGTTCCTGGGTAGAGGACCACACCGGGAAATAGTTGGCAGTTCTTGCCAATTTTGCAACCGGGCATAAGGGTTACTCCGCGGTGCAAGTGGCAACCTTGACCCACTGTGCAATCAGAATCGATGGATACAAACGCGTCGATAAAGGTTTCGGGATTGACGGTAGCGCTCGAGTGAATTTCAGCGGTTGGGTGGATGCCGAAAGGACGTTGTATGACGGACTTAAGTTGGAAAACGGCACAAGCTTTCGCGAAGGCTTCGTGGGGATTCGCCACGATGATTTGGGGTATTGAGATTCCTGGTAATCGTTCGGGGGTGATTACGGCGACTGCTCTAGAATTGGAAAGCTTTTCGGCATGCTTGCGATTATCGACGAGTGTGACGCTTCCCTCAATGGCTTGTGTAAGCGGCAACGCACTGGTGATCAGGAGGGTAGGGGGGCCGACGATATCGGTTCCGGCAACTAGTTCCCCTTGGACTTGTGTCGCGAGTTCGTTGAGTTCGATAGCAACCATTCTCGAGTCCCTTCGTCGGTTTGCGTGATAAATCTTATTGCCGAGTTTTCTCTCGTGTTTGCATCTGCCTATGTTGCGGACTGTTCCGGTTCCTTGGGGCCCACATCAAAAGCGGTCTTTAGTGTAGCTTTCCCAAGCTCTCCAGATCAACAGAGATTCGTTCAAGCATCGAAGGGGGGGAATTGGCATGGCAAGCTAGGGAGAAAGTTGGTACTTTTCCGTCAATCTGCAACGGTGCATTTTGGGTATTTGTCGAGTCATTTCACGCGGACGGATAGTTTTTCCTATGGCACTGGCCATTCCCAAGGCGGCGATTCTTAGCATGGTCGGCCCGATCGCGCTGTTGCTGACCGGGTATCTGGGTTGGCGATTTTATGGAGCCAAAGCTCTAGATACGAAGTATTACGCACTTCGTAAAGAGAATATCCACATCAGCGATCCGCCACCTTGGTTGCGAAGTGATGTGGTCTCTGAGGTCTTTACGGAGAGTGGTCTAGAGCGAATGAGCTTGCTCGATGATCAGACTTCGGCGGTTATTGCCAAGGCATTTGATTCGCATCCGTGGGTTCGCAAGACCCATCGAGTGCAGCGCATGGCAGCCGGCCAGGTCATGATTAATTTAGAGTTTCGCCAACCGATTGCCATGGTGCATTGCGTTGCGGGCGGGCCATCTACATCGGTTGACCGATCGCAGGGAGAGCGTTCCGAGGGGGTGGCCGAGCAAGAGAGTTTTTTGCCGGTAGATACCGAAGGGGTGCTGTTACCGACGAAGGACTTTACGCAAGCTGATATCGCAAATTATCTCTTGATTTATGCGCAGAGTGTAAGAGCTTCGGACTACCCTCGCGTTGGGATGATTCTTGGGGATTCCCAAATTCAGGAAGCGATTTTGCTGGCGAGGCTTGTAGAGCCATTGCGGGCCAGCGGGCAGATGAAGCTGAGCAGTATCTACGTGTATCCCGCAACGATCTCTCAGCGGTCGCGATGGAAGCTTGAGTTAACGACGAAGGGTGGTCCTCGTATTCTTTGGGGTAGCCCGCCGGGCAAAGAGGGGAGCAGCGAACCGACGGCGAATGCGAAGCTCAAACGGCTAGGGGAGCTAGCATTAGATCCTAAGGTATGGGGCAGAAACGAGATTGATCTTACAGGAAGTTCTCGATGAGCTTTGGATACAAATTATTAGGTGCGAATAATCACTTGTGGCAAAGCGTCAAATTCTTTTTCGTTGCCCACTCGCGGCATGCTGTTGCGAAAATCGTATATACTTCGGCGATTGTGGGAGCGGTAGAGCTCGGTGGGTGGTTCAGAGTTTGAAAGAAACCGATTGATGAAAGCAGCTTTTATTCGGCAGGCAGGTGGTCCTGAGTGCATTGAGTATGGGGACTTACCCCCGCCGGTACTTGATGATGACACGGTATTGATTCAAGTCAACGCAGTTTCGGTGAATCCAATTGACACCTACATTCGTGGCGGAGCGAATTACTGGGAGTTGCCTCAACCGTTTGTGATCGGCTGTGATTTTGCTGGCCAAGTCCTTGCGACCGGATCGCATGTGCGCAACGTGCGAATTGGTCAGCGTGTATGGGGATCGAATCAAGGGTTACTTGGGCGGCAGGGGACTTTTGCGCAGCGAGCGGTGATCGATCCTGCCTGGTTGTATGCTTCACCTGACGGTGTTGCGGATACAGATTTAGCGGCGGTAGCACTGGTGGGGATCACTGCACATTTGGGTTTATTTGAGCGGGCGCAGTTGCGGCCTGGGGAGACTCTGTTTGTTCGTGGTGGAACAGGTGGTGTCGGAGCGATGGTTTTACAAATGGCCAAGGCGGTGGGGGGCAAAGTGATTACGACTGCGGGGAGTCCCGAAAAAGCAGAGCGATGTCTTGGTTTAGGAGCGGATCACGTTATTGAGTATCGCATGACCGATACGCAGGAGGCTCTGAAGTCGCTAGCGCCTCAGGGGGTGGATGTATACTGGGAGACATTGCGAGAACCGGATTTCGATGCTGCAGTTGCGGCGATGGCTCAAGGGGGGCGGATGGTTTTAATGGCGGGCCGAGATGCGAGGCCGGCATTTCCTGTGGGACCATTTTACGTGAAAGGTTGCTCGGTTTTGGGTTTTGCGATGTTCAAGGCTTCTGCCGAATCTCAAAGGCGGGCCGCACAGGACATTAATCACTGGATGGTTAGCGGCAAATTGCAGGCGCAGATTGATCGAATTTTGCCATTGAGCCAGGCTGCCGAGGCACATCGCTTGCAAGAGTCCAACACGTTGTCCAAAACGGGTGTTCTGCAAGGAAAAATTGTCTTGAGCGTGGAGCACTAACCTGATGTTTCCGCATGGATGGCGAAAATACTTGGACTTAGTGTTTCCTAGGTCTTGCGCGTTGTGTCGAAGCCCGGAGGTAGATGATCGGATGGCCGTTTTGTGCAGCGATTGTTGCCAGAGCATACCGCCGATTTCGGAAGGTTGTTGGAAATGCGGAGCACCGCGTGCGACAGCGAATGCCATGCTTAAAAAGCTTGAACTCGGGCAGTTCGAAGAGACGGTTCGAAGTGTTGGGGGAAAAAGGAAAAGTCAGAAAAAGACTTGTAAATTCTGCGAGCACCAAGATTGGGCATTGAATCGTGTTTTTGCTTACACGGTATATACCAGCGAGGCGGCCCGGGCGATTCGCTTTTGCAAAGAATCCACCCACGAACCATTGGCGAAATCGCTCGGGGGGGGGATCTGCGATTGGCTGGCCGCTCGGGATGATTTCCTGACGATCTATTACGATTATGTGATTCCGATTCCTCAGCATTGGTTTCGTCGGTTGACACATAGGTATCATCCGGCGAGCGTTTTCGCGGACCAGATCTTTGAAAGGATGGAGATCCCTGTCAATCCGGGGCTGCTACGGCGTAAGCGATGGACATCTAAGCAGGGGCTAAAGACCATTAGCGAACGCCGCGAAAACATCCGGGGGGCTTTTGAGGTTATCGACACAAAGCGAATTCAGTACCGGAGTTTTCTGTTGGTTGACGATGTGATGACGTCGGGTGCTACATTGGCCGATGCGGCTCGGGCGTTGCGTGAAGCGGGCGCGAGGCAGGTCGATGCGGTGGTTTTTGCGAGGGGGGTTAGTGCCGCAAAGCCAGTCAAAGGGTTGGATGCGCCAGTTTGTCGCCCAGACACAACTTCCGGGGTGCCGAGGCTCGGTAGCGATACTATCGGTAGCGATAATCTAGTTAGCGATACTACGGTGAAACAGTTGCGCCATCGGTTGCACTGAAACTCCTCGGTCGACTCGGTATGCTCCGCGGTCGACTCGGTATGCTCCTCGGTCGACTCGGTAACATGGTCAAGGGGCTGCGATGTAGGAATCCCTTTTATTTTCAAGGGTGAACCGGGGCGGGGCTTGGAGCGTATACGCGCAATCTGAAGAATCGTTATACTGACCCGCCCGAACTTGGTGCAGAATGTTTGAGGCTATGGTTTGCATGGGCATCAAGACGACTGTGGTTCAGTGACAGGCGATGTGCTGATTCGATTACTTTACGAAGAGAGTGATGACAATGGGCAAAAATGCATCTAGCTCGACAGCGATGATCGAAGCGATCGGATTGTCGAAGTTTTATGGGCCTTTTGCGGCAGCTCGCGAGATTTCCTTTTCCGTCAACAAAGGGGAATTGGTGGCCTTCCTCGGTCCAAACGGGGCCGGTAAGAGTACGACGATGAAGATGTTGACCGGATACCTCTCTCCGAGCGAGGGCTCGGCAAGAATTGCTGGTCATGACATGTTCTCGGATCGGATCGCAGGTTCAAAGCATTTGGGTTATCTACCCGAAAACGGACCGTTATATCCCGACATGACGCCTTACAGTTTGTTGAACTTTTTCGCCGACGCGCGCGGGTTGGAAAGG
>JBEICB010000201.1:0-8703 GCA_040373655.1 Pirellula sp. | reverse complement strand
GCACTGCGATCTTTTTTGCGTCTTGGCGCGTTTACCCGTAGCCACCGCTCGCCAGACGGTGGATATCGTCAAATTGACGTAGGTGCGCTGCCTTTTGTGGTTGGCATCGATCGAGGATCTGCTCGTAGCCACCGCTCGCCAGACGGTGGATATCGGCATAAGTACTCTTGGCTATCTTTGTGTCGTCCACTCCTCGACGCGTTAAAGAGTCTCACGCAAAGAAGCAAAGACGCCAAGAAGACCGGGAAACATTGCGACGGAAAGCGCGAACTCATTAGGGTACGCCTCCGGCTGACCGCTAAACGAAAAATACCATTACGAGCGCTATGGAGTTAGTTCGGCGGTGGTACTGGTGGAAGTGTGGGGGGTGTGGCTGTGGGGATGGAAGGAGAACCAGGGATAGCTGGTGCAGGAGAGGGGCCAGGCACGGCTGGTGCGGCGGCCGCATTCGGTGCAAATGGGTTGGCGCCGAAACCTGGGATCTGAAGGTTAGGAAGTGGTAGCTGTTGTACTCCTTGTTGCAACGGTGCAAGTTGATTTGATAGCGGGCCGAGCAATTTGTTGAGCCCCTTGTCGATCTGCTTCTGCGCAGCTCCGGCTAAAGCGCTTGTCGCTAGTTGTTGCGCAAGCTGTACTAGGCCGCTACTGTCTAACTGTGGGCGTTGAACAGTTCCCCGTATCGGTATTTGGATCATTTGTCCTGCAAGTGGTTGCAGTGCGGGTGTTTTGTCGACCCATTCTTTTAGGATCGGAATCCCAGCGATCAGTTCCAAGCTACCATCGAGTCCCACCGATCCGGAGGTTGTTACCAAGACGTCTCCCGCTTGGATGCGCATGTCTTTGTGAGTTACTCGCCCTCGTTCTACCGCAAATGGAATGTTCTGCTCTGGTAACGACAACCAACTGGTTGGTTGCCCACCACCGTCGCTAGCACCTGCTCCGCGACGCAGGTTACGGATTTGCATGACGAGGCCAAGAATTTGATCGGCGAGTGGTCCCGGTCCTACGTTTGCGCCTTGGACCATGACCTTTCCGGCAACAGTTTGTCGGATGGAGTCGGTTGGGTAGATTTCTGCGCGATCAATATCCAGACTTAGATTCCCTTGAACGCTGGTAACATCCGCGAGCAATGGGGCAACGAACTTCAACCATCCTTGGCACATCTGTCTGGTGATAGCGACATTTTCGATGACTCGTTGCTGCGATTGTCGGATGACCATCGGCTCTGCGGAGAGATCGCCGTCGAGGTTCCATCGCAGAACACCTTGGGAAACTGGAAACTCTGCTTGGGATACAAATTTTCCTTTTTCGACGACCAACGGAATATCGGCACCACCGATGTCGATACCAACGACATTCGCGCTATCCCAACCAACACTTGAGCGTGCTGCGAGGGATTCGGTCCATTTCAGTCCTGGGCCGCTGGTCCAAGTGATTTCAAGAGGTTGTGTTCGTTGTCCTGTAGCGGCAACTGTCCCGCCGGTATAGGGTCGCAAGCGTTGTGCGACACTGGCTGCATCATAGGTGAGGTTTCCTTGGCTGCGCACGGTGGTGTCTTTGCCGACGGTCTTCATTTCTGCGATGCCGCCATAGGCGAGCCATTCGGTTTGAACGAGTACTTGGGAGAGTTGCAAGTCGCCATCGCTAAACCGATATCCGCCGTCGAGTGTTACGACGGCCTGTGGTTCTGCCCAGAGAAGTGTTTCTGTTTGGTTGTTCCCACCGGTGCTTACCAACTGATTTGGGTTTCTTTGTACGATTGGTTGTACGGCGCGGAGGTCTTTGGCTTGGGTTACTAAGTGCCATTGGATTTGCGAGGCATCGAGGGTCCAGTCCATTTGTCCGGTGATATCGCCGGTTACTCGCATGGGTGTTGCGTTTGTGGAGGCCGTGTTTACCGAGGGTTGCGAAGTAGGGATTTGTGCGCCGTTAGCACCGAGGAGTGTTGGTGTTGCGGAGTTTGCGTTGGGGGTATTTGAGTTGTTGGAAGCAGGGACGCGGACGGAAGTCATCATACGGGCGGGGTCGACACGGAAGGCGGCTTGGCCTCGACGCCCTGTTGCATCCGCGCTCGCTTGATCTTGAGCTTGGATTGCAAACGAATCAGCTCGCACTAGTAGTTGATCGACTTGTAGCTTCGCTAAATCGGAACTGTCGAAACGACCTTGGAACTTGCCGATCATTTTCGATTCTTGGAAAACGGTATCGCCGCTAGCGATCTGGAAGGGTTCGCTGACCCAATCGGCGGTAGTAAGTTCGACGTGTTTCGTATCGATAGCTCCTTGGACATCAAGGGCGATTTTACCACCGACTTGGATCCCTGGATCGATACCTGCGAAGAGTTGGCCGCGTCGTTGCCAGCGTTGCAGTTCGCCGGTGAGTTTGAGGATCATAGGTGCTGCAGGGCGGGACAGGTCTGCGGGGTTATTGCCAAAGGCGATCGGTTCGAGGACTTGGAAGACCAACGACTCTTCATCGCTTTTGAGGCTCGCTTGCAGGCGATCGAGTTGAAGGAGGGTGGTACCATCGAGTTGTGCGACGGTGCTCAGTTCGCCATCCCAAGCGGGTTCTTCGAGGCGTCCGTTGCGATGGACGATGCGCATCGGTGTTGTGCGGAGTGAGCCGCTAGCGGCGAGTCGATTCGTTTCATTGAGTTTCCAAGCTACGGCGGCTTGAGCGGAGCCAGTGAGGCTATCCAACGGCAAGACGAACCATTCGGATAGGCGTTGTTCCATTTTGTCGAGATCGACTTGGGCGGTCAGTCGACCATCTTGAAGATCTCCTGAGCCATCGATTTGGCAAAACTCAGAGTTGCATAGCAGACGCAGGCTCGGCAATCCTTGTGCATTTCCTGAAACATCGAGTTCAGCGGAGAAGGCTTGGTCCCAGGCGATTCGTCGGCCTTGCATATCCGCTTGTAGGCCTCCGAGTTGGACTTTGTAGTTGCTAGTCGGGAGGATGGGGATGCCGGAGGGGTTTGCTCCGAGGTTATTTGTGGTTGGTGGTAGTATGCCGTTGGCTGGCAAGGGAGCATTGGGGCGGGACTGCGAGAGGTTGACGGTGGCTTGACCGGCTAGCAGAACAACTTGGTCTTGGGTTTTCAGCAGATCTGGTGCGACGGCCGCGAGTCGAGGTAGATCGACGACACCTTGGATATCGAATTCCGAGTCAGCTAGCCAAGGGTGAGTCAGGCTGGGCATTGGGGCGACGGCTGGATTGGGGATAGCGATATCTGCTTTTGAGACGACGGTACCGAAGTCGCATTCGAGTTTTGCGCCGGTGGTGCTAAGTCGATTTTGGAAGAGGCTCAGGTCACCGCTAAGTCGGATTTGTTCGAGACCTGCGCCACGGGGCCCCAGGAGTGTTGGTGCGGCGACGCGGAGTTGGTCGAGTTGAGCGGTTTTTACGAAAGCGGTCATCGCGTTGCTACCGGTATACTCGACGTCAGCAACTACGGTGGCTTGCCCTTGGATTTGATCGATGGGTAATTCGGGGATTCGGCGTTTGACCAGTTCCATCCAGCGTAGCGGGAGGCCTTGGGTCGACACCGTCATTCGGACGGATGGCATTTGTGTAGAGGGAGCAGTAGTAAGTCCAGCAGCGATCGGTTCGGTACGAATAGTGAATTGACCGTTTTCGGGGGTAGCCCCCGGTAGGACACTCAGCTCGGAGAGGACACCGACGAGGGTCATGGGTGGGATCGGTTGTTCGGCGGTGGGCATTGGAATGTCGGCTTCGCTGACTCGCAGTTCCCAAGCAGAAGCGTCAACGCTATCGCGAGCTTGTAGAACGCCGTTGGCGATCCGGATGCGTCCTTGGAAACCGGGGCTGGCTGAAGTGGTAGTCTGGGATGGTTCGCCGTTGCTTTTCATCAAAGGTTTGATGGCTTCTTCGATATTTGTGGTACCGGGTTGGACATCGACGACTAGGGCTGCATCTCGTACGGTGATGGTGCCCAAGTTTCGCAGGTTGGTCATGACCGAGAAAAGGTTTAGTTCAGTGTCGACAGAGCCGACTTTGACGAGTTCTGCGCCGCGATCATCGATCAGCCGCAGTCCTTGGAGTCCGAAACTTTGGAGCCAGCCACCGCGAAGTCCTTCGATTTCAACGCGCATGGGAGCAAGGCCGCTTTGGCGATTGATTTGTTCGACGAGCCAGCCGCGTTGTTGCAGCAGGATAGTCGGGGCGATAGCGGCAACGGAAGCGAGCACACCGGCGGAAATGCCGGCGATTCGAAACCACTTGTTTCGACTGGAAAAGCCGCGATTTTTGTGCGGTTTGGCCATTCCTGTATCGACCGTCCGAGTCCTTCTCATGGCAATCCGTTTCCTCTGCACTGTTATCGATGGGCCCAGTCTATGCGGGGGCCCGCTAGGGTTTTGGGGTGGAGGATAGCGATTTGGCAGGTGCAAGGTCGATAGCAGAGTTTTGGAGGACTTGAGGAATTGCGACCATTTGGGGCGAGCGGGGGGCAGATCGGTATTTTTTTAGGAATCGGAAGTTGTTATCGTACGAATAGGACGGGGTGTGCACCTATCTTGTTACTAGGCAGCACTCCTGAGAGGTTTATTGAGCCGAACGTCCCGTGAGTTATTGATCGATCGCGTCAGGAGTTCTCAGCATGGATGCTCTCCCTACATTCGAATTGTGCACATTAGACTCTGTGGGTTTGACCGCATCGCAGCGCAGCGGGCGGCGGGGGCGTGAACGGTTGTTCCGAAATGTACTACGTTCGGTTGTCGCAGCGTCTTTGTGTGTTGGGTATTCGTTAGGTGGAGCGGGCGCATCGGCTCAGGGGCTGTTGCAGGAGCCGGCAAGGTTGCCAGCGGATGCTTCTACACGCAAGGGAGCTCAGGACACGGATTTGGCTGAGTTGCATGTATTACCTGCCGAAAAGAGTGGGGCAGTGGAGAGCGGCGCAGGGGAGAGCGGAGCAGGGGTGAGTGCAAGCTTAGTGCGTCCGGCGCGTATGCCCGTTGCGAGGGTTGCGTCGGAGGTGCAAGGTCCAGTGGTGTTCGCGCAATGGGTGGGAGATCTATTGCAGAAGACTGCGAGAGCGGGGGCGAAGGCCGGAGAAGCTCGCACAGTAGTTCAGGGTGTAGCTCCTCAGATTGCCATACCTATGGTTCGAACCGTATCGGGTGTTACAACCGCGGCTTCTTCATTACAAGAGGTACCGGTATCGAAAGAAGCATCTGTTCATGGAGTTGAGGCAGGATGCAGCAAAGAGGGATGTACAGGGTCGGGATGCGAAAAGGCTGCTTGTGGGAAGTCCTCAGTTAGCGATGGGGGTGTACTGGAGGGCAAGTCGAGTTGCGATCAAGTGCAACCGCCGGTGCCGGAGCAACCGATCATCGTAGCGCCTGCTGCACCGCCGGTACCACCGAGTTACCCATTTGCTTTGCAGGCTATTCCTGACCCGTACTCGGCGCAGGGAATGCCTGAGGGGTATCGGGATGTTTATGTGGATGTTTACCGGGATCCCAATCAAGTTGTTTATGGAACACCGTACGGGATGGGAGAAGGAAGCGATGAGTTGCGGCTCGATCAGTTAGCGGGAATTGAGCATGCGACGGTGACGGTACCTTTAAAGTCGTTGCTTGCGACCATGATGGCACAGGTTGAGAATCGGGTGCGATTGGAGTTCACCGAGCAGTGGATGGCTGAGCGTGCAATGGTAGCGCAGAACTATCAGTTGCTCATGGATCAGAATCAGCAACTGCAACAGCAGCTTGCGATGCTCGAATCGCGGCAGCAGATCCAGGACGATTTAACAGCGGCTTTGGTGGAGCGAACTGAGTTGGCTGTTCAGATGTTGCATCGCAACGGTGTTAACCCACAAGTCGTTGGTTCGGGGCAAGTTGTTGTTCCGACGGTAACTCCCAAAGAGCGAGAATGCGAGACGTTGACTGCATCGCGAGAGGAGTGGGACACGATTCAAGAGGATTTGTCAAACATTCGTCGGCAGATCGCGTTGCTCAAGAGACCTAGTCCGGTTCCGTTTGCTTCGAGTGCAGTAGGCGCGGAGGATTCCGCTGCTGCGACAGAGTCTTCCAAGGAGGACCGTGTTGCGGAGAGAGGATTGGTTCAAGAGGAGTCAGCGAAGGTTAGTTCGACGCGCAAGCGAGCCACTCCGTATGCTTGGCCTGTACCTTATACGCCTATTGCACCGCGGATGATGCGTGGATTGCAGGATGGGAGCTATGTTCCATCACAAGCGACTGGAGAGACGGGATCGTATCGTAAGTAAATAACTGCCGCTTGAGAGCCATTGTTTCTTCATCGAAGAAAGATCAGGTGCTTATGCCTACCGCAACTTGGTCTTCGAATGATGTGGCGTGTAAGCAACCGGTAGGGATCGTTGGTCTAGGGTTGATGGGCAACGCGTTTGCTGAGCGGTTGCTACAAGCGGGCTATCCGTTAGTCGTTTGGAATCGAACGCGAGAGAAAGCAGATCGATGGTTAGGGCAGGGTGCCCGATGGAGTGATCATCCCTTTCGAGAGTGCCGCAGGGTGATCTTGAGTTTGTACTCCAGTGACATTGTTGAGAGTGTGGTTGAGGGTTGGCGGGGAGATTTGCAGCAGGGTCAGATTCTCATCGATACGACAACTGGGGATCCTGAGGCGACTTTGCGGTTGGTACAGCGATGTTCGGGGGAAGATGCACAGTACATTGAGGCACCGGTTTCTGGGTCGAGTGAGCAGACTCGATTGGGGCTAGCAACGATTTTAGCAGCAGGGAGTCATGAGCATTTTCTAGCGTGCGAGGATTTGTGGAGTGTTCTAGGAAAGAACGTTTATTATGTTGGTGCTTCGGGCAACGGGTCGAAGATGAAGTTGGTGAGTAATCTTGTGTTGGGATTGAATCGGGCAGCGTTGGCGGAGGGTTTGGTCTTTGCGCAATCGTTGGGGATTGAACTAGGTTCTGCGCTGGAGGTGTTGCGTGGTTCGGCGGCTTATTCCAAGCAGATGGACAGCAAGGGGCCGAAGATGGTCGAGGGGGATTACAGTGTTCAAGCGAGGTTGTCGCAGCACTTGAAGGATGTGGTGTTGATGTTGCAATCGGCGGAACGCATGGGGTTAGAGTTGCGGTTAACGCAAACGCATCGAGAGTTGTTGGAGCAAGCACAATCTGATGGTTACGGTGAGGATGATAATAGTGCGATCTATGCATCGATGTCTCGGCGCGCGGGGCTTTTGGATGGCGAGGGGAATGCATGAGCACCAGCGGCACGAGTCGTGATAGTGAGGGATCTCGGCGTGGAGTGGATACGCTGGGTCGCGGTGCGCGTTGGAGTGTTTTGGTAGCGGCTTTTTTGGGGTTGGTATTTGATGGCATGGAGTTGGGGCTTATGCCGGTAGCTTCATTGTCTGTGTCTCAGAGTTTATTGGGGGATGGATACAGCAAGGGGTTGGGGGGTGAATGGTTCGCATGGTTTACGGCGGCATTGATGTTGGGTGCGGCGATTGGTGGGATCGTGTTAGGGAATCTCGGGGATCGAATTGGTCGGACTCGAGCGATGGGGATCAGCATTTTGTTTTATTCTGTTTTTGCGATGTTTGGAGCTTGGGTCCAGACGCAAGAGCAGATGTTGGCTTTACGGTTTATGGTTGGGTTAGGGGTAGGGGGTGTTTGGCCGAATGCGATGGCTTTGGTGTCTGAGTGTTGGCCGACGGCATCGAAGGCTTGGGTTGCCGGATTGCTCAGCGCAGGGTTGAATGCTGGGATCTTGATGTTGTCGCAGATTACGCGGTTGTATCCGATTACCCCGGAGTCTTGGCGATGGCTATTTGGGTTAGCAGGGTTTCCGGCGTTGTTGGGGTTGTTTGCTTTGGTTGTCGTTCCGGAGTCGCCGACATGGTTGGCTCATAGAAGAGGGGCGGGAAGTGGCGGAGTTCAGAGGGTTGGTAAATCAGGACCTGTTCGTGTATCGCTGGGGGATTTGTTTCGAGGAGGGATGTGGCGTGCGACGGTATTGGCGATGGTGGTCGCGGCGATTCCCTTGGTATCGGCTTGGTCGTCTAGCAAGTGGATGATTCCTTGGGCTGATTCGGTGGCGAGTGGGGTGGATGTTGGGTACAAGTCAGCGACGCAGGGTTGGTGGGCTTTGGGAGCGACGTTAGGAAGTTTTTTCGGAGCGCAAGTAGCGGTTTGGTTCGGTGCTAGGTGGAGTTATTTTTGGATCAGTTTGTTTTCGGTGGTGGTTACATTGTGGATGTTTTTAGGAACAGCGCCGTTGGAGGCAAGTTTTCTGCCGACGGTATTTGTTCAGGGGTTGGTTACGACGTTTTTCTTTGGTTGGTTAGCGGTGTACTTACCGAGTTTCTTTCCGTTAGAAATACGAGCGACGGGGAGTGGGTTAGCGTATAACGTCGGTCGATTTGCGACGGCTTTTGGGGTGTTGGCGACGGGTAGTTTGTTAGCGACGTTTGGTAACAGTTATCCGCATATCGGCGCGGCTTGTGGGGTGCTTTATGGACTGGGAAGTGTGGTAGCGTTGTGTTGCTGGCGAGCCCACGGTTCGAGAAAGTGGAAAGTAGAGAGTTGAAAGTAGAGGGCGAGCCTACGGCTCGAGAGAGTGGAAAGGAGAAAGTGGAAAGTAGAAATGGGCGGGCGAAATGCTCGGTGGTTTGATTTGCTTCTCGGCGAGTTTCCCCGTAGCCACCGCTCGCCAGACGGTGGAATGTGTTGCATGGTTGAAT
>JBEICB010000314.1:0-4649 GCA_040373655.1 Pirellula sp. | reverse complement strand
TGCGAAGCCATCGTATGGGACTATCCCGATGGGTATCTAACCCCGTCGATCGCAGTAAGAGAATCCATTATCCGCGAAGTCCGCGAATTTCAACCAGATCTCGTTCTTACTCATCGACCTTGGGATTATCATCCCGACCACCGCGCTGTCGGCCAAGCTGTTCAAGACGCTTCTTACATGGTGATGGTTCCAAAGGTCGTCCCAGGTACACCAGTGCCCCATCGTGAACCTGTCGTCGCATCCATGGTCGATTTATTTACTAAACCATCACCGTTCCAAGCAGATTTCGTTCTGGATGCCACACCAGAACTTGATGGAGTCGTACGAATGTTAGCCCAACACGTAAGTCAGTTTGGAGAATGGTTGCCTTGGATCGAAAAGACCGAAGTCCCACACACCATCGGTAGTAGCGATTGGGTTCGTTGGTTAAAGACGTGGTTTCTAAAAAAGGTTCAGCCGCGAACGGATCGATTCTGGAAGAAAGAATGGGGCGAAAATCCACTCTTGGTAGAAGCTTTTGAAATCTCAGAATACGCCGGAAAACTTTCGCCACAACAAATCCAAAAACTGTTTCCCAAGTGCCACCAATCTCAAGCCTCATCCCTACCATCAAAGAGTTAAGTCGAGGTATGCAGACACTAGCCGTTATCGATTTTGAAACCGCGAATCACCAACCAGGCTCCGCTTGCCAACTGGGCATTGTCGTGCTGGAAGGCTGGGAAATTGTGCGTGAACACAAATGGAATATTCGCCCACAACGGCTCTACTTCTCTCCGAGATGCATCCAAGTCCATGGAATCACGCCAGAGGATGTCGCAGACTGTCCAACCTGGGATGCCCTCTGGGGAGAGATTCACAACATCCTCGACGGAGCTGTAGTCATCGCCCATAACGCAGGGTTTGATGCTCGTGTACTGAGTTCAACTTGCGCTCTCTACGATCTCGCAATTGGCCCGATCGACGTGCAATGCACACGATTAATCGCCAAACGCAGTTGGCCAACGCTGCAATCCCACGCACTCGCTGCAATGGCAGATCATCTCGCTATTCGATTCGAACATCATGATGCATTGGAAGACGCCCGCGCCGCGGCGATCATCTTGCAAGAAGCCGCAAAGAGAGCGCAGGCCGAACACCTCGAGGCACTCGAAGAGACTCTTGGGGTACAACGCGGCCGCATCTGGAGCGACCGAATCAAACAACCTCGAAGCATTCGCCGTTCCCGTATTGAAACGGTGAACGAAAACCAACCAAGACACGAGAAACGCACCTTCCGACGCGACGGCACACCACGCGTTGAACAAGCCGAATTACGAGGAAAACGGGTCGCAGACGAAATACTCAAACAATGCGACACCGTACTTCCACTTGCAGGCAAACACATCGTGCTCGTGGGGACTCTACTAGGGCTCGACCGCCAAGACTCCGTCGGATTCCTCGAACAACTCGGAGCAACCGTTCAGGCCGCAATCAATATGCAGACCAATTATGTCGTCCAAGGTACCCCGGCCACCGACGGCTCCATGGCGGACGCTTTGCTCTCCCTCGGATCACGTCAACAAAGTGATGTTCAAAAGCGACGCGACGAAGGACAACCACTACATCTGATTTCTCAACGCCAACTATTGGCCATTCTGCCCGCAGGACTCGCAGCAGCCCGAGGTGACCTTTATGGATGAAATTGAATCTCCCAAACATCTGATCAACCACGAACAAACTGTCGATACCGAACAATCCATCGAGTCGCAGAACCCATCAAACCCAAACGGATTCAGATTTCCGCAATCAGTCATCGGCATCGGTACAGACATCATCGAATGCGACCGCATCAGCCAAATGCTTCAGAAGCATGGCGATACCTTCCTTCAGCGCGTATTCACTCCCGATGAAATTGCATACTGTAGCCGCCATCATATCCCAGACCAGCACTACGCCGGTCGATGGGCGGCAAAAGAAGCTGTCCTAAAAGTGCTTGGAACCGGCTGGGCAAAAGGAATCCAATGGACTGATGTGGAAGTCGTGCGAAACGCAACCGGTGCCCCTAGCATCCGTCTACATAACCGCGCTGCTGAAATCGCTAAGGAGCAGAATATCAAATCTGTCCTGATCTCCATCTCGCATTGCAAAGCCTTCGCAACAGCCTTTGCCATCGGAATCCCTTAGACCATTATCACTCTGTCGTCTCACTCTGTCGTCTCACTCTGTCGTCTCACTCTGTCGTCTCACTCTGTCGTCTCACTCTGTCGTCTCACTCTGTCGTCTCAATGCGCGTCATACTTGGGATCGACGGAATACCCGCATGCAAGATCTTGAGCTGTATATTGAGTTTGAGATTGTCGCACCGTTCGTGAATTACCTCAGATTGATTGTTGAAAAGCAACGAAGAATTCTCTTGGGTATAATACCCATTGATCGCGCTGATCAACCCTAACACGTCACTTACCGTGGAGAGATAAAGCAAGTTCTCTTGGCGGCGTTCGGGATCCGTCTCTCCAAGAATGTCTTTGTTGCTCTGAAGCATACTCAAAAGACTGACGAGCGAATTCAACTCGTGAAATCGCTTGCGGTAAATCCACATCTCCAGACCAAGCAGGGCTAAGAACGCCAAAATGATGTTGATCAATATACCGAGAAATGCATCGACCCCTTGAAAGACCTCACTTGCATCGTGCGCATCGAATTCAAACTCAGATGCCCTCAGCGGAGCTATCGCACTTTCATACTGAGAAGCAACAGTCGCAATAGTTTTTGAACTAACGCCCTGACGAGCAACCAAATAAATCGGAATTCGGTAAGACTGAACCGATTGTGATGGAATAAGTGGATTCTGCTCGATATAGCCTTGCTCCAAAACTGCTGACTCAGGATACCCAAGCTGCCTTGCGTGAACCCCTAAGTACGGAGCCTGAAATTCAAATCCAAACTTAAGCAGTTTTTCGATTCGTCGAACATGGTCCGAATCCGCAAGGTTGATCACCATGAATGCGGCATCTATCTGACCAAGCGTTTGATCACTCAACTCCCCGTCAGCACTAGTCTGAGCCAACTCGCTCCACTCGTGAATAAACTCCACGGAATCCAAACACCCCCATCGCTTGAAAAAGTCAATCGCGACGCTGTGACTTCCTTCTCCCTTTGGGCCGGTTAGCACTGAATGAAAACTCTTCGGCAGATTCTTGTCCGGCCTAGTCATCCAAACCAGCCACTCGTCGCTCGGCGTCCGCAATGTCACCCATTGCGGCGACAACGGTATCCCCCCTTGAATCAACGCAAAATCTACCCTCTTGCGATTCAGCTCTTCGATCGCTTGCGCTGAACTATCGACAAGCACAGGACGAAGCGTGTTTTTGCGAAGTGACTTGAGATTCTCTTCCGTAAAATCGCTCGAAGGAATCGCAATCGAAACAATAGAAACATGCAAGAAATTCCAGTAGATCCACACAAGAAAAGATATCAAAGCAAATGCTAAAAAGATGGCCGGCAACTTGTTGATCGACCATGGATTGCGAGCCTTCTGCGAAACCCGTTTCGCATGATTCGCCGCAGTGATCACCTCTCCAACAGCTATGCCTAAACCACTATGCGAAGCCAGATCCTTTTCGATGCGAGATTGAATCCGCGTAGCACTTTCGATGATTCCTTCAATCTGAAGTTTCATAGGGATCGTCCATAGCCAAGCAATCGTAAAACGATGTTTAAGCCCCCTTCAAAAGAGGGGCAAGATCACAAGTTCGGTTGGTACGCAGTGCGATTTATAAAAAAACGTGTTGTCCAGTAAGTTTGATATTACCCTGGCGCAACGGAATTTGATACAGAACGGTTGGTTTGGGGGAGACTTTTCATCGTTCGCACATTCCGATTGTGCAGAGGTATAACCATGATCCCCTCTCCTACTATTACCCGGTGGTCAATTACCCGGTGGTCAATTACCCGGTGGTCAATTACCCGGTGGCTTTGTTTATTGGCTTGGCTCTCTACCGGTATCAATGCCCAAGCTGGCATTGTGTTTCAATTGCTCGATATCGGAAACGCAGGTGCCGGTACCCAAGCCCGAGCAGGCTTCGAAAAAGCCGCCGCATACTGGGCAAGCCAACTAGCGGACAACATAACCATCAACCTGCAAATAGGCATGTCCAACGCTTTGGGGGCAAATACACTCGGTGGTGCATCCCCCACGTTCGGAGTCGCAGCTTACTCATTGTTTCGTTCGAAACTCTACGCCGATGCCACCTCCGAGACCGATCTCACTTTCCGTACAAACCTCCCGGCAAATTCGACCTTCAGCCTCTACATCAATCGAACCTCCGATAATCCCAACGGAGCACTTAGCGCCACACCGTATGTCGACAACGATGGCGGTGAAAACAATCGTTTCGTGCGCATGACTAGCGCGAATGCGAAAGCCCTGAAACTACTCAACCCGACGAATGCAGCCGTCGATGCCCAAATCCAATTCAATAGTAACTTCAACTTTGATTTCGATAACTCCAACGGTATCGACGCTAATCGTTTTGATTTTGTCGGTATTGCTATTCATGAAATCGGACACGCCTTGGGCTTCTTTAGCGGTGTCGATGTCCTAGATCAAAATGGGCAATCCTCCTACTCCGACGATGACTCCACATGGGTAAGCCCCCTGGACTTCACAC
>JBEICB010000194.1:0-8984 GCA_040373655.1 Pirellula sp. | reverse complement strand
GAAACGGTGCTCGTGCTCGTTCTCGTAATCGAAAAAGTCTTGTCTCAAACCAATTATGCACCATCACGAGAATCCAAAAACAGCCGTGCAAATCTTGGCATGAAAATGGAGGCATGAAAATAAAAAACCAAAGGACATCAAATTGCGGAATCAAATATCGTGATCTGCTATCCCGACAGATTCCTAGTTTCGCGTTAAGCACATTGCGCCGGCCACAATAGAACCAATATTCTTTGCCCTTACCCACAGCAATTCCTGAAGAGCCCTCTTTTTATGCCTAATCAGTTATACGTAAACTATTCACATGCAATTTGTTCGGAAGGAGATGTACTATGATTCAGGTCCGCAAGGCTAATGAACGAGGCCACGCCGACCACGGCTGGCTCAACACCTTCCATACATTTTCGTTTGCCAGCTACCAAGACCGCAACCACATGCGGTTTCGGTCACTTCGAGTCATGAACGAAGATATCGTGGTTCCTGGTCAGGGATTCGGAACACATCCGCACAACGACATGGAGATTGTGACCTATGTCCTGCAAGGAGCATTAGAGCACAAGGACTCGATGGGAAACGGTGAAGTGCTGCATCCCGGTGAACTCCAGCGGATGTCTGCAGGAACCGGAATCACACACAGCGAGTTCAATCCATCCGCCACAGAACCAGTTCATCTCTATCAGATCTGGTTGTTTCCCGAACAAAATGGAATCGAACCGAGTTATGAACAAAAACAGTTCCCCGAGCCAGGCCGGCATAACCAGCTTCAGTTGGTGGCCTCTCGAAATGCGGAAGACGGCTCACTGCTCATTCATCAAGACACCCGGATTTACTTGTCGCAGATTGATGCCAGAAAATCGATTACGTATGACTTGCACGAAGGCCGGTACGCGTGGCTGCAAGTTCTGCGTGGAAGTGTTTTGTTAAATGGCGTCTGTTTGGATACCAGTGATGGTGCAGCCGTCAGCGAAGAGACTCGACTCACCATTCAAGCGATTTCCAACGCCGAAATCATGTTGTTTGATCTGTCGTAGATCGAACAAATTCTAATCCCCTGTTTTTAAGGAACCAGAACATGCAAGCCGCAGCCTCCCTTTTGGGACGACTGATGATCGCCACCATCTTCTTGATGAGTGCGGTCGGAAACAAAATTCCAAAATTCAATGAAGTTGTTGGACACATGGCATCGGAAGGCGTTCCGCTGCCGCAAGTCGCACTGGCTGGGGCTATCGTGTTCCTAATCGTTGGTAGCCTTTCCGTTATTACTGGATTCAAGATTCTCATTGGAGCAGGACCGCTTCTCGTGTTTCTGGCGCTTGCTACTTACTTCTTTCACGACTTCTGGAAGTTCGAAGGTCAAGAGCAGCAGCTGCAGATGATCCAGTTCATGAAAAATCTGTCGTTGATGGGAGTGATGCTTTTTCTGATGGCAAACGGTGCTGGCGCAATGAGTCTGGACGCTCGGCTGGCGTCTCGTCCCTCAAATTGACCAGCACAACAACAGTGCAAACACCTTCGACTCGGCGCGGCTCGGAGTTGTTCGACGTATTGAACGATCAAAAAAATTCTGGCTGTAGCCGAAAATGCTTTGACCGCCGCTTCAATGGATCACGCGTTCGGTCCCTAATTACTAGATATAATCTATATCGTTAAGACGTCGAACATCGTTAAGACATCGAACGCGTGACCCTTTTAAAACGCATTACACAGGACAGCATAATCGTCTCATGGCACTGAAAAGCTACACACAGTGGAAAGAACTACTCATCGTCGAAGACGAGAGCGGCAATAACTTCTGCTTTATGTGCGGATGGGGTGTCGAACCACCTGTCGCCTATATCCCAGCCACCGACGATTGGGTGAAGTGTGTTCCGGATTGGTTGGCGGAACGCCGAGATGAAGTTGTCGATCAGATGAAAAAGCAACAGCATCTCGTTGAAGAAGGGGAATATCCGACTCTGAAACGCTAAACGGGATTTCCAAAGCCGAGTTATCCCTCCAGCGGTTTCAGTCTTTGGATGGATCCCCTTCGAATTCCGTTGCTACACCGAATTCCGTTGCTACGCCGAACGCCGTTGCTACACCGCGGGCATACTTAGTATAATGGAGTTGCGGTACACTATCGATCCGCTCCTTCCTGACCATCCCCCCCACCCCAACCACATCCGCTCCCGTCAACTATTTCGCAGGCGGATCCCCTCCTGGAGCGTTTGCTCCTTCCTTCCCTTTCCCAACGGTGAACTGCATGTTGCGCCATACGATCCTCACCGCTCTGCTGGCCCTTTGTCCCGTTCTGGGTCTCCAGCGTGCTCCTGCTCAGGAGTTAACTTTCGAAGATGACATCCGGCCAATTTTGAGAGAGTATTGCCTCGATTGCCACGGTGCAACGGAAAAACACGAAGGTGGTTTGGACCTGCGCCTCGTGCGATTGATCACTCAAGGTGGAGACTCGGGTCCTGCACTCATTCCGAGCAATGCAGATGCTTCGCTCGTCTTGCAGCGGATCGAGAGTGACGATATGCCGCCGGGTGAAATCAAAGTTTCCGGTCCCAAAAAAGAGTTGTTTCGAAAATGGGTGCAATCCGGAGCGTCAACCAAACGACCGGAACCCGAATCGATTGGTCCTGGAATTCCATTGACAGAGGCCGAGAGAAGTTATTGGGCTTACCAACCCCTTCGTCGCCCAGATGTCTTTTTGCCTGTTGGTGACCAAACAGTTTCCGGACAATCACAACCCCCGAATCAAGTTTCTAACGATGGAAAACCTGGAACGCAAATAAGAAACGCAATCGATGCAATTCTCATCCAAGCGATGCCCACAGGCTTAACGTTCTCTCCGGAAGCCCCCCGTGCTACGCTCATTCGACGCTTGTTTATCGACGTTGTTGGTCTTCCTCCGACCCCAGAGCAATGGCAACAGTGGTTAAATCACCCGGATTCGGATTGGTACGATCAACTCGTGGACTCACTTTTACAAAGCAATCAATACGGAGAGAGATGGGCACGACATTGGCTCGATGCTGTGGGTTACGCCGATAGCGACGGAGCAACCCTAGCCGATGCTGAACGGGCTTGGGCTTGGAAGTATCGCGACTATGTCATCAAGTCCTTCAACGAAGACAAACCAATTGATCGTTTCATCCAGGAGCAACTTGCCGGGGACGAACTCGCTGGGCCTGCAAATGGTGATTGGACCTCGAACCAGATTGAATGCCTAACCGCTACTGGGTTTCTTCGGATGACCGCAGATGGAACGGGTAGTGGGGATAATTCACCGGAAGCGAGAAACAAAACAATTGCGGACACCTTGCAAGTCGTTGGGAACACCTTGCTCGGCTCAAGCCTTCATTGCGCGCAATGTCACGATCATCGTTACGACCCCATTTCCCACGAAGACTATTTTGCGTTACGAGCGGTCTTCGATCCTGCTTTGGATTGGCAACAGTGGAAAACGCCGAACGAGCGTTTGGTTTCACTTACGACGCAAGCGGAGCGAGATATATCCGCGCAAATCGAAAAAGATGCTCAGTTGATCGCTGCTGAGAGAAGTGCGAAAGAAGCCGAGTACATGAAACAGGCACTCGATCAGGAATTGATGAAATTCGAAGAGCCTCTACGCAATGACTTGCGATCGGCTTATGAAACCCCAGCAGAGAAGCGGTCCGCTGAGCAAAAGGGACTGCTCGATAAACACCCGAGTGTCAACATTTCACCCGGGGTGCTTTACCAATATCTCCCAAATGCTGCAGATGACCTGAAGAAATTCGATGCGAGAATCGCCGAAGTGCGAGCAAAGAAGCCGGCTGAAACCTTCTTGCACTCCCTCGTTGAACCCGCCGGTCACTTGCCTGCGACAAAGCTCTTTCATCGCGGAGATCACAATCAACCCACCCGAGAGATTGCACCTGGGAAACTTTCGGTTCTAACCGCCGAAGGGTCTGACAAATCGTTTCCACACGATGATCCTTCGTTACCTACAAGTGGCCGAAGGCTTGCATTTGCCAGATGGTTAACCGATTCACAATCACCGAATCCTTTGTTCGCTCGCGCGTTTGTTAATCGCATTTGGATGCACCATTTTGGTCGAGGGATTGTGAATACCCCAAGTGACTTTGGGAAACTTGGTAGCCCTGCGACCCACCCTCAACTTCTCGATTGGCTGGCCTTGGAGCTAATTGATCACGGATGGAGCCTGAAACATCTTCATCGACTCATTCTTACGTCAACGGCTTATCGCCAATCTTCCGTCAGAACTCCCCAGCGAGAAACGCTCGATCCGGATAATCGTTACTATTCTAGACGCGACGTACTGCGAATCGATGCCGAAGTCCTTCGCGAGTCCGTCTTGGCACTTTCCGGTTCTCTGAATGCGACTTTGTTCGGCCCACCTATTGCACTGCAAGAAGATGATGCAGGGCAAGTTCGAGTAGACCCGGGGCAACCGAGAAGAAGTATTTATGCAAAATGGAGACGTACTCAACCCGTCGCTATGCTTCAGTCGTTTGATGCACCGGTCATGGGAGTGCTTTGTGATGTGCGAACGAACTCGACGGTGGCAACGCAGTCGCTGATGTTAATGAACGGAGAGTTTACTCTCGAACAAGCGACCAAGTTAGCACAGAAATGTGAAGCTCTGGTAGCCGCGCAAACATCCTCCACTCCGATGGAAAAAGTCGTTTGGGAGCTTCCAAAGTCTCCAGCCGAGCAATGGGCCTATGGTTCTGGATGCTTGAACGCGGATAAAACCTCGGTCGAGTCCTTCGTGCCGTTGCCCGCTTTTCAGAACGGACAATGGCAAGGTTCTACACAGCTTCCCGATCCAACTATCGGATGGGTTATTTTGCATGCATCAGGCGGTCACCCAGGGAATCCGAATCATGCGGCAATCCGTAGATGGATCGCAACCCGTTCAGGGAAGCTAGAGATCCGAGGAAAGTTAGGGCATGGATCAGAAAACGGTGACGGGGTTCGAGCAGGCATCTTCAGCAAACATGGTTCTGCGGGCTCTTGGACTGCAAAGGCCAATACGGTCGAAACGCCGGTTGCCGCATTGGATGTTGAAGTTGGTGATACCGTTGATTTTGTTGTCCATTGTGGTGAACATGAAACGTCTGACTCGTTCTCTTGGCCTGTTACCCTGATGCTAGCGCATGCGGAAGGAACCGACATGATCGAAAGTGCAGCGGCCTTTCGTGGGCCGGCTTCTAATGGAGATCGACTTGCGGAACAGATTATGGCCGCGTGGCGAGTGATTTTGGCCCGCGATCCGACGGACTCGGAGCTCGACTCGCTACGGCAGTTTGCGGTATCCCAGTTAACGGTACTCTACCGCGAGCCTCAGCGCGTTCTTCCAGGCTCTAACCCCTCGCAACAGGTGCTCGTCAATATCTGCCAGATGTTGATCAATTCGAACGAATTCCTTTACATCGATTGATCCAGCTCCAATACACGAACCGACGAAATCAGCTATGAGACACTTTGTACAAGATAGACGAGATTGGTTACGGCAGTCCGGGATGGGGATCGGTGCGATCGCTCTCGAGTGGATGCTCGCACGCGATCCGTTACGCGCTGCCCCACCAATTTTGAAAGAAAAGCCCCATCGAGATCTGTTGCCCAGACCAACACATTTTGAGCCCAAGGCCAAAGCGATGATTTCACTGTTTCAGCACGGTGGACCATCACACATGGATCTCACCGATCCAAAACCTGAACTTACTAAATTCAGCGGTACAGATTATCAAGGGGATGTGCACTTCTCGTTCGTCAATCAAGCGAGCAAGAAACTTCTCGGCAGCCCATTTGCATTTGCCCCACGTGGGCAATCGGGGATCGAACTCTCGGAACTTCTTCCTCATACCTCTAGTGTTGTGGATGATCTATGTCTAATCCGCAGCATGCACACAGGTGCAAATGGTCACGAAGTTTCCATTCGATACTTTCACGGAGGTATACCGGGTATTTTAGGGCGTCCGACTCTCGGATCATGGCTGACTTACGCTCTCGGTTGTGAGTCGCAAGATCTACCCGCCTTCATGGTTTTGAGCGATCCAGGTGGACATCCGGTCGATGGTGTAACGAACTGGTCAAACGGCTTTATGCCTGCGATGTTCCAAGGAACGGTTCTTCGACCGAAGGAGCCACGAATTTTTAATCTTCAGCCGCCAACTCACTTGGCGGGTGAAGTTCAACGACAGAATCTCGATTTACTACAAGAGATCAATCGTAAACATCTTGCGGAGCACCCGGGTGAACCGGAACTTGAAGCGAGAATTGCAAGTTACGAATTAGCGGCTCGCATGCAACTGGCAGCGACGGAAGCTTTGGACATCTCGAAAGAGACCGCAGCAACCCTATCAATGTATGGTATCGATGATCCTGAAACCAAAGAATACGGGACTCGATGTCTTCTCGCGCGACGGCTGGTCGAACGCGGCGTGCGTTTCGTTCAGTTGTTCCACGCAGGACAACCTTGGGATAACCACGACAGCATTAAAACGGGTTTAGCATCGATTTGTCGGAAGACGGATAAGCCGGTTGCTGGACTTGTTGCTGATCTTAAACAGCGTGGGTTGCTCGATTCAACGTTAGTCCATTGGGGTGGCGAAATTGGGCGTTTGCCTGTTACCCAAGAACATGGCAGTCCAGATCGTGCTGGCCGCGATCACAATGGACAAGGCTTCAGCATTTGGCTTGCTGGTGGAGGCGTAAAGGGCGGGATAGCTTATGGGAAGACCGATGAATTTGGCCACAAAGCCGTAGAAAATGTTGTGACACCTAATGATTTCCAAGCAACCATCATGCATTTGTTTGGTTTAGATCACCAGAAGGTTACCTATCCATATAATAATATGGCTCAGGTCATTACAGCCAACCGTCCAGCAAGGGTTGTCGCGGAACTACTAAGATAAGGGGAGAGTGACCATGGGTTCCCAAAAAGCTACCACGCAAAGAAACTCAGATCGCAGAGCATTTTTAACTGCTTCGGCGAATGTCCTAGCGGGCTTGCCATTGGTTGCTTACGCTGATCCTCTGCTGGCCAATACACTCGCTCGCACGGCAGTTGGTGGTCAGGCAAAATCAGTTATCCTGTTTTTTCTTTGCGGCGGAGCATCCCATATCGATACTTGGGACATGAAGCCCGACGCTCCAGTTGAATATCGTGGTCCATTCAATTCAATCCCGACATCTGCGGCAGAGATTCGCCTATGTGAGCACTTGCCAAAACTTGCAAACCTCGCTCATCACTTGGCGATAGTTCGATCCGTCGGAGCGACGGTAAGCACCAACGATCACCACGCAGGTTACTACTATCATTTGACCGGTCACGTGCCTGATCCAACTTTTCTCTCTCTTGGTAACGATCGACGGCCATACGCCGATGATTGGCCATTTATGGGTACGGTTGTCGGTCAACGCCGATCGAACCAAAGCGAGCTACCGAATGTAATCACACTTCCTCATAAACCGAGCAAAGCACCCTATACGCGACCTGGTCAATTCGCAGCAAAACTAGGAGTGGAGTATGACCCTGTGTACGTGGATGCTTCTATCGACAAACCATTAGAGTTCCGCGCACCGTCTTTGAGTCTTCATGGCGCAACATCTCCGAGCGAGCTGCAATCGCGTCAACAAATGTTGGGGCGAATCAATCAAGCGCGAAGAGACTTAGATCGCGTTGCAGCACAATCCAATTGGAAAAAACAACAAGATCGTTCGATGCAGTTGTTGCTCAGCGCGAAAACGACTCAAGCCTTCGACTTAGCCTCGGAACCTGAATCCGTACGACAGCTCTACGGCAATAGCGTCAATGCGATGAGCTTGCTTATGGCTCGACGACTCGTGGAAGCCCAGGTTCCATTTATCACTGTCTTTTGGCGTGAAAACGAATCGATCGCTGACGCATGCAAAAGCGAAGGAGCCTGGGACACCCATGGCAACAATTTCGACTGCCTCAAGAAATATCTGCTTCCAGAGTTTGACCAAGCGTTCTCCGGGTTGCTTACCGATCTGCAACAACGCGGCTTACTCGATCAGACCTTGGTGATGGTCAACAGTGAAATGGGGCGCAAACCGAAAATTGGAGACCCACGTTCTGGAGGAACAAGTGGTGCAGGTCGCGATCACTGGACTCATTGCCAAAGCGTACTATTCGCAGGTGGCGGAATCCGAGGGGGCCAAGTCTATGGGGCTTCTGACCGCTATGGGGAGTATCCCGCAGAGAATCCCGTGACACCAGCCGATATCGCCAAAACGGTCTATCGTGCTGTGGGCATCAAAGATCTCCAAGCCTCCGATTCTCAAGGCCGACCGTATCATTTGCTCGAAAGTGGTGATTCAATCGACCAACTCTTGTCTTAAACGAATTGAGCGTGACCCGAGCACGAACACGAACACGAGAACGAGCATGAATAGAACCTGTGTTCTATGCTATTGCCCAAAATGAGTCCAGAAGAGCGAACTTTATTTCCTGACGCGTAGATACCCGTCGTACTAATTCTTGGAGGGGCTGCTTGAGTTCTTCCATACCTTCGATGGACGCGTATCACACTTCAGGAGAGCTTTATGTACCGCAATATTCTCATCGCTTTTCTAACGCCAATGGCGCTGTTACTCGGCACAGGCACCGGAATGGTGCAAGCTGGATATCAATACAGTATCAACTTTGCAACCAACCCGAGCCTACCATCGGCACAAGGAATGTCCTACGCAACGGACGCAGCGCAAGGTGAAAACACGATTATGACGATCGTTGGCGGCAATCGGCTTTCGGTCAATACATTCCAACTACCTAACGACCGAGGGGCGTTTTACTACAAAGACAATTTTTTTGACCACAACCTCGATCTTGAAATGGAGACATCGCTCAAGATTATCGACTCGAGCAATTTTGGAATATCATTTACCGCATACAACATTGATCGTTCAAGCAATTTTGTGATCAGCAAGAACTCATTTAATATCTACGGTTCTACCTACCAGACAGG
>JBEICB010000277.1:0-5551 GCA_040373655.1 Pirellula sp. | reverse complement strand
GAGTCCACTCAAAACCCAAACGCTGCCCAAGTTCCGCGAGAATTAGGTGTGTATTGACCGGGACTTCACGGATTACACTATCCCCGACGATCAGGTGATACTCACCACCTCTTCGAAGACAATTCCAAACACACCTTAGGTTACAGTCCATGCTCGCAAAATATGACAGCACTGTTCTTGCTCTCACTGGATCAACCTTGTTAATTTTCGCAATAATCTCGCTTGTCAACTTAATGACACTTTCATTTGGTGCATTGGCCCGGCAGGAAGGGTCGCCGATATGTGAACGTCGCAAGGTAGCGAAGCTCTCGTCCGAACCACAGTCGACCCAAGCACTTTCAATCTTAATGCAACGCACATAATCTAGTGCGTTTGTATAGGGTGGTGAAGTGATCGCAACGTCTAGCCGGAGACGATTTGAAGAGAAGTCTGAGGCATCACTACCAAGCCAGTTTATCACCGGTGACCGACCTGAAGGGTCTTCGTCATTTAAGTCTCGCACCGCTTCAAGATGAGCCTCAGAACTCTTTTTGAACGCATCAGAAACTGATGCTGCTGTCTTCTTGTATTTTTTGGAGATGTACGGCTTTAGGGTTTGACGTTCCGCTTGCGAGCATGGTCGAATCATGTCCGCCAGGACGATTCGAAAAAAATCGTGACTTAAAGAATCCCCTGATGTAAGCTTGTACATGCATGACTTAATACGCAAGAGATCATCAAACTGGCTATCTGTGAACCAATGACGAACATTCGCTAGTCTTGGAACAAGCTCGGTTTTCGGAGCTGTGCTTTCCCACTGGTCAGCAATTGCCTTCGAGAGATCTGCTAAATTTGATATATCACTCGATGAATATCGACGTATCCTAACCTCCGCGATAAGACGAGCGAAAGGATCAAGTTCCACACCATAAATCTCGCACCCTAACAGTGCCGCTTCGACTGCTGTAGTACCTGAGCCCATAAATGGGTCAAGCACGCGACACGATCCTGATCGTTGACGATCGGCTACTACAGAGCGAATGATTGCACGAGGTACAAGGCTGATGCTACGCGCGGGGTACCGGTTGAAAATCCTATGAGTGTATTGCCGGAATGTCCTTGTGTTTGGAAAGCGTATTTCCGCATCCCAATCGACAGCCTTGTGGTCATATTCAATTATAATATCTTGAGTTTTTGTCATTTTCGGATCACAACCATGCTTTCACGAAACAGTTCTTTTTCCCGTACACGTACGAACTGCTGAGAGGAGGGCACCATGTGCCGATATACTTGAATCTCACAGACTTCGAATCCTTGATGCATCGCAAGCTCTGCCACAAGCAAGTCGGTCGCGATCGGGATTCCGCCATAAACCGAGTTACTTACAACGATACCGGCCGGTGAACCATCATTGAGTACCTGGCGGAGGCCGAAGAGCATTCTCCCCAAATCCATGAAGTAGCCTCGAAGCATATTGGGTATGGCAGAAGACCACAGTTTCTGGTTGCTCAGCAATGGGAATACGATATCGTTGATTGTAGGACTTCCAAACAAGTCGAACCTGTTCTCCCAGCGAGCATGAACGTGTGATCGCATCGAGTTTGCACGAAACTGGCGCTGATCAGCCGCGCTGCGAAAAAAATCACCAAGCCACAACTCGCACATGTAGATCTTGCTGTAATCAAAGCAATTCGCGTAAGGGGGAGAAGTGAGCATGGCATCATAGGAGTTTCTTTCCACGAGCTTATCTAACTCCAAGGATGATCCTTCCAAAAGTTCGAATCGGTCGCAAGGCTGAGAGGTTTTAATATCCTCGACAAACAAATTGAGTGACATCATCATGTCACGACGCATTTGGTCGATTGCGTTTTCACTGCTATTGTAGAGCAAGCGAGTTCTTTTCTTCTGGCCGTTTCCCGCTTTTCTATGAGTGGAGAATGGCTCAATTAGCCTAAGAAAGGCTAAGCGAAAAAGGTCCTGTAGAGGATGCACTAAACTCGAGAAATACGCCTTAATCCTGAGAAGGCTGTCGAGAAAAGAAGGTTCGTAGTAAGAGCAAACAGTGGTGTTGTTTGGAGGGTCAGCAGTCTTTTTGAGCTGACTCTTGGAAAATCGAACTATCTCTTGTTGGAACATTTCGCATTGCTGACGATTCAGATGAAGAGATTTTGTTCTCGCAATAAAGGCGGCTAGGGGGCTAATCTCCACGCCAACGCCAATACGACCAGTCAATGATGCCTCAAGAACAGTTGTTCCCACACCTGCAAAGGGATCAAGCACTCGACCTAGCTTTGGGATACCATGTCGATCCAAGAAGGAGCGGACGAACGAAGGCGAGAACCCTTCCTTGTATGGGAACCATCGATGTCGAGGAGAACCCAATGACTCGTTAAAGTTCACCGGTGCCTCGTACGTCACTCGATCTAGATGCTTGACGATTTTGACATCTTTTGCAATTGAGGCATAAGCACGAACTACCTCCCGAGGTGCATCCTCGCCCCCGTCAGTAGTCGTCTGGGCAACTTCCGTGGAAACTCGCCGCTGTTTTCGCATCATACGCAGCAATTCGTTTGTGACTTGCGTGAACCATGAATTCTATCGCCAATTGGCACTAGTCTTAGCTGTTGGCAACTCTCAGGGTTGTGCCACCGCGAAAGGTTACCAAAGTTTACCACCTCCTGAGTCCGTTTGGAAGCCCGCGTACATGTGAAGACGGAAATCGCTTCCATGCAGCAAGTACGCGGCTAAGCCTTGGTGAATTCGGCAATCTGAATTTGGTTTGTCTATCGCGGTAGACGCGTTTGTAAGGAAACCAACTAAGAGCCTATCCGAAAACCCCCGCGCGTTTAAATGTGATGTAAGCGCACGCAAGGTGTAAGCCTGCGATATTGTTGCTCAGTTTTTTGTCCCAACGCACCAGAATTGCTCGGAATCGATTCATCCAACTATGAGTCCGCTCCACCACCCATCGTCGAGCACGTTGTCGGCTGTTGCGTTTGGATTTTTTCTCTTCGCCGCGAGTTCGTACATGGGGAATGTAATCGAAAACATTTTCGACCATGTTCTTCACTGCCGCTGAGTCATACCCCTTATCCATGCACAAGTGCTCCTTCACGCCGCAATGGATACCTCGAGATCGCATCAGAGCGTCCCTGAGAGTCGTTCGAAGCAAACGAATGTCATGCACGTTGGCGCCTCCTACGGCTAAACCAGTTGGGATTCCTGCGGCCTCTGTGAGCAACGATCGCTTTGTCCCCGATTTCGCACGATCCGTTGGGTTTTTTCCGGTGGATTCGCCACCAAGAGGTGCTTTGGTCATCGCGCCGTCGACGCTCTGCCAACGCCAATCCAGACCCACCAATTCGTCGTATAACTCAAGGGCAATTTGCCAAAGCCTTGCGAAGACGCCCAGTTGCACCCATTCCTGGAAATAGGCGTGTGCCGTACTGCCTGGAGCAAGACACTTGGGAATCGCTTTCCATTGGCACCCCGTACGTAGCCGGTAGAAAATTGCGTCCGCGACGGATCGTAAATCTCTTCGAGGTCTTCCTCCCTGCAGACAGGTTTCGTAATCGGGAAGAACCGAACAGATTTTTTTCCACATCGCATCTGGCATTCGGTACGCATCGAAGCTACTCTGTGTTCCCATGGTGAGCCCTCCTTGGCTGGTGAAAGTGTGCTAACTCTCATATCCAAGGTTGGCTCGCTTTTTTCAATACCAATTAGGTTTTCGGATAGGCTCTAAGTGAAAGCACGTTCAACCATGTCAGTTATGGCCTTGATATCGAAGCTGGATGTCACCGGCATTTGAACGCAAAAGATGCGATGGCGAAAACCTTTCACCTCGTCGCACTTCCACGAAAGTGATGGATAAACCAAGACGCCGATCCTGCTCTTAAAACCGTCTTCATCTGGATAAATGAAGTCTAGGTATGCCAATAACTGATAAAGCTGATCACTGCTTCCGATATCGATCCGGTATTTCGCGTCAACAACGATTAACCGCTCCCGACGCCGGTCTCGGAACATATGATCAGGCTTTAGAGGAGTCGTCACATTAGAGTCGCCAATGCGAAAGTAATATGGAACCAGAGAGTTCTTCTCGAACTCTTCTATTAGTGCCTTTTCCCATGTTTCACCAACGTAGGCCTCGAAAAGGTCGTCTAACCTCAGGATAAGTTCCCAGTATCCTAGGCTTGCAACGGACTGATCAGCGATACGAATCATACCTCGCCATTGCCAGTATCGCATACAGTTGTATAGAAGTTGTCGGAGTCCAAAAGGAAACGGGGGGCGACAAGTTCTCAGCAAAAGCCCCATTGAGAAGTGGCCCGAAGCTGCCGGAGCAAGCACTGAGTTAATACGGCGGCGCAATTTTTCTATATCAGCATGCGCTGGGCGGACCAACTGTCCCCACTGTTGCAAAGCTTGACATAAGCTCTCTGATGTCGCGACTAGAATGTCGGCGTAGGGCTGAAATGCCCTATCATCGTAAACTTCGCAAACCAATCCATCGCATCGTCCAGAAGTTATACGACGGATCGTATCGGCTATAAGTGGACGACCTTTCGGAGCCCACCCCACAAATTCCTTACGTCTTCGGTGAGTGATGTCGACATGTCTTGCCGCATAATCCGCAATCTCCTGCAACAAAGATAGCAAGTACGCCGGGTTGAAATCGCTCGCTCCTGAAACAGCTGGGGACGTCAGTGAGTTTCTCGATATACGCACAAGATGTGACCAAGACTTAGACGTCTGCATTGCATGAACAAGTTCCTCGACTCGAAATGCAACTTTTGGCCCGATTGTGAAGTTTACAGCTCCTTGAACCGATTGAAATCCACCGATCCCCACTCGCTGCCCATCATGTATTAGTCGAAGCGGGTCAAATGAAATGTCGATCGAGAGCCCAAAACTCTTCCTTAATCTCTCGCGAATAACAGGCGACGACTTAAGCAAGAGAGATCCAAAGTTACTAGCTTCTTTGGAACGAAAAGAATCGCGATTGTCAAACTCGAAAACAAGAGTCATGAATCGTTCACTTGCGGAGCAATGTCTTGCTGGATCGATGCAGCGGACTCTAACCCATGCAGCAATGCCTGGATCGATGTCGCATCCAACTCACTGGCCAGCATTGATCTTTCAAGCAACTTGCCAAACAAACTAGCTTCAAGCTGTTTTGTGCTGTACTGAAGTAGTCCCTGTTCGACATAATCGACGAGAGTTGGGATCATCTGATATTGAAGAGATTGCCCGAGCCATTCCAGTATGTCAGAACCAACCTCTAAATGCAGCGGCGCGATAAAGTAAGAGTGCCCCAAGACAAGCTCGCTGTTTGGAACGACGCCCGATTGATTCGCTTCTTTGACAAGATTTGCCAGTGTCTTGTATAAATTTACGGCGATTGACTTGACCTTCGAATGCTCAGAATAGCGATCCTCAATCGGTTGAATCCGTGAACCAACGGTCAGAGTGACAAATCGCCGTTTCAATGCGAAATCAAATCCAGATACTGCGCGATCAACGGAATTCATCGTGCCTAAGAGCATTAGCGATTTCGGAATACGAAATG
>JBEICB010000180.1:0-9798 GCA_040373655.1 Pirellula sp. | reverse complement strand
TCCGCAAATCGAAGAACCAGAAGAAATATCGTTCCCCAAGAAGGAACTGCCCAAGGACGACATGGACATGACCCCGATGGTCGACGTGACGTTCTTGCTCCTGATCTTCTTCATGATCACCGCTTCGTTCTCCAGCGAGAAAGTCTTCGAAAAACCGCCACCGCTGTCAGAAACTCCATCCAGCAAGCCACCGGACAAGCCACCCGATCAGTTTGATACGGTGCGGGTCCAAATCGATGAGTTCAACGCATATACCATTATTTTCCCCACCGGTGACGAACGGGAAGCAAGCAGTAAACAAGACTTGCTCTTGGCGTTGACCGAAGCGAAGTCCGAAGTGTCCACGGGTAAAGAAGACGAGGTCCTCAAAATGCTCGTCGATGCCCACGAAGAATGCATCCACGTCGCAATCGTCGCCGCGCTCGATGCAGGTCGCGAAGCAGGTTTCAGCAGTTTTAGTGTTACGGTCGTCGAGGAGTTTGAGTAGTTCATGAGCGCATCGCAGTTTATACAAATGCTCGAAAGCAAAGGTCTACTCGACCCCGAAAGCATCAAAGAGCTCCAACGCATGGTCGAGCAATCGAAAGTGCGTGTCACACCGGAAGCCCTCGCACGAATCCTTGTGGAAAACGGTCAGCTTACCCGCTTCCAAGCGACAAAGCTGGTAACCGAACTCAAAGAGCAAGCGGACCCGACGCTCGGAGCAAAATCGACACCGAACAAATCCTCAAGCTCCTCAGGTTCGGTCGACGATCTACTTCCTCCCGATGAGCCAGAAGTTGAGGAAGTCGTCGAAGTCATCGAAGACCCAGTAGCTGAAGTTGTCGAAGTCGTGGAAACAGTCGAGGAGACAAGCTCCAAACCCAAGAAGAAACGTGCGAAGTCTTCCAACGCGTTTGATTCGCGCGATGGTGCGAATGAACTGAGTGAAATCGCAGTTGCTAAGCCGACTAAGGTTTCCACGAAACCAGAAAAAAGCCCTTGGGAGTCCTTCGGGATTATCGGCGTGGGGTTCCTTGTGCTGTTGCTCCTGACCCTCTTCGTCCCACTCTACATTTGGTTCTCGAAAGGCTCCGCAGAAGAAGCTTGGAAGAATGCAGAAACCAATTACGGCAATCGTGACTACGATCGTGCCATCAAAGCCTATGACCTGTTCGCAAAATCCTTCCCTAACGACGAAAACGCAAGCACCGCGCGCGTGAAATCTGCCTTGGCGAAGGTTCGAGAAGCATCCGAAAAGAACGCGGACCCAGCCGTGGGTCTGAAAGCCGCGCAAGAAGAATTGCCGAAGATCGCAAACGAACCCGGAATCGCAGTCCAGCGTGTCGATATCACTGACAATTTGCTTAAGCTCGCCGAAAAGTTCATCACCAAGGCCGACAACACCGCCGGAGTCGATGATCGAAAAAATCTCATCGCCCTGATGAACCAACAAATGGAGTTGATACGCGACCCACGTTTCGTCGGTACCCAAGAACGTACCCAAAACGAACTCCGGATTAAACGTATCGAAGAAGACCAACAACGGGTCGTTCGTGACATCCAGCAAACTGAAGATCTCAACGCGGTTGTCGAAAACATGACCGCAAGCATCGCAGCAAAGGATGTCGTTAAGACCTATGACCTGCGTCGCGAATTGGTACGCAAGTATCCGATCTTGGAACAAAACACGAAACTCCGCGACTTGATGCTTCAAGCGACAGACATCCAAAAAGGCTTGGTCGAAAAATCCTCCAAAACCTTTACACCTAATGATGACCCTAACAATGGACGACTCGTCGGTCCCACCGCACTCCTTTCAAGTCGCGTTGGCAATAAGATCGATACCCTCGCCGATGAAATCGCCATCTTGCGCATCAAAGGCTCGGTAGTAGCTATCAAAGTCGCTACCGGAGAAGTCATCTGGCGTAAGTTCATCGGACGCGATTGGATCAGCGAACCGAAACGGGTCTCTCCAACTTACGACAGCGATGCGATCCTCTCCGTGAACTCCCGTGGAACCATTACCCGTTTGGCTTCCGCCGATGGAGCCCAAGTCTGGGCCAGCAAGTTCCCTGAACCGATTCATGATCCCTCCATCGACGGAGACGATATTTTCGTAACTACCGTTGGCGGTACCATCCACTGCTTGGATGCAATCACCGGACAAACAAGATGGTCGAAAAAGATCCCTCAACCCATCGAAGTCGGCGTTGGTGGCGCGACAGGTAAACGCAAACGCTACCTTCTGGGCAATCATTCGAATCTCTATGTCCTTAGCCGTGGTAACGGCGAATGCGACGAAGTCGTCTACGTAGGGCATAACCCAGGAACCATCGCTGTTCCTCCCATCTGGGTCCTCAATCAGTTGATCCTGTTCGAAAACGCCGGTCCCGATCACTGCTTGATGCGAGTCTATTCGACCAATGACGAAGGGACCGAACTGAAGTCCGCACAAGCACCCGTGCGATTCAAAGGCCACGTTGTCGTCGAACCCCAAGTCGAAGGTCGAAGACTTGCTGTAACCACCAATTTGGGCGAAGTCGCCATCCTCGATGTCGAAGTGACCAATCCTAAAGAAAAAGTCTTCAAAATGGTCAATCTCGTGTCGAACGAAGCCGCTCCCAAGGTCGTTTGGCCTCTGATGGCTGGAACCGACCTGTGGCTGGCTTCAAACCGTTTGGCCTACTTCCAAATCCAAATCACCGGCCAAAAACTCAATTCGATGTGGCTCAAAGAAGACCTCGATGAATTCACAACTCGACCAATCAAGATCAACGACGTAATCCTCCATTCCCGCATCGTTCGAGGAAATAGCGGTGTGCGAGTCGCAGCAATCGATCCAAAAACAGGTGATGCGCACTGGGAAGCCGATATCGGCAATCCAGTCTCCTCGCTTGCAACAGGTCCACAAGGTCTCATTGCAGTCACGAGCCAAGCTGCCACCTTCAACTTGGCCGAACCAGCATTCGCGACCGAGTCGTCCAAACTTGCAGCGACAACCTCCATTGAAAACATGGGACGCAACCAACGCTCCATGATGTTCGCTTCTCCTATCAGTCTCGCAGACGGTCGAAACCTCCTGCTAAATGCAGCTCAAGGAAGCCAGTTGTTGCTGATCGATCCAGCGAAGAAAAGCTCGTCAGTCTCCAAACTCGTAGTCTTGGATCTAGCTGGCTCGTATCCAATCGCAGAAGCCGCAACGGTAGGCAACTCAATTGTTTTGCCGTTGGAAAATGCACAGCTATTGATGCTGGATCCAGACACCGGTAAACAAATCGGAACCGCTTTCCAGCCAACCATCTCCGCTGGCGAACGCCCGACGTGGATGAATCCTGTCTTGCTTAGCGATAAACAATCGATTGTCATAGCAGACCAAAAGCGAAATCTCTACAAACTCTCGACAGGCAAACAACTACGATTACTCAACAACCAACCTCTCGAGCGCGCTATCAAAGGACGTATGGATGTTCTCAACGATGTTGCAGTCGGACTCTCTCCCGGTGCATCAGGGGACTTCCTCGATTTCTATGAATGTGGAGAGTTTAAAAAGATCGCTTCGTTAACCTTCGAAGGCCGTTTTGCTTGGGGGCCCTACACAGCCTCAAACGATTCGCAATCCATCGGATTTGCGCTCAGTGACATCGAAGGCTTGGTTGCATTCAACTCCGAAGGCAAACTGCTCTGGTCGCTACCTCTACCTCAAACCGTTTTGACCGGTAAACCCGTTCTCGATGGTACGGATGTTCTGCTCGCTAGCACCACCGGAACCCTGCTTCGGGTTTCCATCGCCGATGGAAAGATCGTCGCACAAACCAATGCGGGAGAACCTATCTCGGGAACTCCGATCGTTGCATCGAATAACCTGTTGGTCCCCGGAGACGAAGGTACCGTAGTTCGGTTGCCTCTGGCCTTCGAAAATAACCCCGTCGCGGAAGTAACCTCAGGTGGAGTGCAATGATGAAGCATCAAGTCGCAATCGCGCCTGAAAGTAACTTTGTTTGGAAGTGTTTCCTGGGATGCTTTGCTTTGATCTGCGCGCTCACGAATCCAGTCCGCGCACAATACGATCTCGAAAAAGCTCTCGAAGAAATCGAAGTCCTCGGCTCACTCATGGACGAAAAGCCGTTCGATATCATCACACTCAAACCTGAAGCCACTGGTCGAAGCGTGAAAGTCGCACAGATCGACTTCCCCGATCGTCGAATTCCTACCGACCAGAAAGATGCCGATAAACTCCAAGTAACCATCCTTCTTTTTTCCGATCGCAGGTACGAGGTCGCTTGGAAGGACATTGGCAAGGTCTGGCTTTACGAACAAATGATCCTGGCTCGCGCCAAGAAACTCGTCGATGACAAGAACTTCGGCGAAGCCTTCGAGCACTTGAACTTCCTCTTTGTGAACTACCCAAAAACACCCGGTTTGCAGGTCATGCGGCAAGACTTCTTGTTCCGCAGCGCCGAAGAGATGGCTCGCCAAAAACGTCTCGCTCACACCCTTGCCGTGCTCGAAGAGCTCCAAAAAACGTTTCCCAACTACCAACGGGAAAACGTACGAAGCTATATCACAAGCATTTCAAGCCAACTCGTGCAGTCGTACTTCGACAAGAAAGATCTATCCACCGCTAGAACGATGATCAATCGGCTGGCAAAAGAATATAAGGATGATCCACTACCCGTTGTCGAAGAGTGGAAAGGGAAATTTTTGGAACTCGCTACCGAGTACAAAAACAAAGCCATCGCGCTGAGGGACCAGAAGGACTACCTCAATGCGCGTCGCGAAGCGACAAAAATGCTCGATATCGATCCAGATATCGAAGGTGGCAAACAACTCCTGACGGACTTGCTCAAAGAATACCCCATCGCGAGGATTGGCGTTTTCCAAGTCGCCGACAAACCCGATACCGCCGCTCTAGCCAACTGGCCTGCGTTCCGCTCCGGGCAACTCATCTCCAGACCATTATTCGAGTTCCGTAGTACAGGCCCTGAAGGTGGGCAATACAAGTTCTCGCTCGGCTCATTTCAACAAAGCGATGACCGACTTGAACTCGACCTCTCCATCCAAAATCCAGGTGTCGCTGGCGTTCCGAATAGCTTGGACCTCTCCCAGTCGTTCTTGCGCCGCGCCACGATCGGCAAGACGGAATACGTTCCAGGTTGGGCCGCCATTTTCGACTCCGTCTCCGTATCAGGACCGGAACGGTTAAAACTGCGATTCCGTCGTCCACACGTCTTGCCCCAAGCCTTCTTGCAATGGCCCATAGAAGCCATCGGAGAAGGAAACCTGCCCACCGGAGTGCTATACAAGTACAAATCAGAAGAAGAGAACATACGACGCTTTGAATGGGCACCAACAACCAAAGCTGCAGATTTCCAACCGATGGAAATTCACGAGACCCTCTACCAAGACCCAGGCCAGGCGATCAACGATTTGTTGCGAGGAGAAATTGACGTCATCGACCGTCTCTTTCCCGCCGACGCACGCAGACTACAAGCTTCCATTGTATCGAAAACCATCAATGTCGAATCGTATGCTTTGCCTACCGTTCACATGCTTGTTCCTCGCACCTCCAACCCATACCTCGACGATCGTGAATTCCGTCGCGCGTTGCTGTATGCAATCAACCGCGAAGGCATCCTAAAAGGCGAAATCCTCGGTGATGCTGATGCGGAACAGTCGCAAGTCATCAGTGGTCCATTCCCACGCGGTGCAACCGAAAACGACCCCATCGCTTACGCTTATAACACAAGCATCGATCCCCTCGCCTACGATCCTCGCTTGGCCAAAGTCCTCATGCTCATCACCAACAGCAAACTAAAGATGCAGTATGAGAAACGAAAAGAGCCACTCCCACCGATCCCCAAGATGACTCTTGGGGTTCCGAACTACGAAGCAGCGCGGGTGGCTGGCCAAGCGATTGTCGAACAATGGAAGCTGGTTGGAATCGAATCTGAACTCGTCGTACTCGACCGTGTACCCGGTCCAGGTGAAGCACCCAACATCGATATTCTCTACCTGACCGCCTCCGTATGGGAACCAGCTACCGATGCGGAACGCCTCTTCGGTATCGGAGCTCCCGCAGAATCGAACAACCAGTTCATCGTACAAGTTCTCAGCCAACTGAGCGCTTCGAGAAACTGGCGAGAAGTTCGACAAAGCTGCCAAGACCTTCACGCGCTAGTCTCTTCCCATTTGCCGGTACTCCCATTGTGGCAGGTCGGGGAATCGTTCGCCTATCGCAATGAAATCGGCGGAATCGCCAAGAAACCACTCGGTCTATACCAAGACTTGCAAAAGTGGAGGTACCGCGCACCATGATCCTACCAAAGACAAAAACCTACGCGATTCTTTTCGGCGGAACGTTACTCCTCGCGACGACACTGAACGCACGCGCACAAGAGGCCGCACCCACGACGAACCCCACGACAACTGCTACTCCCAACACCGCTTCTCCTAGCTCGAGCACGGAGAGCAAGAAGGCTGTCACTGCTGGGAATCCATCCGATGTGGAAGTCTGGGAATACTCTCCTTACCGCTCCCGTGTATGGCTAAGTATTTCACCAACCCTAGGGCTAAGCGAAATCACCAAGCAGCAAATTCAAGAGAAGATCTCACATCTGGTCGAAGCAGACTTCGGTGCAACGATGCAGTGCGACGTCGTTGAAACCCCCGACGCTCTCTTCGGATCCGTTCTCTACCACCTCGATGACTTGACCATCGACCAACTTCTCTCGCGCGAACTCGTATTGATGCTCGCGAAAAGCGACCAAGCCAAAGAAGCATTCTTGGCATTGCAGCCCAAGAAAGTGGTTGATGACAACCCACAAAGTCCAAGTAAAGCACAGACAGCTAAGAAACTTACCAAACAAGAAGAAGAGGATTTGAAAGCCAAGGCCGACGCCGAAGCCCGTGCGGCAAGCCTCAACAGCGTGCGAACACTTGAGTCTGTCATTGAACGCGTTCCAAGCATCGCCATTCCGCCCCTTCAATTCGCTGCAATGCAACGGGACATCAACCCGTACTTGGGTGACGAAAAATGGAACAAAATGAAATCCAAGCTCGACGCCGGCGAAAAGTCTTTCGATGTGATCTTCGAGAACCTGAAGAGTGGAAAATCATTCGCTGCATTGGTCCCTCAAGGAGAAGCAGCGAAATTCAAAGAAGTCGGACGACCTCTCCCAACACGTTTTCCATGGCAACCCGAAGCGATGCTTCGCGACAAAGACAAGATCTTCATGGTCTCCGTCGATGCCGAAGGAGAAATGTTCCGAATCCAAGTCAAAGAGCTCGATGCCTTTGTTCGCAGGATCGGACTTATGGAAACCACAACCGTCACTAACGTCGCTGAAATTCCGAATGCCATCGCATACCTTCAACGACGTTGCTTCACTCCGATGGCTCGGATCGAAGAGAACGATAACAAAACGGCGGTACTTCGAGTTCGCGCCAGTGGCTTGTCGACCACACCCGAATCCCCAGTCCATATCGGCCCCGGTGATGTCCTCGCTCCGTTCATCCGGCGCGATGATATGAACGGAAACCCAACCGTTTTGCAGAACCTCGCGTTCACTTACATCGCTGTTACCGAACCGATCGATTCCGCACGCTTCTACGGCGCGATCTTCGCGGCAAGCCGTGGTTCACTCGTTGCTGCAAAGAACCGTCGAACCAAACGTGTTGCCCTCAAACTGCAACCCCACTATCCAACAACCGAACTGAAACTCGGTGTGCGAGGCCAACCTAACAGTGCAGTCCCAGGTGCCGAAGTTTACTTGCGAACCCCCGGCGCAGAAGATCTGCAAATGGTCGGACGATCCGATTGGAGAGGTGTTATCCCGATCAAAAATAATGCCCCTCCAGTAATCACCTACGATGAACCTACCTCCAGTTCCGTTGAAATGATTTCCCGCGCTCGCGCTACCGCCGTGCGAATCAAGAGTCTCGCAGCAACCGAAGGTGCCGCACCAACGGGCGAACCAGATCCCTATCTCGCAGCGGCTCAAGCTGACGAAAAGGCTATCGCCGCAGCGGAAGAAGCTCGCAAGAAACGCGAAAAGGCCCCCACACGTACCATCCAAATCAAACTTCCTCTTTACCTCTACTACGTTAAGAACGGCGAGACCCTGCTGGCTCGCTTGCCCGTCATCACCGGCTTCCGCGACCAAGAAAAAGCCGACTTGCCAGATGATCGACGACGTCTGCAAGCCGAAGCATTCCTCAAAGGTCTACAAGGTGAAGTCCTTGATCTGGTCGTACGACGCAAGATCCTCGATGCACGGATCAAAAAGAAGATCGAAGAAGGAAAGAAAGATGAAGCCTTCGCGCTCCTAGACGAACTGAAAAAAGTAAAGACCTACGATGGTCTCTCCTCACAGATTCAAAACATTCAACGAAGAGCAACCGCGACTGACACTGGTCCCGTTCCAACCCCAGTCGTCGAACGTATCGATAAAATGATCGATGTGACACGCGTGTTGATGCAGAAATACTTGCAAGAAGACATCGTGCGACAACTGGAAGTCAAATTGCTCGACGGCACATCAGCAGCTGCCGCACCGGCTGCCACGGCACCGGCTGCTGCAGCACAGGCCGCGCCGCCACCCGCAAACCCACCTCCGGCCTCCAATCCTGCTCCCAATGCAGCGACGACTCCGGCCACTAACCCTACCCCAAACCCTGCACCAGCGACTAACTCGGGACCAACCGGCCGTGTTAGCAGCGGAACATAGCCCGCAGCAAATGCTCCCGGTCACCAGCCTCCAAGACTGGCTTTACCGGTCCCCCCGAAAAACATTGTTGAACTCCCTCGCTAGAAAACCCTCATGATTCGCAAAACCGTTCTCGATGTCGGCAATTGTGGCCCAGACCACGCATCCATCTCCGCGTTGCTCCGGAAACACTTCGACGTAGAAATCCTAAGGGCGGACCAAGCCGATGACACCTTCGCTCACCTACAAAAACACCGTGTCGACTTGATTCTTATCAACCGAAAACTCGATATAGACTACAGCGACGGAATCGAAATCCTAAAACAACTCAAGCAAAATGAGACGACCCGAGATATTCCCGCGATGCTCATCACCAACTATCCTGAGCATCAACAACAAGCCGTCGCGTTCGGGGCTCTGGTTGGCTTTGGGAAACTTGAACTCGCCTCCCCCGATACGCTCGCACGCTTGAAATCCGTCCTCCAACCCAACGAAGCGAACGCAGGTGCGTGATGAACGCAAAAAAGAAAACGACTGTTGATGACGTGAACGAAGCCCGGAAACTGATTCGGGAAGCTGGGTTGAGAAGCACCCCTGCACGCATCTCCGTGATCAACGCCCTCAAGCGTTCCGCGAAACCGCAAACCCACGCAGAACTTTCTGAACAGCTCGTTCCACTGGGTTTTGACAAAGCGACCGTTTTTCGCAACTTGACCGATTTGGCAGAAGCTGAACTCGTACTGCGCACAGAACTTGGAGACCACGTTTGGCGATTCGAGTTGCGTGACCCTTCGCACGACCGTAGTAGCCACCCTCACTTCGTTTGTATGGACTGCGGAACCGTTTCGTGCATCGAAGAAATGGCACTGCCAAGCCCCACTGTGCGCCGCAATCTGAATATCGCACGAATCAGCGAAGTCCTCGTCAAAGGGCACTGCAGCACGTGCGAGGGAGCCCGTAAGTAACCTTTCCCGTAACCACCGCTCCGCATACCGTAACCACCGTTCGCATCCCGTAACCACCGTTCTGCATACCGTAGCCACCGTTCTGCATACCGTAGCCACCGTTCTGCATACCGTAGCCACCGTTCTGCATACCGTAGCCACCGTTC
>JBEICB010000363.1:0-3263 GCA_040373655.1 Pirellula sp. | reverse complement strand
TTTACAGGCGCATTTTTACGGGCGCATTTTTTACGGGCACGGTACTGATAACCGTGCCTGTTCTTTTTCACAGACCACAGCCCCCCACCCGGAATATCCTCGCCCTACCCAGGGCAAAGCGGAGCGAAGCCCTGGGAAAGTTGCAACAAAGAATCCGCCCTACCCTGAAGGGGTAGAACCCAAGAGCGTGAGCCGAGAACGAGCACGATCAGAGCCAATATTCAATGCTCTTACCCACGATAATTCCTGAAGAGCCGTTTTTTCTAGACAGCACCCAAACAACCAAGAAAACTTCACTGATTCGTTCCAGTTGTCCCATCTCCATCCGGTAAACGCCTAAGTATCTTTTCCATCACCTTACCCTTCGCAAGCTCATCGATCATCTTATCCAAGATCCGAATCTCGCGCATCAAGGGATCTTCGACGTCCTCTACGCGGACGCCACAAACAACTCCGGTTACCAAATGCCTCGCGGGATGCATCGCAGGTGCTCGACCAAAAAAGTCTTCAATGGTCATGTCTCCCTTCACACACCCATGCAATTCAGATAAGTCATATCCTGTCAACCAACAGATAATCAGATCGACTTCTTCCTGTGTCCGCCCCTTCTTTTGCGCCTTAGTCACGTAACAAGGATACACCCTTGCAAAACTCATCGTGAAAATTCGATGCTTCGACATGACAACACCCATAAACATGGGTGACACCAAACCGGTGACTCCCATCTAATCATCGACAAAAAAACTATCAGCGACCGTTATTTACAGAACAGGAAGCGACACCGCAGCCATTGGATTTGCTGCCACCCGCGCCGTGATCGCTCGAACCAAAGCTCGCGAGACATCCTCAAATGGCTTCGCTATCTTCGGATCCTTTAACACACTCGCTAACTCTCCTCGATCCGACTCGCTTCGCAATGCCATCTGAATCGGAACCTCTCCCAAAAACGGAGCCGCAATCTCTTCCGCTTTGCTACGCGCACCGCCTCGACCAAAGATATCGTACGTCTTGCCCGTCTCAGGATCCGTAAAGCCACTCATGTTTTCAACGATTCCCAAAATCGGGATCTTGGTCTTCTCAAACATCGTGATCGCTTTACCCGCATCCAGCAATGCTACTTCTTGCGGCGTGCACACAATCACAGAACCGGTTACTGGAAGCAACTGCGATAAAGTCAATGCAACGTCCCCAGTGCCAGGAGGCATGTCGATGATCAAGTAATCGAGATCGCCCCAAGCCGTATCTCGGAGAAACTGCGTTATGGAACCATGCAGCATCGGCCCACGCCACACGACTGCTTGGTCTCGCTCAACCAAAAACCCCATCGACATCACAGGCATTGTTCCCGATCGAATCGGCTGAATCTTCGAGTCCATAATCTCTGGTCTGCCCTGCAGTCCCAACAAATGCGGGATACTCGGCCCGTACACATCCGCATCCATTAGGCCAACCTTGGCCCCTAGATTCTCCAAGGTCAATGCGATTGACGCCGCTAAAGTACTCTTGCCAACTCCCCCTTTACCCGCTGCCACCGCAATCACCGCCTTCGCCTTCAATCCTATTTGTCCAAGTGCCTGTGGCGGTCGATCAAAATGCTCCAACCGAATATCAATCGACTGAAGTGCCGAAACTCGACTGTGAAGATGGGACTTCAACTGCTCGACAACCTCCGTGGCAATCGGCCAAACCATACTGGTTAGTCGCAACGTACACTTCGCCTGCCCGCCAGCGACTACCCAGTCTGTGACCTGACCTGTTTTCGACAACGGCCGTGCTGTCTCAGGATCCTTAAACGAGTCCAATGCCGCTTGCAACTCTTGATTCAACTCTAAATCCGTCATTCCTTCGTCTCCCAAAAAGATGCATCGCGTACCGAACTAAAACTTGCAACCCGCATTAAAACACGAGGTTTAGGGACTTGAGCCTTCGCTCCGTCTCCGCCATCAAAGCGTCCTCGGCCGCTTCATCAGCAGCCTCGTATGTCACCGAGAAACGCAAGCAACTACCCGCATCATCCCAAGGCACGATCACAATCGAATGCTCAGTGATGAAGTATTGCGATGCTTCCTCTGCATTCGCAAATTGCGGTCCGCCTGCGACTCCCTTAGGTGCAGGTACATACAAAAAGTAACTGCCTCCCGGTACGTCGCACTGAAACCCACAACGCCGCAATGTTGCAACCAATTTCTCCAATCGTCGCTTGTACTTACCATGAATTCGCTGCGGTATTTCTGGGTTATCCAAAGCTGAAATCGCAGCTCGCTGTATAGCACCAAATTGACCGCTGTCACAGTTGTCCTTCACGTCGGAAAAAGCCTGGACAATCTTCGCGTTTCCGCAAACCCACCCTATCCGCCAACCAATCATGTCAAAGCCCTTGCTCATCGAGTGAACTTCTACGCCCACATCCATCGCGCCAGGAACCTCCAAAAAGCTCAAGGGCTTGCCTCGAAAACTCAACAAAATATGCGCGGCATCCTGTACCACCACAAACTGATGCTGCTTCGCTAAGTCGACGATCTTCGAATAGAAGTCCTTTGTTGCCACCTGACCCGTGGGACTGTTTGGGTAGTTCAAAACCAACAACTTCGTCTTTGCCCAAACCTCAGGCGTCACTCCCGAAAAATCGGGGTAAAAATTATTCTCAGCCAACAAGGGCAACCGATGCACCGTCCCGCCGTAGTAGCGAGTATGCGTTCCCGCAACCGGATATCCAGGCACGGTCATCATTGTGATGTCCCCTGGATTGATGAAACATGCAGGTAACATCGACAAAGCCGTCTTGCTTCCGATGCAGTGATTGATCTGCTTGTCTGGATCCAACTCAACTCCAAACTGCCGCTTCATGAACCTCGCTACGGCTTGCTTGTAATCCGCAGTACCGTTGTCCATGTACCCCCGATTCTCAGGACGATTCGCTTGTACTTGCAAAGCTTCACGCACCGACAAATCCGCCATCGAGTCATTCTCGCCAATACCAAAATCTAATAACTGACGGTTCGGGTAATCTGCTAAAGCCTTCCGCTTCGCTCGCTTGATCTTTTCGAACTTGTAAATCTCGTTCGCCTTACCGTATAGCTTGCCTCCAATTCGATCGGCAAAAAGCTCTTGAAAATAAGGATCCAATGCTTGCGAAGTTTCCGATGCTGACATAATTCCGCTGGTTTTCAAAGGTGAACTGAAACAAGAAAAAAAGACTGACACCCATCGATGGATAACAGTACTACTGATGCAGTCCTACGTGCACAGAGCTAATCACACTT
>JBEICB010000331.1:0-4145 GCA_040373655.1 Pirellula sp. | reverse complement strand
CCTCGCCACACAATACAGACCACGGTTTTCTCGCTCGTTGATCGGCAATCCTGCGATATATCGATTCTGAATCGCGTCGATAATTCGCTTCCGCGTCCAGCGATGTGGATCGTGAAGATCCAACGTATCAAGCGCATCGTGGAAACTCCCAAAGAACCGCTTAGCTGCAGATCGCAGCTTGTTACAAGGGGGATTCCAAACCTCGGGATTCGCTTGGTTCGCCTCATTCCAGGTGACAAGCTCCTCGATGCATCGCTCTTTGCTCCATTTGCGACTTCGTTGTCGATAGTCGTCGAGTTCGGATACGGCTTCATCCCACGATCCGAAGCACTCGCAAGCAGCAAGGATCAAGTCAGGGTGGTCACGCCAAGCCACCTCCAGTTGCCCGTGATCAAGAAGTTTCTGCATTCGACCAAGAACACGCATTGGTCGTGAATTTTGTTTTGCCATCAGGTCAGCCCTCCGTATCTTGGACTACCTGCGAGAAAGCTCGGTGTACATCGGGATGATGCTCCTGCATGTACCGAGAAACTCGTGGGTTATTTAGAAGGGACCTTGAGTAAATCACCAACTTGAGCAGATTGGTCGAGTACTGTCGGTAAAGCCCAGTATAGAAGTCCTGCTGTTGCTGTGCCTCTTGGAGCTTCTTCAAGAGGTCACTCTTGGTGTCTTCCGATCGCGCCCAAGGCGATTTTTTTCCATTGAGCTTGGCTCGCTTTGCGACCGGTGTTTTCAAGACCAATCCGCGAGCAAACGTAACGCTGTAATCGTTGCAGGACTCCATCAATCGAATGATCTCTGCTTGACGGTCCTGTTTGACCAGTGCAAGCTCCTTGGCGCATTGCAAATTGATTTTGCTCGCCTCGAAAGCTTTCTGGACCGATGGGTCGAGCCCCTTGATCAGATTCATGTTCAATCGGTGCCCAATACTGGTCATGCCGAACGTCGCGGCAATTGTCTTCTCATCGAGTTCCTCCAGCGATTTGCGGATCATTCGCATTTCCTGTGAGTTGCTCAGTGGATTAACCATGCGGTTCCCGGTGAATGCTTCCCGCTGTCGTCCGATCAAGCAGGGGACGGTTTCAACCCCCATCTCTAAAAGGATTCGGTAGCGAATGCATCCGTCGAGAATCTCGTAGCTGTCTCCTGTGGGGTAAACGATCAAGGGATCTATCAGACCGATCGCTCGAATGCTTGCCTCTATTCGTTTGAAGTACTTGGTGTTGACCTTGCGTTCGTTTCGCTGAACTAGCTTCACGATCGGTATGTCTCTCCCGTCGAGGAATGGCTTGTGGTTTGCCATGGCTTTCTCCTGTTTACTTGACATAGCTGAAGTCACCAGCCAGTTCGGGTCGAGTGTCAAGTTTCTCGCCCTTTACCAGCTCTACGAAGTTCTTGTCTTGCCAAAGGTTCTTCACCCCATCGAACAAGATCATGAATCTGTTTTCTTTCGATTTCGCTTCGCGCACAAAAGATGTCTTTGCTTTCGTCGCGTCGCTGATGTCCTGACGCATCTGCGTTACCGTGTAGTCCTCGGGCACCGTTTTGGATTTGGTGGTCCGTGCCCGAGTCGTCAGGATATGTCGCGCCATACTGAAGTTGTTGGTGGTCACCAAGCCTTCATCGAATGCGTCCATCAAAATGTTTTGAAGCTGTGTGTCTTCGCTGAAGGCGACCTGAGTTGCGAATTTGATCGGGAAAATCCCCGATTCAACTCCGTGAATCAATCGATCCTCACCGCGTTCTACCAATCGGATGTAGTCACGGATAAAGCCCTCGTTCTTACAGGCCACCGCTGCAATCTCTTTGTTGCTCCAGCCTTCGTCCCGAAGCCGTTTCAGCTCTCTTGCAAAATCCATCGTGTCCGGCTTCGTGCGTGCGATGTTCTCTACTAGCGATTGCAGGTATGCTTCTTTTCGGCTGCAGGTAATCACCTCTGCTGGTACTTTTTGGCGACCAAGTTTCTGATGGGCGATCAGACGCCCTTCACCACAGATCAATTCGTAGAAACCTGTGCGTTCAAGAAACCTATCGTTGACTCGAATCGGCTTGAGTAGCCCAACCGTTTCGATGCTCTCGACATTCATGTCGAACTGCTTTTGGTCGCGATTTCGCGAGTTGATCACTTTGATTTGGTCGATCGGAATCTCCTCGTAGCGTCGCTGCGAGTAGCTGAGAATTTCGGGGTTGGTTTCCATAAATGGTTTCTCCTTTTAGAACTGCAAGAGGTACTTGAGGTCGTTCAATCCGAACAATTCGGTTGATATGGACGTCACTGCGAGCCGGCATGTCTTATTGGGTAGCATTAGCCTTGGGAGTGCTGCGTAGCCAAGAATCTCCACTTCGTCTGAGTGGGCCAGGAACACCCCCAGCGTGATATCAATCACTTCGCGGAAGTCGGGCCGAAAGGGCCAATAGAAGTCGTAGCCGTGGGGAACAGCTACCGCCGGTTCGATGGCGATCGAAAACCTACGATCTATCACCAGGAAATCGGCATACTCAATGACATCGGAAAAGTGTCCGTTGATTAGCGTCAGCACCTTCTCGCGTGCTTCTTTCCGCTGTTTGTCGTAGAGCCGTTGGAAAGCCCCGTCGAAAGATCCAAATTCGTTTCCGTAACTGCCGGCGCTGGGAGTGCTTTCGATCGTCTTGAGCATCGATGTCCGGAGAAACCCATACTCTTCGTAAATCTCACGCAGTCGCTCGAGCATGAACCCCGGATCGTATTTCTGTCGCCGCTTGGCAAGGATCAGTTGAGCTTGCAGGAATTGTTCGGAGTCGATGATTCCATCGAAGGCTTCTGGCGTTCGCACCCACTTGTCTGGAGGATTGTGCTTTCTGGGTGTCTTCAGCTTCTGGCTGGTTTTGTTGTATCGAAGCGTGCCAATGTAGGTTTCGTTTCGAAGTCGACCGAGCACGGAACCGGCGCTCCAGGTTCGACCGCCGGGAGAGAGAATCCCGTCTTGGTTCAAACCCTCGGCGATTCGATGCTCCGAGAACCCAAGCGACACAAACTCGTGGAAGATCCGTTTGATCACGGCCACTTCGTTCGCGTCGCCATCTACAAGCGTGACCCGTTGGTTCTGAATTCCTTTGCGTTGGCCTGTTTCGAGTTTGTGTAGCGGTTCGCGTTTCTCGTCGAGAAGCAATCGTGAAGTCGCATACGGTGGCGATCCGCCAGCCCAGTAGCCTTGCTCCGTGATCTTCACGCACCCACGCCAGACTTTTTCGCTAAGTTCTTTGCTGTATTGGGCAGCTCGGAACCGTTCGAATTGGACGTACACTGGATAAAGCGGGTCGTTTTCTCGCGGCTTGCCAATCGTGGTGTAGATGACCTGCTTTCCGGCTCGTTTGCATTCGGCGCTGAATTGGGCCGAGAGGTCGATGTCTTGGAATCGCCCCCAACGACTCACATCGAGGCAAAGTACATACTCAAAGTCGGATCTCTTCTTGACCCAATTCTCCATCATGTCGGTAAAGGCTGGCCGACCCTCCGAGGTAAGACCTGATCGACCGTGGTCGGCGAACTCCTGAATGATCTCGACGCTGTGATTGCGTGCCCATTCGCGAACCTGCTCTTGCTGAATGGGTATCGAGTTCTCTTGTCGGTCCTGTGCCGAATGCCGGTAGTAAGCAATCGCTCGAATCTCCGCCGGCAACGGAGCCGAGCCTATGTCTTCAATTTCCCACCACTTAGTCATGTTTGGATCCTCCTAGACGATTCCTGAATCGCGTGGTTGCCACGCGTGTATGGGGGTCCATGAGTTACGGTGAGCCGCAAGAAACCTCAAGCCGCTGTTTCGCCCGGCTTAGCGGTTATGTGCGAAGAAGATCAGGAATTCAGACGGATCTGCCGAATCGACGCCAACTCAAGCAACGTCGGTCGCCAACTTGCTTCGATCCTGCTATCCCGTGCTGCGGCAGATTGCCCACCCGAGAATTCAGAAAAAATGCTAGCGAGTGACCAGAGGTGTCACTCGCTCGCACGACACTGGCCAAATTGCTTGCGCCTGATTTCCCCACGAACCGGTGGAAATCGGACGGTAAATGTCCAGATCCCAAGGATTTACGACATCTGCAATGCTGTCATTTCGCTGTAGTGTTTGATACACTTACGCCCCACGTCGAGGCTTCAATCGATTAGG
>JBEICB010000030.1:0-33387 GCA_040373655.1 Pirellula sp. | reverse complement strand
TTTACGCAACTCTATCGCCTATCGCCTATCGCCTATCGCCTATCGCCTATCGCCTATCGCCTATCGCCTATCGCCTATCGCCTATCGCCTATCGCCTCTGGCCTCTGGCCTCCAGCCTACTTTCCACTTTCTCCTTTCAACTCTCTGAGAGCCAACGGCTCTCCGGCTCTCCGCTTGAGACAATACAAAGTAAGTACCGGGTTTAGATCCAAAGCTACCGAATCTCTACTGAATCGGCCACTGCAACTCCAATCGACGACCCTCCCGAAGCACCATGCTCTTAAGCTGACGCGGCTTGAAATGCTCCGACAACAACTCGCCAATCAAAGCACTCTCACTCATCCCCTCCTGCGAATCAACCCCTTCAATTCGCAAAATCACATCACCCTTGCGAAACCCAGCATTCTTCGCTGCAGCATGCTCCCCGTACTCTCCCAACCCCTGAACCACTAATCCCAAATCATCCGTAGCCAAACCTAACTCCGCTCGTTTGCTTCCACTCACCGTTCGCAAAACCATTCCACCCAACACCATCGCACGCATCTGCCAAGTCCCCACACGGGACTCAATGTCACTCTTCAATCGCCATCCCTCCGACAACTCCATACGTATCGCGACTGGCTTGCCACCCCGCTCAACAACCCAATCCTGAACCCCCTCCGCTCCGGCTCGATGCAGCGCCCAAGCAACATCCGCCAACGAAACCACCGGCGCACCATCGATCCTGAGCACCTCATCACCCTTGAGCAAACCCGAACGCCCACCAAGACTCCCCTCCTCCACCGATGCTATCTTCACACCGCTACGCTGGTCCATACGAACTCCCACCGTAATCGGATCGGGCATCGGGTAAATCAAATCCTCCGGTATCCGCTCCCCTCGCTTGCGATACCAAGCTCGATAAGCGTCCCCAATCTGATGACAATGCACACAACTCTGCACCACATTGCCATCCCACTTCAACTCTCGCTCATACTTACCAGCTAACCCCGGAATCTCAATCGGTAACGCAAATGGAGTCGGCCCACCCTGCTTGCTCGCCAAAGTGTCCTTGATCGAATCCCACTTGCGGTGCAAATCCAAAGTCCGCTTCAACGCGGCTTGCAAACTCACCGTACTCGTCTCCATCTCATCGAGCTGATGCTGCCACGACCCATACCGTGCAATCAATGTCCCATCTGCATGAAACATCAACGTCGAAAACGAAAGGTCATAGTCAAACTGGAACTTCGACAAGTCGATCGCATTCGCATTGATCAATCGTACGCATACAAATCCATCCAGTAATATTTGCAACTCCTTCGCCCGAAGCACACTCTCGTCGATCCCCGTACAAGCCTTACACGGCACACATCGCATCACCACCAACATCGGTTTCCCCAACGACTTGGCAGCCGCAAACCCACTCTCCAAGTCGTTGTACAACCACCTCGCATCCCCCGTAAGATTCTTCCGATCCTCGCGCACCGCCTGCTCACGCCGATTCTTCTCATCCCCCTGCACAAACCCCAACAAGAGCCCGAAACCCAAAAACCACGGCAAAATCGATAAAACCGTTACCTTCCTACCCATTTTCGCTAACCCCTCTATTTGATGGTTTCCTTCTCTCCCGGACTTGCACCAGCCCACCCGATCGATCCATAATATAAAGAGGTTTGAAACCGCGTTGTATAACTCCGGTGACAATCCTAGCCCCATTACGGATCGCAACACCCCAGTTGCCTTCCCATGACAAAGTGCGGGTTCCCTCCTACCGGCCTAGCCACCTACCAAGAATCCTCCTTCATAGGACCTTCAAAGGAATCGTGCCATGCTTCACTTCTTAGGCGGATCGCAACGTATGTGCAGCGGCTTGTCCCGGAGAAACTTCCTCTCGGCAGGTTCGCTCTGCTTCGGGTTCGGAGGCTTCACCCTCGCCGATCTGCTCCGCGCCGAAGATGCAGCAGGAAAAAAGAACTCCCACAAAGGACTCATCAATATCTTCTTGGGGGGTGGCCCCCCACATCAAGACATGTGGGAAATCAAAACGGAAGCTCCTTCAGAGATCCGAGGTGAATTCAGCCCAATCGCTACCAATGTACCCGGTATCCAAATCTGCGAAGTCTTCCCGCAACTCGCCCAACGGATGGACAAAGCCGCAATCATTCGTTCCGTCGTCGGCTGCAAAGACCGACACGAGTCCCACCAATGCATGAGCGGTTGGTTCCCCGATGACCTCAAAGCTCTCGGTGGTAGACCTTCCATCGGATCCGCTGTCGCTCGCCTCCAAGGCCCCGTCGATCCCGCTGTCCCTCCTTTCGTCGGACTCGCAGCCAAAACCCAACACGGCCCCTGGTCAAACTCTGGAGAAGCCGGTTTCCTGGGCGCTGCCTACTCCGCCTTCAAACCCGACGGACCTGGCATGGAAAATATGAAACTCCAAAGCATCGGCCTAGATCGACTCCGCGACCGACGAAGATTGCTCACGAGCATCGACACCATGCGACGCGATATCGATGTTTCCGGTGTCATGGCCGGTATGGATGCCTTCGAACAACGTGCACTCGATGTTCTTACCAGCAGCAAACTTCTCGATGCCCTCGATCTCTCCAAGGAAGATCCAAAAATCGTTGAACGCTACGGCGATGGAAAACCCTACAAATATCAATACGATGGCGCTCCGACCTGCAATGACCATCTCTTAATCGCCAGAAGACTCATCGAAGCTGGAGTTCGAGTCGTAAGCCTAAGCTACGGTCGATGGGACTCCCACGGCCAAAACTTCGACCTCGTCCGCGATCACGGATCCAAACTCGACCAATGCCTCAGCGCTCTGCTCGATGACCTTGAGCAACGCGATATGCTCGACGATGTCACCGTCATCGTCTGGGGTGAATTCGGTCGAACTCCCAAAATCAATAACGGAGCGGGCCGTGACCACTGGTCGCAAGTCAGTTGCGCATGGCTCGCGGGCGGATCCATGAGAACCGGCCAAGCGATCGGCGCAACAAACCGACTCGGTGAATATGCAAAAGAACGCCCTGTTCACATGCAAGAAATCATAGCGACCCTCTATCATAACCTCGGAATCAACGTTGCTTCCTCCACCATCGTAGACCCCACAGGTCGGCCGCAGTTCCTCGTCGATCATGAACCTATCCGCGAACTGATCTAGTCGCTTCCACTAATCCGATCGATGCCATCCCGCCATGAAATTCCAATCTGCTAGCTCATTCGCCCTCCTACTGTGCACTTGCTTGTTTAGCCTGTGCATACAGTCTCCTTTTGGCTTGGCCCAAGACCCCGCCACAAACAAATTGGAATTCGATACCCCAAAGCTCTCACTCAAAGGTAGCGATGCGCGCGCACAAGCACTCGTGCGAGCCTCAACCAGCAACCAACAAGCCCCCTCCTCCGCTATCCTCGACCTGACCCGAAACGTTCGCTTCGAAACATCCCACCCCGGTATCATCTCTGTCGATGCCAACGGCCTGATCACTCCACTCGCCAGCGGAACACTCACCCTCACCGCCTCAGCCGATGGATATGCACCCGCAACCGCTGAAGTCGCGGTCGAACTCAACAGCCAAGATGATGCTGTGAATTTCCCAAACCAAATCGTCCCGATCTTCACCAAGTTCGGCTGCAATGGTGGTGGATGCCACGGCAAAATCGCAGGACAAAATGGATTCCGGCTCTCCCTCCTCGGATCCGAACCCGCAGAAGACTACGAACACCTCGTCCGAGAATCACGCGGGCGTCGACTCTTCCCTGCCGCTCCAGATACCAGCCTCCTCCTAACCAAATCCGTCGGCTCCGTACCCCACGGAGGTGGCCAACGCATGAACGTCGATAGCCACGAATACCGTGTCCTGCGCCGCTGGATTGCACAAGCTATGCCATACGGTGATCCCAATGGACGCAAAATCACCGCCATCGCAGTAACTCCTTCCACACGACAAATGGCTCGAAACTCCTCCCAACAACTCTGCGTCGTTGCTTCTTACTCCGACGGCTCCACCGAAGATATCACCCGCACTGCTCAATACGAATCGAATAATCTCGATATGGCAGAAGTCGACGTCAACGGGTTGGTAAAGATCCGTGACTATGCCGGCGAAGTCTCTATCATGGCACGCTACCAAGGCCAAGTGACCGTGTTCCGCGCAAGCGTACCGATCGGTACGCTCACCCAAAGCCTTCCTATCGCTCAAGGCAAAATCGACCAAGCCGTCTTCGGAAAACTTCAAGCTCTCGGTATTCCTCCTTCCGAACTTTGCGATGACCAAACCTACCTGCGACGAGTCACTCTCGATATCGCCGGACGACTACCCACCGTCGCCGAATTCGAAGAACTGCAAATTGCCCAAGCCTCCGGAAACTCACCAGAAGCGACCCAACAAAGACGCACCGCAATCGTCGATCGGCTCCTCGCTAGCCAAGACTACGCTTCGAACTTCGCAAGCAAATGGTCGGCAATCCTTCGAAACAATCACACCGGTGAAGATACTCGTTATGGCGCTTACGCTTTCCACGATTGGCTCCGCTCAAGCTTCTTCGAAAACAAACCAATCAACACGCTCGTCCGCGAACTTCTTACTGCCTCCGGTGACGTTGAGTCCAATCCAGCAGTCGTGTGGTTCCGACAAGTCAACAATACCGAATCACGCATCGAAGACATCGCCCAACTCTTCCTCGGTCAACGCTTGCAGTGCGCTCGCTGCCACCACCACCCCTACGAAAAATGGGCTCAACAAGACTACTACCAAATGGCCGCGTTCTTCTCTACCGTCGAACGCCGCGAAGGGCCACTGCCCAACGAACCTAAATTCGTCTCGCGAATTGCAAATGCATCCGCAAATCACCCCAAAACCGGCCAACCACTCCCTCCCACCGGTCTCGATGCACCCAAGTCCGATCTTGCAAACTTCCAAGACCCTCGCGCGGCCCTCGCCGACTGGATGACCGCTCCGACAAACCCTTTCTTCGCCAAGTCGATCGCAAACCGCTACTGGAAACACTTCCTAGGCAAAGGCCTGGTGGAACCGGAAGATGATATGCGTATCACCAACCCACCCTCAAACCCCGAGCTCCTCGATACCCTTACCGTCGAACTCGTCCAATCTGGCTTTGACCTCAAATACCTCGTTCGCGCCATCTGTACCTCGACCACCTACCAACTCAGCGCAAACGCCAACGAACTCAATATCCGCGATACAAACTGCTACTCCCGCTTCTATCCAAAAAGACTCCAAGCAGAAATGCTCCTCGATGCCATCGACAATGTCACCGGAAGCCTATCGCAATTCGATGGCATGCCACTCGGTACTCGTGCTGTCGAACTCCCCGATACATCCTTCGCTTCCTACTTCCTGACCGTCTTCGGCAGACCAGATTCCACCACCGCCTGCGAATGCGAACGAACCAACTCCTCGACACTCGCACAAAGCCTCCACTTGCTCAACTCCAAAGAGATGCAAGCGAAGCTCGGAGCCGATGCAAGCCGCGCTGCTCAGTGGGCTTCCTCCGCGATCGTCGATGCAGCCCTAAGCCCAGCAGAAAACATACGAAAGTCAGCTCCTCCACGGATCCGCGAACTATACCTCAGAGCCCTTTGCAGACCACCTACAGAATCGGAACAAAGCCTTGCGCTGGAGTACCTCATGCAACGCTCTGAGAAACTGCGCGAAGCTTATGAAGACCTCCTATGGAGCTTGATCAATAGCAAGGAATTCCTGTTCAACCACTAATCGATATTCTCGACCTCTGCGATTACACCAGCCTAGCGACTTCAACATGAGACCGTTTGTATCCGCGACGCGAGGGATCGGGTTGCTCCTCCTTTGCCTCCTCGCAACCACAGCAAGCGCTGAACTTCCCGTCATCGCGCTTGATGCTGTCTTCCCACCCGTCCTCTCCAACCAACACCCAAACAACTTCAAAGTCACTGCAGGACGATTTACCCAGGACGTCGAGCAACTGATCTTCTCCGATCCACGTATAACCGCCAAACTCGAGCAATCCCCAAGCCTACCGCTCGATCCAGATACCACTCCACAAAAAGCCTACGGCAGCTTCTCCGTCTCCGTCGATCCCGCAGTGCCGCAAGGTCTCTACGAAGTCTGGGCAGTGGGTCGCTACGGTATCTCCAACGCGCGATCTCTGGCGGTTGTCCACACACCCGTTGAAGTTTTACCGCCATCCATCGATCCCAAAAATCCGCCCGCTGTGCAACCTGGCATTTGTTACGTCGGCCTTACGAAACGCAACGAACGAATACAACTGAAAACAAAGAAGTCCGATCGATGGCCCAAAATATTACTGGCGGCTCAGTCCCTCGACGCTTCTACCATACCCGTCCTCCTAGTCTCAGATTCCGACGGAAATGTATTAAGCCAACTTCGTAGCTCCGGAAAAGCCCCCGTGCTATTCTCCGAACCGACTTCGCCTCCGACAAAATCCCCCACAAACAACCCAGACGAACTGCGAATCGCGATCTTCGACTTCCTATATCGCAGTTCCGAAAACACCCCCTTCGCATTAGTCATCGATCCCCCTGAAAATCACCCGCTCTATACAAGCAAAGAATGGAAGAACCCATTCCAAACCTTCGCAAAAACAAATTTAGATTGGCCTGTTCAAGCAACACCCCCGAACACCAGCACAAATCCCTCAACGCTCCCTGCCCCACTTCCATCCCCACCCTGGCAATTCAAATTCAACCTATCCGCAAAAGAACCCCAGCGCGAATTCGAATTCGCTCCCAGCGAAGGAATGACGTACGAAGTCGAAGTACTATCCGCGGCACTGGGTGAACCATCCGATGTCCGAATCATCGCCGACCGAGTCACTCCACCACCATCTCCAGAACAACTCGCTCAAATCCAAACAGTTCTCGCCGCCGACCCATCCGGCAAGTCCTCCGATCCAGCCCTGCAACAACTTGCTCAAGACTACCTCAACCGTCAACGCCTCACAGGTCGTGATGTCATCACCATCGCAGAAGACGGTCCTGCCATCGGTACCCGTGCCGTACGACTCCTCTCTCCCGATCCATTTTTCTCGATCCCACCCAGCCCACCGAACAAGAACATCCGACTGACCATCAACGACTTCAATATTCAACCTTCAAGTAAACATTCCACCGAAGTGATCCTTCGTGTCGGACCACCGGTTCCACGTATACAACCCATCGGGCATTGGCTCCCTGATACCAACAACGCAGCGGCCGCAAAGACCACCGGTATTGCACTTCCCAAAGGTGGGCAAACCGCGATGCATGTCTCCATTCGCCGCACTGGAGGACATAACGCTCCCATCGAACTGAATTGCGATGCGCTACCACCAGGTGTTTCTGTGACGCCAGCCCTCGTCGCACCCGGGCAATCGGAAGGCATCCTGATGTTCTTCGCGGATGAAAACGCCGCACCCTTCTCCGGTCCGATCCAACCAATCGCAAAAACAAAAGTTGCGTCAAACCCTGCAAACCCGAGTCAACTCGATCAAGATGTCTCAATTCCAATACAACCGACAAGCATCGTAATCTCCGCTTCCGCAGATCGCGGACTTCCTCAATCCCGACTCTCCAACCTTTGGCTCCTCAAAGTGATCGAACAAGACACTGCGCCGATTCAAATCCGAGCCGGAGATGGCCCCGCTTGGGTCTTGGAAATTCCTCAAGGTGGTGCCGGTAAACTTCCAATCCGCGCAGTAAGACGCGCGGGCGGAGAAGCCAAAGGAATCATGCGACCACAAAACCTTCCCCCAAAAGTCACCCTCGGTGAATTTGAACTCCCCGAAAAGAACCCAGAAGCCAACCCGGAAATTAAAGTTGCTGCCGATGCACCTGTCGGTGAATACACCGTTTGGTTTGCAACCGAAATTGTTCTCAAGCAATCTCTCCATCCGGAATCACACGCAAGACTCCTTGCGTACCGAGATCGCATCCAAGCCCTCCTAGCCGATCCTAATTGGCCCGGAGATCGACCCGCTGCTGAAAAAATCATCGCAGAAACCAATCCAAAAATAGAGGCACTCGCGAAAGAAATCGCACCGAGAGACTTCCAAACCTTTCTACCTTCCGCACCGTTTCGATTGAAAATCGTTCCGCCACCGGAAGCACCTAAGTAACGAAGCTCCTAAATAACACAGACTACTCTTTGAAATACAACCATACGTCATGCAACCTTCGACCAAAACTCCGTTTATAAAACGACTACAGCTCACCATGCGAATCCCCTCCATTTCCTCCGCTCGCTTGTTGCCGAGCCTCAGTAAAAAAGTCCTGAGCACGACCATCTTCAGCGCCCTTATCGTCTCCGGATTTTCCGGCTGGGGATTTGCTCAAGATGCAGCACAAGCCACCCCCAAAGACTTCGCAAATCACATCCTTCCGCTACTGCGAGCCAACTGCATCGCTTGCCACAACGTGCAAAAAGCAGAAGGTGGATTAAACCTAGAATCGTTCGAACAACTGATGAAAGGTGGAGACAGTGGTCCGACCCTTGTCGTTGGAAAAGGTGGTGAAAGCGAACTGGTTCGCCGCGTCCGTGCAACCGACGAATCGGTGATGCCCCCAGATAAGAACGCAGTAGGCGCAAAACGACTCACCCCAGCGGAAATGGACTTGCTACAAGCTTGGGTAGATGCAGGAGCCATTGCAGGTGTCGCAAAAACCGGACTGAACATGCAATGGAAGCAAGTCCCCGAAACCGTCCGCCCTATGTATGCGATGGATGCAAGTAGCGACGGCCAATGGGTCGTCGCAGGAAAAGGAAACCAAGCCCTAGTCTATCGCTGGCCTTCACTCGATGGTGCCACTGACGTCGCACAATTGTTCGATCCACAAATCCAAGCACAACTACAAACCAATGCCCCCGTCAGCCATCTCGATATGATCCAATCCATTGCGATCAGTCCAGATTCCACACGCATCGCCACCGGTGGCTTTCGCGATGTGAAAATATGGAAACGCAACCAAGCCGTAACCGATCAAGGTCTCGCAAGCGTTCTTCGAGGAGCACACCAAGCGAAACTCGCACCACACGGATTAGCAATCGCAAAAGCAACCCGAACTCCTACCTTGGAAATCATCCGCGCCGAATCAGGCTTGGTCTCCCATCAACTCGAAGCACCAGGAACTCCAGCACCGGCAGCAAGCATCGCTTGGAGCCCTGATGGAACCCAACTATGGGTTGTCCTAGAAGATGGAGCCATCGCTCAGTACGTACTTGGCCCGACCAACGCCCCACCAGAAATTGCTCCAGGAACTGCCCCCACTCCAGTTGCAGTCAAACCTTCCTTCGTTGGCAAACTCGAACAGCCATTCAAACAGATGCTCGTCCAAGACCCACAAACGCTTGTGGGACTCACACCTGAGAAAAAGGTGCAATGGCTGCAAGTGGTACCAGCGACCGCAGAAGCCCCAGCAACCCTGCAAAAAATCGAACGCTTAGGAGACGTGGCGGAAGTCATCGGACTTGCACGCTACGAAGAAGCCAACGTACCGCGCATCTTGGTCGGCACCGCAGATGGTACCGTTCGAGTTGTCCAAGGTACCGATGGAGCAATCCTGCGAACAGTCGGTCACGGTGCCCCGATGCAACATATCATCACTTCGAATGACGCATCCAAATTTGCCACCATTGGAAACGATGGATTGATCAAAGCTTGGAAGAGCGCAGACGGAACAATGCTTTGGGAACAAAAGGTCGATTACGAAGGCCAACGCCGCCTCGATCTAGCCGACTTGACCCTCGCACGGCAGAAATCCAAAGTCGATCGCGCAGCCGCAAAAGTCCCCGAACTTGAAAAAGCCAAGCAAGCGGAGATGGAAGCCCACGGCAAACTCGTTCAATCCAAAACCCAAATCATGGAAGAACTAGGAAAGAAACAAACCGAACTCGATGCACAAACCAAAGCAGTAACCGATAGCGAAGCTGCAATGGTAGCAGCCAAAGCAGCCGTGGACGAAGCCATGAAGAAAATGGAAGCGGCAGCGAAAGATGTCGAAGCAAAAAAGCAAGCCCAAGCAACCGCGATGAAGGCGAAGATGGATGTAGAAGTCAAACTCGCAACGATGGAGAAGACAATCGCCGTTGCGATGCAAGCAATTGAAAAGGCAACGACAGGGATCGCTCAATTCCAAGCGATGATTGAACAGGAAAAGCAAAAGGTAACACAATTTGAACAAGGCTTGGCGCAAACCCAAGCTGCAGTGGTGCCAGTTCCGGTCGTACAAAGCGCGTTTTCTGCCGACAGCCGAAGCATCGTGACCGCAAGACAGGACGGTAGCGTATCTATTGTTCGAGGTGATAAAGGACTTCAACAAGCAGTCCTACCTGGAGGCGCAGCGAACATCAACGCACTGATGCTCACCGCCAATGGTTGGATCCTCGAAACGTTGGATGATGGACGTGGTTTAGGTTGGGATTGGGGAAATCGCTGGGTTCTTGAACGAACCATTGGTACAGCCATGGAGTCTGTCTTCAGCGATCGCGTGACCGCGATGGACTGGAGTGAAGACGGTCAGTTGTTGGTTGTCGGAAGTGGAGCGCCAAGCCGATTTGGGGAATTGAAGATTCTGCGAGTTGCTGATGGAGCGGTGCTCAAGGACTTTGGCCAAGTTCATAGCGATACGATCCTCGTAGCTAAACTTTCACCCGATGGCGCTTGGATCGCAACGGGAGCCGCAGACAAAGTGATCCGATTGCATCAAGTCAACGTACCCGAAGGAACCCAACAACCACCTCCTAGAACTCTCGAAGGACACACGCATCACGTTCTAGGACTGGCTTGGCACGACGACGGGCATTTGATCGCAAGCTCTTCAGCGGATAATACGATAAAGGTATGGGATGTAGAGAGTGGGACATCAACCCGAACAATCCAAGGGTTCGGCAAAGAGGTCACTTCAATTGCGTTTGTTGGCAGGACGAATCAAGTCGTAACCTCATCCGCTGATCAACAAGTACGCGTCCATGACGTGACCAATGGCGGCCAAGTCCGAGCGATTGGCGGTCCTGCAGAAGCAGTATATTGCAGCGTTGTTGCAGGACGAGTTCCAATGGCCTACGCAGGTGGCCAAGACGGAGTGCTTTGGATCTGGCAATTAGACAACGGCCAAGTCATCCAACAGATCAAATAACCCGTAGCCACCCGCTGCCAAGCGGTGGACTTCACCAGGAAAACCTCCGGCATCTGGCGAACGTAATCATTTTTCGTTTAGCAGTCAGCCGAAGGCGTACTCGATTCAGATCCCAGATCTCAAGCCCCTAAAACCTTGAACCAAAAAACTCGCGTTCTACACCTTCGAATCTCCGTGTCTCTGTGTTTCCAATTGCCACAGACGGGCCCAATGCCCTGCGGTCTTCTTTGCGTCTTTGCTTCTTTGCGTGAGACGAGATCAAAAAACCGAAAGCACCATGATTGTCGTTTTGACGGTATTGATCGCAAGCTACGGATAGTTCAATAATAGCGTTGCGTACCCAGCGACACAGAAATTACCGTCACACAACAAAAACGATTCTCCGATCGTCCAGCCCTCGACTTCGACCATCATGCCCCAACTACCAATTCACCGAAAACTCGCATCACACGCGCCGTTCTTGGCTTTGCTATTCCTCACCGTTATCCCCACGACTTATCAACACACCTTCGGACAATCTCCCACCCCAAAACTACTCGGCAACTGGCTCGCTACTTCGACGAACACCAAACCGCAAGTATTTGACGGACGCACGGAATCGTACCAAACTCCTACCACCGACCGTATCACTCTCGGAACTCAACCCTTCTCAATCGCTCTTACCATCGATGTCGATAATGACTTCGGTGATTCTCTTGGAGACATTGTAAGCCTTTACGATCCCACTCGCCGGCGCGGTATCAATCTCGGTATCTATAACCACAACGGCGTAACAAATAGCCAACCGAATTCGCGACAACTGCACTTCGGTATCGATAACGGCCAAACAGATCCTGACTTCATCGATCACGGTCGCCTCGGTGATGCCGTCTATATCTTCTCACTCTGTGTGCACAACGGCAAACTCTACGCAGCGACCTGCCACGCTGGTTCTAATCAAACAGGAAAAGTCTTTCGCTGGGAAACTAATGATCGATGGACCGACCTTGGCTCTCCGGACCAAGCGAACGCAATATCAGCCCTAGCCGTCTTCGAGGGCCAACTCTATGCGGCTTCATCGAAGTATCGACTGGCAGGATCAAGCCTCTCCGAATCAGAAAACAAAAACTTCGGCGGCAAGGTATATCGACTCACCCACGACGACTCATGGGAAGACTGCGGTTCTGTCTCGGGAGAGACCCAAGCCATCGCATCCCTGACCGTCTTTCGAGGAAAACTATACGCTAGCTCCCTATACCAACCCGCGGGCTTCTTTCGCTACGAAGGAAATCAACAATGGACTCCGTGCAACACACCAAATGGGAAACGAACCGAAGCCCTCTGCGTTTTCAATGATGCACTCTACGCTACTTGCTACGACGAAGGCTCCATATTCCGATTCGACGGTCAAAATTGGACAAACGTCGGTACCCTCCCCGGTGCAACCCAAACCTATGGCCTCGCAATTCACCAAGGACACCTCTACGTGAGCGAATGGCCCAATGCACACGTCTACCGCTATCAAGCCGATAACGAATGGGTCAATACCGGTCGCTTAGGCCAAGAACTCGAAGCGATGCCACTTCTGGTCTACAACGGGAAAATGTATGGCGGAACACTCCCTCTCGCTGAAATCTATCGCTTCGATGGCGATCAACAATGGACTCGCTTTGGACGCGTCGATTTCACACCAGATGTCAAATACCGTCGCGCTTGGTCAATGGCCGTTTACCAGGGTCGCCTCTTTATAGGAACCCTTCCATCCGGACACGTCCTATCCATCGAAGCTGGAAAAAACGCCACGCACGACTACCCCATCCAACCCGGGCGACATGACATTCTCGCCGTTCGCGCACAGCAGAACTTAAAACTCTATCTCGATGGAAAACTAGTCGCCACCTCAGCGAACTTTAACCCTCAAGACTACGAACTCTCGATCGATCAACCAATGACCATCGGCTTCGGCGCCCAAGACCACTTCCGCGGCGCTATTTCCAACGTCCGCTTGTACGCTGGAGAATGGACACCACAAGAACTTGATCCACCCACCAAATGAAACCACCCGCACACAACGTTTTGCAGATCCCGACTAACCCACGTTCTGACAATCGCCAGCATCGCAGCAAGCCACTTCTCGTTGCAACCGACGTCGCAAATTCAACCCATGCGCTGCGATCAACAACAATCCACCGATTGGCGTCATCCAAGGCTGAATACCAGCAAGACTACTAACCACCGAAGCATTCTCATGAGAAGCGTGATCATGCCCAGCGTGATCATGAGCAGCGTGGTCATGCCCTGCGTGATCGTGAGCAGCATGGTTATGCCCAGCATGATCATTGCTCGCAACCTCAGTTTCCTTACAAGCATCCTGACACGCGTGGCCATCACAAGCCTTCGTATCGGCACTTTCATTCGAACAGCAGCTCGCAACCTCTGGCGTACGCTTTGCTGAAATCAACTTTGCTCCCGAAAATCCAGCGACTGCGACGTCTTGGCCCGGAAGAGCTTGCTTGCAACACTCGTCAGGCAACACAAAGGCCGCCATCAAAATCATTCCCAGTCCCGCTGACGAAAGGGACAGAATCCGATAATCACGGAACTTCATAAAAGCCGGCCAAATCGCCGAAGCGACCAAAGCGCAACATCCAACCGCGATCACCTGATGGAACAACGGACTGGCCATCCACTCCGTAAACGTCAATGCCGGCAATGTAGCAAGCAACACCGGCGTGGCCGCACAATGAACGGCACAAGCCACCGATGCGAATATACCTAATCGATCCTTCCACTGTTCCATTTTCAATGGTCCAATTCCAGGGTGTGCGTCTGAGAAGTTCTTCTTGCTTGCCGATTCCAACATCGACCAAGCTATTCTAGACAAAACAATTCTATTTGCAATCCAATTGCGAAAACATTTACCCCATCCAATCGAACCCTCAAAACCCCCAAATTCCCTAGCAATCTCCATGAATCGCATCGCCGAAAATCTCCAAGATGTAACCGAAAAAATCAATTCCGCTTGCCGCCGAGCAGGGCGTCTGCCCTCCGAAGTGACCTTTGTGGCCGTTACCAAAACCGTCTCCGCCGAGATCTGTAATACCCTCTACAACCTCGGTTGCCGCAACCTCGCAGAAAACCGGCCCCAAACCCTCTGGGAAAAAGCCTCACAATTTTCGTCCAACCCCACCTCCCCCGTTCGCTGGCACTTCATCGGACACCTGCAACGCAATAAATCTGCTCGCACCCTCCCCTTCCTCCATACCCTGCATTCCCTCGATTCCCTTCGGCTCGCTGAACAACTGACCAAAGACCTTGCCACTTTCCCCCCGCGCGAAGAAAAACTACAAGTCCTCCTCGAACTCAATATCACCAACGAGTCCACCAAAACCGGTCTTACCCCCCAAGACGCCCAAGCCATTCTTCAACGATATGCCTCTGAACCGAGCTGGCAACAGCTTTGGAACTTATCCGGACTCATGGGAATGAGTTCTCTCCAAGCGACCCCTTCACAAATTCACACCGAATTCGCTCTTCTGCGGTCCCTGCGCGATCAATGGCAAGGGGAGTTCGGTCTGCAGCTTCCCGAACTATCGATGGGAATGAGCGATGACTTTGAAATCGCCATCGAAGAAGGGTCAACCATGGTTCGCATCGGTTCGCTACTCTACCGCTAACCTCTATTCGCTTCGCTTATCTCCGCTGAGCACTCTACTCTCCGCTGAGCACTCTACGGTTTCTCTTTGACGCGCTCTCGGACTATAATGGTGGAGCTTGAAACCCTCCGCAACCGATGGAGCTTCAAGCATCCATTCCAATCCCTCTACCCCACAGAAGAACTGACGCACAATGAAACGACTTAAGGCTGGCGGAGGATGGCAAGCCGTACGCTACACGTTTCGTAAAGGATTCGAATCGGGCGGGATTTGGAAGATGTACAAAGCACTCCGCTCCCGCAACGCTTGCAAAACGTGCGCGTTGGGGATGGGGGGGCAGCATGGCGGCATGGTCAACGAGCACGGCCGCTTCCCGGAAGTCTGCAAGAAATCCTTGCAAGCCATGGCAGCCGATATGCAGCCGGCGATCACGGCAGACTTCTGGACCAAATTCTCTGTGGCTCAGATGAGCCGTTGGACACCCCGCCAGTTAGAAACCAGCGGACGCTTAATCCAACCGGTTCTCTACGAACAAGGCAAATCGCACTATCGTACGATCACTTGGGCCGATGCATTTTCGCGCATCTCCGAGAAACTCCGCGCCCTGAAGCCCGAAGAGACCTTCTGGTACTTCAGCGGTCGCTCCAGCAACGAAGCAGGATTTCTCCTACAACTTTTCGCCCGTGTCTACGGCACGAATAACGTCAACAACTGCAGTTACTACTGTCACCAAGCTTCCGGTGTTGGTCTTCAGTCGACTCTCGGCACCGGCACGGCCACCATTGTTTTAGAAGATCTCGACAAGTGCGACACGATCTTCATCATCGGTGGAAACCCACCGAGCAATCATCCTCGGCTAATGACAAGCCTGATGCACTTGCGACGACGTGGCGGCAAGATCGTCGTGATCAATCCAGTGAAAGAACTGGGGCTAGTGAAGTTCAAAGTGCCAAGCGACCCGATCAGCATGCTTTTTGGGACCAAAATTGCCACGCACTACGTTCAACCTCACATCGGTGGCGACCTCGCGTTGATTACCGGCATTGCAAAAGCGACCGTAGAACTAGGTGCTCATGATCCGCAGTATCTCAAGGAGCATACCAACGGCTCCGACGCTTATCTCGCAGACTTGGCCAATCGACCTTGGTCGGAAATCGTCGAGAAAAGTGGGGTTGACGAAGCAACCATCAGGGAGCTTGCCAAGGTCTATCAAGAGAGCAACGGTGCCGTCTTCTCGTGGACGATGGGGATCACTCACCACACCCATGGAGTAGAGAACGTTCAATCCATCGTCAATCTCGCGCTGTTGCGTGGGATGATCGGTCGCGAAGGTGCTGGCGTGATGCCCATCCGTGGTCACTCCAACGTCCAAGGTATCGGATCGGTTGGTGTCACACCCAAGCTCAAAGACGAGATCTTCGAGAACTTAGAGAGGAACTTCGGCGTGCAGCTACCGACGACTCCTGGTCGTGATACGCTCGACTGCATGGAAGCCGCCCATCGAGGTGAATTGAAATTCGGATTGTGTTTGGGTGGTAACTTGTATGGTTCGAACCCTGATGCACAGTTTGCAGACGAAGCCCTTCGGCATTTAGATATGTTGGTGATGCTCAACACCACGCTCAACACGGGGCACGCCAACGGTCTTGCCAAAGAGACGATCATTCTGCCAGTGCTCGCCCGAGACGAAGAGCCTGAACCGACCACTCAAGAATCGATGTTTAACTTCGTTCGTTTGAGTGATGGAGGGCCGAAGCGGTTGCCTGGTCCTCGCAGCGAAGTCCATGTGATTGCACAAATCGCACGTGGGACGCTTGGCAAATCCGCAGCCATCGATTGGGAGCAGATGGAGCAGACCAACACAATTCGTCATTGGATTTCCAAAGTGGTCCCGGGCTACGAAGCGATTGATTCGATCGCTCAGACCAAACAAGAGTTCCAAGTTGGTGGTAGGACCTTCCACAAAGCCAAGTTCAACACGAAAGATGGCCGTGCGCAGCTTGTGGTGCACGAGCTTCCTGCGATCACTCCGTTGGCGCAAAACCAGCTGCGATTGATGACAGTACGCAGTGAAGGCCAGTTCAACACGGTGGTTTACGAAGACTACGATTTGTATCGTCATCAAGAGCGTCGCGACGTGATTTTAATGCACCCCGATGATTTGACACGATTGGGGCTTGAGCACGACACGTTGGTGACCATTACCAGTTCAGCTGGACAGATGAGTAACATATTAGCGAGAGGGTACGAAGACATCCGCGCAGGGAATGCATTGATGTATTATCCGGAGTCGAACGTATTAGTACCACGAGTAGTCGATCCAAAATCGCGCACTCCCATGTTCAAGAACATCATCGTCACGGTGACAAGAGCTTAGGTGTTTTTACAGCTTAGCCCGACCGAAGAATCCACGAACCGCGAAAGTAATTAGCAACATGGCGATTGAGCCGGCTTGGAAACAAGAGAACCGCGTGCCGCGAATCTTGATAGTCGATGATGACATTGAGATCGCAGGGCCCGTGAAGTTTGCGATGGAGGGGTTAGGATACGAAGTCGTCCACATGCCGGACGGCAGTGCCGGGGTAGCCAAATTGGAGACTTATCAACCGGACTTAATGGTCTTGGACATGATGATGCCCAAGCAGAGTGGATTTTTGGTGCTTGAGCACCTTCGTCGCACGAGTCGCAATCGGATCCGGGTGATCATGGTTACTGGGAACGAGGGAGAGCGGCATCAAGCGTATGCAAGAATGCTCGGTGTCGACGAGTACTTGCACAAACCCTTCTCGATGGACGAGTTAGTTAGCCACGTCCAGCGATTGCTCGAAGAGCCGTTTCCCGAAGAAGTCTAGTTACCATCTCTGTGTCCTTCGTGTCTCTGTGTTTCCAATCGTTAAGGTGGGCCAAATGTTCTGCCATCTTCTTGGCGTCTTGGCTCCTTTGCGTGAGACATTGTCGGGATGGTATGTTCCGCGGCTTGTCAGAAACGGGCTCAAGAAACCGACAGCAATCTTGCTGTCGATTTGACGATCTTGAGCCCAAGCCCGACAGAGCCGATCTAGTCAAAGGAAAAGCGGTTTATTAAAATTTTGAGCGACGCTGACGGGGTGTAGCTCAGCCTGGCTAGAGCGCTACGTTCGGGACGTAGAGGCCGCACGTTCGAATCTTGTCACCCCGATTTTCTCTAGCAGTCCGGTCGAGAGGCGACCGGACTGCTAGAGAAAATCAGAGAGTGGATGGGAGAAAATAGAAAATAGAAAAGCCAACAGCACTACAACTCCAATAAATCCAAGGACGATGAATCACAAAGCCACCTTCTCCCGTCCGCAGGACCGCTCTACTCTCCACTTTCTACTATCCCGTCCGCAGGACCGCTCTACTCTCCACTTTCTACTATCCCGTCCGCAGGACCGCTCTACTTTCAACTTTCTTCTCTCCCGTCCGAAGGACCGCTCTACTATCTTATTTAGCGGCAACAACTCTACGGCATGCTCAGCTGATGGGGACTTCTTTTATCCCAAACCGTGCGTTAGATCGTTCAAATCCTGAGGGATGATGTCGTGGCGGGTCAAGGTTGCACGTTGATCTAAGTCCAATACTGGCGAGATGCCGACAAGCTGCTGAGACCACCCCTGGTATTTCGGCATTGTTTGAATGAATCGTGCGACATGCTGCTTAAAGTTATTCACGTCGGCTATGAGCTTGCCCGGTGAACGCTTGCAGGAACCAAATCGAATCGTTTCAGTCGTTTCATTAAAAGCCACAAGGTCAATTTCAGTATCCGCCTTATCCCAAAAGCCCTCAACTCTATTGGTAATGGGAAAATCTCCGACACCAACACGACTTCGTTCCTCATAAAGCTGGCCCGCCAATCTTTCCAGGGAACCACCTTCGACATCTGCCAGTCGCTGGTCGGCCTCATCTACGAGTTCCTGAAGTGGCCGAAACGCCATCGCGGAAACTGGATTGCCCAGCGCCGCAAGCCACGAACGGAGAAAATTGTCGGTGACGTAATAACGACTGCGTTTTGCCTCTGGTTTTGCGAAAACAGGCAACTTGCGTTCGATCAGCCCAAATCGTTCAATGAGAACCTTCAAGTAGCCGCCTACTTGGGTATCAGGATTCCCACTGGCTTCCCGAATGGCTTGCACAAGTTCGTTGTGCTTGCGCCCCGGATTTCGAGCCACGAACTTCAATACCACGTCATATCGTCCGCGCAGTTCACGCAGAAACCAATTCTCGGCTTCTGTCCGTAAAGGTGACGAGCTCTCGAAGAAAATGCGACGGAGTATCGTCTTGCGGTCAGCGGCAAGCACATTCTGTTCGTAGCAGTCGCGATAGAACTTCGGTACTCCCTCGAAGAGACTCCAAAGAAACAACAGGTGTTGTGGGCTCGGATCAGCATGATCTTTGAGGATGGATAGAATCGAACCAATGTCTAGATGCGTAAGGTTAATCGTGTCCGTAACTCGGTTATAGAGAGGTGCCGTTCGATCTTCGAGCAGGGCCACCATCTCTGTGTGGATCGACCCAAGGACGATTAATCCACCCTGCACCTGATCCGCCTTGGCCGACAATCGATCCACGCTTGCTTGTAAATACGAACAAAACTGCTCGTAGCCCTTGCGATTGAAGTATTGGAACTCATCGATAACCAGTATGAAGCCACCTTCAGCCATCGACTCCAGGAGCTTCGCAAGTTGCAACAAGTTATTGGGCCGCGGAAACTGGTCTTCGGAAATATGGAATGTCTCCAAGGCGTCATTCACTGCCGACAGAACACCGGTCGGCTCGGAGTCCGGAATCTGCACGTAGAAAACTGGCTGTCTACTATTGATTTCCTGCAAGGCTTGCTGGATCAGTGTCGTCTTTCCGATGCGGCGACGCCCCGTTACTTTGGCAAAGAACCAGCGTTTACGCTCGAGCATCCGCTCCAAATCTGCAAGCTGTTCCTTTCGACCGTAGAATTTCCAATCAGCCATGCCAGATCCCTGAGATAAAGTCGCTTTACTAAAACTAGATAAAACCACTTTACCTTAGACGAATTTCCGTCGCAAGTCCCTTCCAAACAATGCTTTACAGTGTCTCCGTGCAACCAAAAAGACCGACGCTGCCCGGCTTCCAACCCCGATGACAGCGACAAAAAGCCAACAGCCACGACAACTCCAATAGATCCCAGGACAATTATTCTCTAAGCCACCTTCTCCCGTCCGAAGGACCGCTCTACTTTCAACTTTCTACTATCCCGTCCGCAGGACCGCTCTACTCTCCACTTTCTACTATCTCGACTTTCTAGTATCTCATTGAGACCGCTACTTTTTTTTCCGGGCCGTCTGTCTTCAGAACAACGAAGAGGACGAACACCAAGGCCAAGTCTTCTTTGAGAATGATCGAAGTAAAAAAACAGTCGATCCTCCAACCATCAAACCTCACCGCCAACCCCTTTGAACTTCTCTACAAACGCAGCAATCCTTTGAAAAACGGTCTGTTTCTTGGTCAGGTATTGTGGGTTCAGCGGGCTCATTCTGAGCAAAATAGCATTGAGCTCAGTTCCGCTCTCGCTCGCATACTCGCGCTTCAGTGACGTGCTGATATACCGTTTGGCAGCCTCCGAATTGAGTTTCTCCTCAGCTATCCGATTCACACTGTAACCCCTGGCGACCGAATTGCATCGCCACGAGCTTGTCAAGCGAATTTTGTAATATTGCTCCCGCTCGGGACAATCCGAACTGAACGTTGTTGGAGGAACGAAGTTCTATCTTCAAACTGGAAAACATCGACACGTATCGTGCATGTCCGTTGTGCAATAAATTCAGTTTCAGATGAATCTTCAGGGGTTATGAGATGAGAAAGAAAATCTTGCGCTATGTCTTTGCGGCTTGCTGTTTGCTTGCCGGATCCGCTCATTGCCAAGCCGGAGTTGTGAGCTTTGGCTCTGGCGCAAATCAGTTCAACATGGAGTTTGTCACGATAGGCAATCCCGGCAATGCGGCCGATAATACGGGTACAGGTGCTGTCGGTTACACCTACGGGATCGGCAAGTTCGAAGTCAGCCGTGATATGATTACGAAGTTCAACGCTTCGCAATCACTCCAAATCACCCTTCTTGATATGTCTACTTACGGTGGAAACGGTGCAAATAAGCCTGCCACAGGTATCACATGGAATGAAGCAGCGAGGTTTGTCAATTGGTTAAATACCAGCACCGGTAGTTCCGCCGCTTACAAGTTTACAACCGGTGGTGTAAATGACAATATTTCCGTTTGGACTGCGACTGAGACAGAGGATTACGACCCTCTTAATCCATTTCGAAGCAAAAGAGCAACTTATGTCCTTCCCAGCTACCACGAGTGGCACAAGGCAGCCTATTATGATCCCGTCAGTAGCACTTACCACCGCTACCCAAATGGAAGAGATACACCGCCGATTGCGGTAGCGAGCGGAACCGACGATAACACGGCGATTTATAACCTTGTGCGTCCAAGCTCAGCGGATATCAATCAAGCGGGAGGACTAAGTCCCTATGGTGTAATGGGACTTGGCGGAAATGTTGCCGAATGGACTGAGACTAGCTTCGATTTTAGGAACGTTGGAGGTAGCCACCGTCGACTTGCGCGAAGTGGTGCATCAAGCACTGGTCGCAGTTTTCTTGATAGGACACATCATCTATCTAACTTTGACAGAAACCCTTATCAAGGGAACTTGGAAATCATAGGCATTCGAGTCGCAACTCTGTCGTTATCGGGCGATGGTGGTGGTGGAGGTGGTGGTGGTGGTGAAGTCCCCGAACCATCAACTATGGCAATCTTTGGTCTAGGGGCGTTAGGTATGGTTTTCCGCTCGCGGCGTAGAAAAAGTACTTGACTACGTTACTTGATTCGGGGGACTTGTGGCTAAGAGGTGCGGATGAAGAAGTAAACGATTATCTCAATCCTATCCAATCAACAATCACAACGTTGCAGAAGCAAATGAATTCATCGTAAGGATGAATTGAATTGGGTACCGCAGGCCACCCGGAGTTCGCGCTATCCGGTTCAAAGTCTTTCGGTCCTCTTTACGGCTTGGCTTCTTTGCGCGAGACACTGCCGCGTTGGTATGTTCCGCGGTCTGTTATTTGAATTGCACTCAATGAATGGATGTGATGGGTGCATCGCATTTGGCAAATGATTGTTTGGTGTGGACCGCTTCACATACCCTACGGGGCGAGCCGATGGCTCGAGAAAGTTGAATCGATAAAGTTAAAAGTAGATATGCGCGGGGCCCATTCGTTGATCTAATCAATGGCGGTTGGTCTCACGCGAGTACGCCTTCGGCTGACTGCTAAACGATTTAACCTATGACGGTTTTCTTTACGGCTTGGCTTCTCTACTTTCCACTTTCTATACGCAACTCTCTGAGAGCCATCGGCTCTCCGCGTGAGATAATGGTGAAATGTTCATGATCATAATCACACTCATATTTCACCCTTTCAGGGTTTTGCGAATCGCTCTGGTTGGGCATACCCAGGGCGGCGCTGCGCTTTGCCCTGGGCTATCTCATCACGCCACGTTGGGGCGGTTACGACAGATGTTTGCCAAACGCAATTGCTGGCCATTGGTAGATCACGCGTGGCGGACGATGATCCGTAGGGTGCGGTGAAGCGGTCGTACGTTGATTGTTTCACAACTTCCAAATCACAATACCGCATTATTATGTTCCCGAGATGTCACTAAATTCTGCAATTTCCACACAGGGACGCAATTTCTCACGTGCCAGAACGGTGTCGATCGCCATGACTCACTTCCTAATAGTGAACCTGAGCAAAGAAGAAGCGGCAGCCAGTCAGGTACTGGTGTTCGGGGATCAGCCTAGCCGCAGGACTGATATCTTACTGAGTTGTCGTTTGAGTGCCACTCAACAATTAGGGTGTACTCTAACTGGCACAGACAACACGTCAGAACCAACAACCGTAGGGATCGCCATGGAAGCCGGACAAAGTTGCGATTTCTTAGTCAGCTATTTCCCCCAGAGATATGATAAAGGTTCGCTTAAGATCAAGCGCTTACCTTGTATAGATACTGCTGAAAACCTGAAAACATCTCTCCAATCTGGTCTGGTCGACCTAGATCCGAAATGGCATCCGATATGGAGTTGTTGTACTTGAGCCGCAACAAAGGTGTCAGTTTATCCTGATCCAACTCCTGCACTCCTTCGGCTACATAATGATCAAGTACAAAGTCTAGGAACGCCTGCTGCTTGGCATTGAACGTGGCACTGATATCGACCTTCGCTTGGGTCGCGCGGTCCTCCCGGGTTTTGGTTGGTGCCGCATAAGCCACATACGACAGTACATCGAATAAATCGCTGTTCTGGGCATCGACGATCCGCTGCATCTCGGCCATTTGCTCCCCTCCAAACCCATTCTCGGCAAGTCGTTCCAAGAGCTTAGATCGCGTTCCTGGGACGCTCCAGATCGCTCTCAACTCGGCTTCGTCTTTGAAAAACTCCGGCAGTTTGCCAAAGAGCAACTCCATGAACTGCTGAGCCGACATAGGGGTTCCATCGGGATGCCAAAAACTGGTGACCATCATGTGCTGGATCGTTCGCTCCTTCCCATCGGCTAGCTTCACCTTAGCTTTCCGGCGAGGGGGAACAAATTCCTTATGCCTCTCGCTGACTGCTTCACGTTCTCTAGGTTCTCCAGGCTCCCTGGGCTCTTTGGGCTCAGGATCGATCGGATCCCCATCCCACTCGGGATCGCTGAAGTGATGGTGTGCCTTCACAAAGTCGTAGATGGTGAAGTAATCCTTGCCCTCGTAAAGCCTCGTACCGCGCCCGATGATCTGCTTGAACTCGATCATGGAGTTGACTGGTCGCATCAGAACAATGTTCCGCACGTTGCGGGCATCGACTCCGGTCGAAAGCTTCTGGGAGCTGGTCAGAATCGTTGGGATCGTCTTTTCGTTGTCCTGAAATGCTCGTAGGTACTGCTCGCCAAGCTCCCCGTCATCGGCAGTGACCCGAACGCAGTAGTTGGGGTCTTGGCTGGTCTTGATCTGATTGATCAGGTCGCGAACAACAAGAGCGTGGAGTTGTGTAGCACAAAAGACGATCGTTTTTTCGTTTTGGTTGATCTGCTCCATGAACAACTTTACACGATGAGCTTCCCGCTCTTTGATCTCGATGATCTTGTTAAAGTCGGCTTCTTCGTATCGCTTACCCGTCTCGATTTCTCCCTCTACAAGCATGTCATCGGGGGTGTAGACATACTCGTCGAGCGTGGTCGAGATCTGCTTGACCTTAAAGGGGGTCAAAAAGCCATCGTTGATGCCGTCTTTGAGCGAGTAGGTGTAGACGGGCTCTCCAAAGTAGGCATAGGTGTCGATGTTGTCCTTGCGTTTGGGAGTGGCGGTTAATCCAAGCTGTACGGCAGGAGCAAAGTATTCGAGGATGCCGCGCCAAGTGCTCTCGTCGTTCGCTCCACCGCGATGGCACTCGTCGATGATGATGAAGTCAAAGAAATCGGGAGGATACTCCCCGAAGTACGGTGACGGCTTTCCATCTTTGGTTGGTCCGCACATGAATGTTTGGAAAATGGTGAAGAACAAGCTGCCGTTCTTCGGAACCTTGCCTTTCTTCTTGATGTCACCCGGCTCGATACGCACCATCGCATCCTCAGAGAACGCCGAAAACGCGTTGAAGGCTTGGTTGGCTAGATTATTGCGATCGGCTAAAAACAAGATTCTGGGACGACGGGATGGTTCACGGCTCAAGTTCCAGCGGCTTTGAAACATTTTCCAAGCGATCTGGAAAGCGATAAACGTCTTCCCTGTACCCGTAGCCAACGTTAGCAGTATTCGCTGTTTACCCGCTGCAATGGCTTCCAAAACTCGTTCGATTGCGATGTCTTGATAGTAGCGACCTTGAAAGTATCCCCCTTTATCCTCGAAGGGCACGATTGCGAAGCGATCCCGCCATGCGTTGACCTTGGCAAATGTCTTATTCCAAAGTTCTTCGGGGGAAGGGTAAGCGGTGATCTCTTGCTCTTGCCCCGTCTCCATGTCGATGGCGTAGATGCCATGCCCGTTGGTGGCATAGGTGTATCGGATGGAGAGCTTAGCGGCATAATCCTTGGCTTGACCGACACCGAGCGTCAGCGGTGACGCTGCCGATTTGGCTTCGACCACCGCGAGCTTGGTGTTTCGATATTCGAGCACATAGTCTGCCGTAAGAGCTTTACCCCGCGATCCGTGTCCGTGGATCCGTCCCAAGGTGATCGGATATTCTCGCCGGATGCGGCTACCCTCGACTATGCCCCAGCCAGCGGCGGCGAGTGCTGGATCAATGTGTTCGGCGCGCGTTTCAGCTTCGTTCATGGATGCCTACTGATGTTGCAAGCCGCGAGTGATCGTATCGATCAGTGTTGGGTAACGTCGGCGTTGCCGTTCGGATTCGAGCCAGTTATTGATCGCCTCGACAACTTCCGCATTCCAGCTCTCCTCTAACCGCAGAAGATTGTTCTCTCCTAGCCAGTAACTGACAGCACACCATGCCCAGAGCGGTGCGTGGTCCGTGAGATGGCATTCAGGTGGGGGGAAGCCTCCCGGACCACGGGTTCCATTCATGTACTGGTGCACCAGTTGTCGCGTGCGTCCCATCCGTCTTGCTATCTCCGAAGCAGTAACAAGGTTGCATTCATCGACTCGCAATACTTCGGCTCCGATGTCCGCTTTACGAACATCGCGAATCGCGATGATGATCGCGTCTTCGAGTGACACTGCGGATCGACTGAACTCTATGTACAGTCGACCGTACTGCATGCTTACAGTCGCATCGTCACAACCCGCTTGAAACAAAGCGTCCTCGACCGCAGGTGTAAGCTCGCTAACACCACCGACGATCAGGGCGAAATCATATTCCCTATCGCAAGTTTGCGGCGTCGGGCTCATCATTCATTACCTTCCTCGGGCATTACCTTCCTCGGGTTCATCTCGATCTTCGGCAGTCAACATCTTCAAACATGGAAGCTAATCTCTGTAAGTGGTTCCTGGGGGTTCTATTGTAGGTAAGCACCTTTCAACAACACAATCTGTTTTAGGCCCGACGGGCCGGCACACCGGTTTCAAATAGGTCACCTAGTACCGAGACGGACGCTGTAGCCAAAATACTACTTGAAAACCCCTGAAATAGTATAGCCACTTCACCTAGTCTTGTTTTGCAAATAATAAAGCAAGTATCCAGAAAGCTGGGGGTTACGCTAAACCGTATCGCTTGTACCAGCCGCAACTTAAGTAACGGCCGCAACGATACCATTAATCAATTCTGGCCACGCTTAGCTGTAGGAAAATATTCTACGGCAACCAAGCTTGGATTCATCCACACGCAATCAAAATCGCAGGTAAGCAACACGGCTCCAGCGGCTTTCGTCGTGGCTGCGATCCACATGTCGTTCTGCCCGGTGTTATGACCACCTGCCTTATCGGCTGCATAAATCTCTGCGTATCCCTTCACCACCTCTGGCAATCCGGCATCGACACGAACGAGTTCGGCCAAAATTTGATCCAGCATTTCCAGGTTGTCTTTGCCCCAATTCCAGACCCTTGCCAACGCTCGTAACTCCCCTTCTACAATTGTCGAGTAGATCGGTCGGTCCGCACGTTCGTGAAGCTTAAATTTGTTGCGCAGCTGAATCCCGGTATCGTTTTGGCGGATCCAATGAACGAGTACATTCGTGTCGAGCGAGATAAGTTCATTAGCCCGGAGCGTCATGAAATTTGCTCCAGGGCGGCCTCGATTTCCTCGTCTGTTTCATCGCCCGGCCAGCGTCCCATGATAGCAGCCATTCCGCTACGCGCACCTTGGGTTTTTCGCAAGCGGTTCGGATCGAGCCGGCTTCTACTGGCAACCGGTGCGGTCGAGAAAATAGACGATGCGTTGGCTCCGTCCTCGATCGTTTCTGCGTCCACACGCAACAGATTACCCGATGCACGGAAGATACTGGTTCCAAGGACAAGGACTCGACATTGCCACAATTTCCGTAGCAGATCGGAGATCTCTTCGGGATAAACGCCAGAAACACGATCTCCCGAATCGAGCAGCAATGAAAATCGTTGCGTGCTTGCTTCTAGGCCATCGAGTGTACCAACCAACCGAACTCGTTGAGGGGTCGGTGTGCGGCCATACAGGCGAACCGAGTTCTCGGCTGTCGTTCGAGTGACTCGAACTTCACCATGGACCTCCGGGACACTTCCCGCAATCCGGAATCCGGAAAATGGACTAGCTGCGAAGAATCGCTTGAACTTGGATACTTGACGAAGAAGTTGAGGATCAAATGTGTCGCTATCGGCTCGAACCAAGTCGATATCTCGCAGGACTTGCAAAAGCAGGTCAAGCCCGGTCCATGTACCGTTAGGGCGTCCTGTTTCGAATAGTTCCTTTTGATCGTAGATTTCACTCGCAGATGCGTGAAGTGTTGGCAATTCAAATTTCAAGTGAGTAACACCGTTGCCTCCATGCCCAGTGAATCGAAGATCACTCGCTCGCTTTAGCCAGCTAGGTTGCTTGCCAGTTGTTTTACTGCGATTGCGAAATGCCATCGAAACGGCACCACGCACGGCAACCGGCAGTTCGGACAGTAGGAACCCCAAATGGTGAGTCGGCAGTCGACCGCCGAAATGCTGCTGGCTCTCGAGGCAGATTTCGTGTTGTTGTATCTTCATGGTCTTTTGTCCTCCGCGATGGCGACCCAATCGTCTTGATTTTACATCGACATTGTACGCCACTGCGTTCGCAGGTCGACTTCATCTTTTTCTGTATTTTATTCGAGAAAACACCGTTTCTCTGCTGAGTACTAGGTGCAGAAGCGACGTTTTCAACGCCGCTAGCGGGGCGGGATCGATCCACTCTGCGCCGGGCTCGGGTTCGCTCCTGGCGGTTTGCGCTAAAAGAAGCAAAGTCCCTACAAGCCAAGGGCTTACAACTTGCAGCCTGCTTTGATTGCGGTCTGCATTAAAAGGACACCTACGCCCAAAACGGTAGGTAGCTACGGTATCGAGTTGATATTCTGAAGCTGATAACTAACCCGACTGCGTCCGTTCTTGAAAGAAACGGTTGTCTTGAATAGAGAGGCCACGCACTGCCGATTGAAGTAACAGGCATTGAATTCAATCACCTGTTCTTCCGATAGATCCTGCCCTATTTTGCCCTTGATCGGCTCACCATCCATCGTGGTAAAGTTAAAGTCCCACGATTCGAGCAACACACCCTTGAAGGTCCCAGCAATCTCAACAACCTCGTCCTCACTTTGTGTTTCCGAGACACGTTCGAAGGCTCGGGAAGCCTGCTCGGGCGTCATTTCTGAGCGTAGGTCACCGCTCTCCAACCTTAGACCAGCCCGCGCGTTGGCGATAACTTCCAAAAACATTTTTAAACTCGGAACAACTCTGGGCGAGGTCTCACTTAGTTCGGAAGCAAAGTCCTCATCACTGCGAACAGCGGCATCGACGACCCGAGTGATGTGGGAAAGCGAATCAGCAAGTTCATGTTCAGCAAACAAGTCATTGCTTGGTATGGCGGTTAACTCCAATCCGAACGAGCCTCGGGGGAGGCCACTGAGCATCAATCGCGAATGAGACTCACTCAGTTTATTGCCGCGACCGCCACCTCGACCGAGCCAGCGATGCGTATAGTCGGCTGCGACCATCTTTTGAAATGGTTCCATCACTCGACTTGCAAAGGCCGTATCAATTCCTTGGGATCCGATTACGGGATCACCGGTGAAGAACAAAACGGCACGCGGTTCTTTCTCACCCAATGGGAGCGTTTGCAGTTGCTCGACCAGTTCTTTTTCACGGACGGCCAAGGCGTGCGACATCAGAGGGTGACCTGCCGTCACTTGCTTCAATCGCTGCATTTCCTGCAATTGAACCTTTACGAATTGCCGATCTCTTCGTGTCGTCATCGAGTCACCTTTGCCAATTCCAATCGGGCTGCCGAATCGTCGGCGGTCGTATTCAATTCTATACGCAACATACCCTTCCAGACTGCTAGCCGATTGTGGGAAAACAGGGAAATCCAGTATGCAGTCCATCTTACCGTCGTTTCTGGATGGTAGGACGCGTCCAATGGATAGTGATCGAGTGCGAAGTTGGCCTTTGCTAGCTTAGGATCGGCAAATTCGGGGAACTTCGCCACCAATTGCGTTTGGAAGGAAAAGTCGTACCCCCAGTAGACAGTAACGACATCGAGATCCCGGGGCGGTCTTCCCTCTTGAGCTTCTATGTCTTCGAGGAAACTACCATCAAGCCATTGGAAGCCGTTCGTAAGGCCTTCGTCGGCCAGTCGCTGGCGGAAATCGAGGAACTGCCCCAGAATCTTGCGCCTCTCAGGTGACGTACCGAATCGCAGACAGAGTTCCAAAGTCGTACACGGGTACGGCGAGAGATCGCTGGGTTGAGTCGGATCGCCAAGGTGGGGAGGAAGAACGAGGTTGTGATCAAAGGGTGGTATGGGCATTGGTGACGTTAACCTCGTGGTCGTTACAACTCCCCGCTGAAGGCTTGGTGCAGGAGCGACTTTTTCAACTCTGCCAACGCCACCAGCTTTTGCTCGTAGATCCGCGTCAGTCGTTGGGTTTCGGAGGATAGGGCGTCGAGTTGGGTGACGATGCGTCTCTGTTCTGGGACTGGCGGAAACCACACTGGAACTGCGCAAATCTTCAATGGCGAAGTGTGGCGTACCTTCGTGCCTGATGCTGATTCGTGAATCGCTTGCCGGACCGCACCGAGGTTGAAAACGTGAAAGAAGAACTCGTTCAGCCAAGGCACATTAGGCTTGGCGATTACGAGGCCAAGCCGCTGATTGTGAAGATACTTGCCTGACTCCGGCACAAGGATTGGGCTGCCAAGCAGTCCGGCAGCTTGCTCCGTCATAGCAACTAGCATGTCGCCTGGATGGAGAACGAAGTCTTTTGGAATTGGGCCGTTGTAATACTTCTGCTTCTCACCCCTGTCGCGGTAGCCTCCCGATTCGTAGAAGTTACCTGGTGTTAGGAGAACGTACTCGCCTTGGTTTGAGAAGAACTCGCCCTCGAAGGCATAACCATGCTTTATGCCACAGAGTTCCCCGAGCCGCTTCTCCACCCACCCATCCCCGCGTTGTGTAAACACAGCGTTGAGGTGGCTTTCAAAGAGGTCGCGGGCGTTTTGGAGGTTCTGGGCGGCGTGGGCTTGGGCGGTGGCAAGCCCCCCAAACGCTTCGTCGAGAATACCAACAATTCGCTGCTGCTCATCCAGTGATGTGGGGAACGAAACCCGAACGCGAGAGATATCTTGCTGGTTCACACTTGCTTGATTGATCGACTGCTTGCATACTCCCCGCCAATAGCCGGTTTGAAAAAGAAACTTGAGGGAATGCTCAAGATATCTCGAAGTAACCTCACTCGAAGGACGCATGAGGAGTAGGTTCACTCCGTGGTACACCTCCTCATCACTGTCAAAGACGGCGGTCTTGCCAACGTGAATTGCACTGTTGATATGACTGAACAGAATATCTCCATGCAGTAAACGAAAACGCTCTTTATCTCGCTCATTCAACTGAGCGTAACCCACTCTTTCGATGTCAAAAGTCGCGTCTGAAATGCTCTCAATCCGAGAGACTTTGTCCCCGCTTCCGCTCCTTTCCTGCTTACAGTTTACACCATTGCGAAGAACGGCCAGCAGTTCACCAAGTGTCTTTGTCTGCCACCCTTTCTTCATTTCAGTAGCCCTTTGATTTTCTTCAGCACTTGCGCACTTTCGGCGTCGAGGGCGGCAATTTCTTCCATGATCTCCTGCGGGCTGCGATGCACGACCACTTCGCCGCCGCTGGGGTTCTTCACCGATAAATCAAAAGTCGTCGGATCGATGTCCTTCACATCCAAGCTCCAGCTCTTGGGCGAGTCGGCGAAGGTCTTTTGCAACTTCACAAACTCGGCCAGATCGTCATCGTTGAGCGGGTTGGTCTTGCCAAGGTTCCTCCCTGGATCGAGCTGGTAGTACCAGACCTTGCGAGTGGGTTTTCCTTTCTCAAAGAAGAGCACCACGGTCTTCACGCCTGCACCGAGAAATGTGCCGCTGGGGCAATCGAGAACCGTGTGAAGATTGCAGCTTTCCAGCAGGTGCTTTCGCAAGCTCACCGACGCATTATCCGTGTTGGACAGGAAGGTGTTCTTGATGACGATGCCAGCTCGCCCCCCCGCTTTGAGAACTTTGATAAACCTCTGCAAGAACAAGTATGCAGTCTCTCCGGTGCGAATTGGGAAGTTCTGTTGGACTTCTTTGCGCTCCTTGCCACCGAAGGGTGGATTAGCAAAAACCACATCGCAGCGTTCGCTGTCTTGGATGTCAGAGAGATTTTCGGAGAGGCTATTGGCGTGGACGATGTTGGGGACTTCGATACCATGCAGGATCAAGTTCATGATCGCGATCACATAAGCCAGCGACTTCTTCTCTTGTCCGTAGAAGGTCTTTTCCTGAAGCGTCTTGAGTTCCTTGGTAGTCAAGCCTTTCTTGTTTCTCATGTAGTCAAACGACTCGCACAAGAACCCTGCCGATCCGCAAGCATCGTCGCGAATGCGCTCACCAATTTTTGGCTGGACGACTTGGATCATCGCTCGAATGAGTGGTCGGCAAGTGTAGTACTCGCCGCCATTGCGCCCTGCGTTGCCCATGTTCTTGATTTTGGCTTCGTACAGGTGCGAGAGCTCATGTTTCTCGTTCTGGGAACGGAACTGCAACTCGTCGATATGGTCGATGATCTCTCGGAGGTTGTACCCCGATTGAATCTTGTTCTTGATCTCGCTGAATATCTCACCGATCTTGTATTCGATCGTATTCGGGCCGGAGGCCTTTTGTTTGAAGCCGTGCAGGTAGGGGATCAGTTTGTTGTTAACGAAGTCCCGGAGGTCGTCACCGGTTTGCGCCTTGTTGTGGTCGATCTTGCCATCTTTGTCCTTCGGCGCAGCCCACACATCCCATCGATATTGCTTTTGGAGGATGTACTCGTATTTCTTCCCCTCCATGGTGGCTTCATCGGCTTTGTCCTGCTCCAACCCGTCCAGATACTTCAAGAACAGCAGCCAAGAAGTTTGCTCGACGTAGTCCAGTTCCGTAGTGCAACCGGCTTCTTTCCAGAGCACATCGTCGATATTCTTGAATGTCTGTTCAAACATGGGTTTCCATCCGAGTCCAGAAGCATCGTTTTAGTCAGGTGCCAAATAGAGTTGCCACCAAAGACCGAACGACGCAAATTGTCCGCAAAACCAGCATTCTAGTGTGTGCCGGAGTTTAGTGGTACCCTGGGGTGGTGGGACAGCAACCGCATATCCGCCTGCAAAATAAGGGAAAGCCACCCAGGCCATCCGGTCCTGGCTTCCAAAGTATTAGGCATGATAGGTGACACTGGGTGTTTGTCGATGCCGCTCCACGAGAGCGTCAGTCGGAAGCAGACCGACACATTGTGATATCATTATCGCACTTTTTTGCGGAAACATAAACGCTGGGCATTTTCAGGGGTTAGCGATGGGTTTTCAGACCGACACGATATCGCCAACTTCAGATTCCTATTAGATCAGCAAACGACGACCGCCACGAGTGACAAGGTCCGTTGAGGTCCAACAGACATGTTGGCCCAAGGGCATCGGGGTTGACTACGTCGAAACAGCCCATCGCGCAGCAAGATTCTTGCTCGGTTTACTGGGGCCTGATATGATCGGTCGGGGGACTCTTGTCACTTAGTGCGACGGGTGCAATAAAATTTATATTGCTGTATCCAGCGTTCGACTTTAATTATCCTGCCTCGGAACTGCCTATTTCCTCCTAACGGAGAGAGTCCAGATATGACACTAGGATCGTCACGAAATCGTAGATTCCGAGGCAACGAAAAATCGAACGGCTTCGAGGCATTGCATGGTGCATTCGCGGCGAAAGATCTGAAGCGCCGTGGGTGTTGGAGACGTTCTTTCCTTTGTCATCTTCGCAGGTTTGAACCACTGTGTTGGTTGCGTCGGTTCTTCCCGTCGTTCGAGTTCTTCGTCGCTGTTCCAAATCGAAACACTAGTGATAATCGCACTTCGTATCGTCGACGGTTGAAAGCGGAGGTTCTCTGCGATCGAGCATTGATGGCTGGTGACCTCGACATCTCCTTTGACGGCGATGGCAAGGTTACGACGGACTTCGGCGGCGACTTTGATCGAGCATGGAGCGCAGCGATCCAAAGCGACGGAAAAATCGTGGTCGCGGGATCTTGTGCCGGAGCAGGCGATAGCAGCATTTATGACTTCGCGTTAGCGCGTTACAACTCCAATGGCAGCCCGGATACCACATTTGACGGCGATGGAAAGGTTAGAACGGACTTTGGCGGCGACCATGATAACGCATTTAGTGTAGCGATTCAAAGCGACGGAAAGATAGTGGTCGCAGGATACAGCTATAAGTTAGGCAACAGGGACTTCGCTTTGACGCGTTACAACTCAAACGGCAGCTTGGATGCCACCTTTGACGGCGATGGCAAGGTTACGACGGACTTAGGCAGCGACTTTGATCGAGCATACAGCGTAGCGATCCAAAGCGACGGAAAAATCGTGGTCGCGGGATCGATCGCCGATAGTAT
>JBEICB010000016.1:0-40811 GCA_040373655.1 Pirellula sp. | reverse complement strand
TGCCAGTGGGCTTGCTAGTGCCGGGGCGAACTTGTTGCTTGTCAGTCGGCATGCGGATGAGGTTCAAGAGAAAGCGAGGTTGCTTCGGGAGAACTTTGGGGTGCAGGCCGATGGGTTTCAAGCCGACGTGACGAATGTTGAGCAAGTCGATGCGTTGCGGGAGTACTGTCTTAAGCAATGCGGTGCTCCTTCGATTCTTGTGAACAATGCAGGAATAAACATCCGGGGGCCAATTGATGAGTTGAGTTACGAAGATTTTCAGCGAGTCATGCGTACCAACGTTGAGGGGCCATGGCTAGTTACACGTGCATTGATTTCGTCGATGAAAGAACAGCGGTATGGACGAATCATCAACTTGGCGAGTACGCTTGGGCTTGTCGGGTTAGCGAATCGCACGCCATACACGTCGAGCAAGGGGGCGATGGTTCAGTTGACACGGGCGATGGCATTGGAATTTGCTCCTTGGAATATCACTTGTAACGCGATTTGCCCGGGCCCCTTTTTGACCGAGATGAACATGCCGATCTCGCAAACCGCGGATGCAAAAACGAATATCGTTGGTGCGACGGCAATGAGCCGTTGGGGCGAGTTACGAGAAATTCAAGGTGCTGCGATTTTTCTGAGCAGTCCCGCAAGTAGCTTTACGACGGGAAGTATGGTTGTGGTAGATGGTGGTTGGACGGCTCGCTGAGAGAATCCATTTACAATCGGTGGATCTTGGGGGCTCATTATCCGTTCTTGAATAGCTCCTTGGGAACTTGGCCATGTACATCGGTCAAGCGATAATCGCGGCCTCCCCAGCGATAGGTAAGTCGTTCGTGATCGATTCCGAGGGTATGAAGGATGGTTGCGTGTAAATCGTGGATCGTCATGACATTTTCCTCAGCGCGGTAGCCGAACGGGTCGGTAGCGCCATAGGCCAAGCCTCCACGTATTCCTCCTCCGGCCATCCATATGCTAAAGCCTTGTGGATTGTGATCTCTGCCTCGACCTCCTTGAGCAAATGGAGTTCTACCGAACTCACCTGCAAAGATAACGAGGGTGCGTTCAAGTAAGCCACGCTCTTTCAGGTCCGAGAGGAGTGCGGCGATCGGTTGATCGACTACCGACGCGTTTCGGCGATGACCGGCTTCGAGATTCTCGTGGTCATCCCATGGAGCGATGAAACGAATTCCCTTAACTCCAGTCACTTCGACGTAGCGGACTCCGCGTTCGAGCAGTCTCCGTGCAAGCAAGCATTCCTTGGCGTATTGGGCTTTTGGGAGATCTTTGGAATCGACACCGTACCGAGCTAAGGTTGCTTCGGGCTCATCGGCATAATTTGCGAGATCTGGTACGGATAGTTGCATCTTTGCTGCAGTCTCATAACTGCGAATTGCCGATTCGATAATCTGGTGTTCGCGGCTCGCTAAGGGGTGCTGGCTGAGAAAGCGAGTGTCTTCTTCTGCGAGAAAATTCAGCATTGCCTTTTGCTTATCACGTTCTATTTTTGGGGCGATGTTTCGAACGACATCCCCTCCGCTAAAGGAGTCGAAGATCGTTCCTGAGTGAATAGCCGGCAGAAAGGCACTTGAGAAGTTTTCTGGACCACCAATGGGTAATAATCCCCCGTGTACAACAACATACGTCGGCAATTCTTCGTTAATATTTCCCAGTCCGTAACCGAGCCAAGCACCCATTGAAGGCCTACCTTGAGCTGGGAAACCGGTGTGGAGAAACATGCAAGCTTGAGAGTGTTCTGCGAATTCACTTTTCATCGAGCGGACGATGCAAAGCTCGTCTGCGTGCTGGGCGAGTTGCGGGAATAGTTCGCTGATCTCCAATCCCGACTGGCCATGTTTCTCAAAACGAAAAGGACTCGCGAAGCATTTTCCGTTTTGATCGAATTGGGTAGCATCGATCGAGGCAGGGAAAGGCTTGTCGTGGTACTTTTGCAATTCAGGTTTGGGATCAAATGTGTCGACTTGTGAAGGGCCGCCGTCTTGGAAGAGAAACAGGACGCGGTCAGCTGTCGGAGTGTGATGCAGTCCGTTCTGGAGCTTCAAGGAGTCTTGTGCGAGTAACGGTGCACAAGCTAGCCATCCGAGTCCGATGCCGGAGTTTTGTAGCCATTGTCGGCGGGCGAGAAATGATCTTCGTGGGTCGGATTTGTTGCTTGAACTCATCGTACGTAGAGCCCTTCTTTCAGATTGAACAACGCCAATGCGTAGATGGTCCAAGCCTGTAATGAATCGATTGGTGATTCGGAGGCTTGCATCAGTCCAAAGGCTGAATCGATGTCATGTTGTGTCGCAGGGCGACTGAGCCAAGTTTCCAGCATTGTTTGGATTCGTTTCTTCGGATCGGATTCTTGGGCAATCATCCGTTCGGCCCATTCTCGGGCGGCCGCGAGTACTAATGGATCGTTAAGTAGCATTAAGCTTTGAATTGGTCCGTTGGAAACGTGTCGTTTTCCTATGGTGGCAGCAGGACGTGGTTGGTCGAACGCGATCAAGAATTCATCTGGAAAGTTTCTTCGAACTTCGAGAAAAACCGATCTTCGGTAATCGCCAAGCAATGGACCGGATGGTGATTGTTTGTTTGGCTCCATCACGGTTTTGTAGTAGTTCTTCGTACTCAAACCGCTATCGGACTTCTTGAGTTTACCGGTAACCCATATCAAGCTGTCACGTATTGATTCCGCTTCGAGTCGCCGCAGATGGGCATGGGAAAGAAGTCGGTTACCTGGATCAATTCTCTGTGCGGACTCCGTTGCGATGCTTGAGCGTTGCCACGTCTTTGTCGAGACGATGGCTTTGATCATCGCTTTTGTTGACCAGCGTTTATCGATGAACTCGAGAGCTAGCTCATCGAGAAGTTCAGGATGGGTTGGTGGTTCACCCATGCGGCCAAAGTTGTCGACGGTCGGAACAATCCCTTCGCCATGTAGCCAATACCAGATTCGATTGACCATGACTCGAGCCGTTAACGGATTTTCAGGGGCTGTTATTTCAAGAGCGAGCTGTAATCGCCCACTCGAATCACCTTCGTATTTACTGGCTTGTGATTTAAGTACTTGAAGATACCTGCGGGGTTCGGGTTGTCCTGGTTGATTATGATCTCCGCGCGTTAACCAAGGTTGATTGAGAGCAAGCCGATCTTCGACGACACCGGGGATCCACGTGGGGATGGGGATTCTTGAATTGGTATCACGGTATTGCTTGAGCAGTTCCATCTCTATTTCGGATGTCGATTCATGGAGTTGAAACGCGCCCGAAAGAATCCATCGATTGACCCATCGCACATCCTCTTCAGTAGCTTGATCTGCAAGCAATCGCTCCAGTGACGAGTCGAGACTACGAATCATCGATCTGATTGGATCCTCGGTTGCATCGGGGGATTGAAGCCAGTGATTAGGGAGTGTGGAAGGGGCAGGGAGAGGTGTGCCGGAGGGGTGGGAGACGACCATGCTCAGTCCGAAGGTTGAAGAGCCAGAGCGATTTTCAAGTTCAGCAGGTTCTTTAATGATTCCCACATAGGGTTTGGCATTCGAAGTCATCACTTCAATATGGGCCCGTAATCCTTTCCATTGCGGGCGAATGTGCATGGTGTACCAGGTTGATTCGGCGGAGGAGAGTGTTGGATTGAGAGTTGAGAATAACAAGGAGTCGCCTTGGAAGTTCTCGATGACGAGTCGGGCACGTGCATTGCCGGATCCTTGGCAACGAAGGGAGATAGCGTCGGATTCAACGATAAAATCAGGTGATCGCAGTGCGCCGGTAGCCCGGTCAGTCCATAGGTTGCTGTGGTAGCCGTTTTCGGCTAATCCGCCGAGAAGGTACGGAAGTTTTTCCGAGACGCACCAGTGTGTGTTGCGCCCGGTGTTGGTGTGATTTTCACCAGAGATAATCGGTGAATCAGGAAGTCCGAAACCAGTAACTCGCCACCCTTCAAACGACGAGTTGTTATTGTAGGACTGAATGGACGAAGTGGGGGTGTTTCTTAAATCAAATAGGATTTTGGTGGACGGGGAGTTGGCTTGTGCGCTTGCTGGAAGTTGCTTGCGGTTGGCGAGCAACTCTTGATTCCAGTCGTCCCAGACACGAGATTGATTGAAGTGTGTTTCGGCGAGTTTGGTAAAGTGTTCGGTCTGACCTGTTGCGTCGGCAATGAGCAACTTGAGCAGTGATTCGGTGGGGGCATTTTTCGGGCGATGAGCCCAAAGTGCTAAGCGTTTGGTCCAGGGATCATCGGGTAGAGTGGATTGGATATCTTCCCATTTTCGATCTTCCCATTTAGGACCGTCACTTTGTTGATTACGTACCCATTGTGCGGCAGGTTGGATTTGCTCGCGCCAAGTGCGAAGCTGGGACTTCATGTTACGTAGAAGTTCTTTGCCGAGGGCAGGTTGTTGGGACTTGAGTTCCTCGAGCATAGGCTTGATAGAAGCAGGATCCTCTAGAACACGCATGGCGGTTCGAGTGCTACGCAGTACTCCGTACAGAGCGTAATAGTCTTCATCAGAGATGGGATCGAATTTGTGATCGTGGCACCGCGCACAGGAGATTGTAAGACCTTGAAATGCCTTTCCCAGAGTGTCGATTTGACTGTCGATGACAGCAATTTCTTCGCGTTTGACATCGACCGGGGTTTGATTGAATTCGACGAGCCGATAAAAGCACACCCCAATGAGGCTTTCGTTCCAGTTCTGTTGTGGGTGTAGTCTGGGACTTAGCAGATCCCCTGCGATATGTTCCTGGATGAAGCGATCGAGAGGTACATCCGATTCGAAGGCGCGGATGACGTAATCTCGATAGCGATAGGCGAAGGGGAGGTAGGCGTCATCTTCGGAGCCATGTGTTTCGGCATAGCGAACGATATCAAGCCAGTGGCGGGCCCAATGTTCGGCGTATTCTCGTGTTTCGAGAAGGTAGTCTACTAGATCGTTCCAGGCTTGTTTTTCGGTTGTCTCATCTGAGAGTTTCGGTATCCAGATGTGAAGTTCTTCGAGGGAGGGTGGTAATCCTCGCAGGGCGTAGCTGACGCGACGAATTAGTGTGGCCGGATCGGCTTTCGGTGAGGGGGCGATCTTTTGTTCAGAGAGTTTTTGGTTGATCCAATCATCGATTCTCGCATTGATTCCAGTTGAGGAGCCCTGAGACTTGTCATCGGTTGAGACGAGGTTCTGATTGTCACTAGAATTAAGCGGGTGATGGCGAGGAGGTTTCCAAGCCCACCAAGAAGCTCGTTGTGCAGAGAGAGTTTCCCAATCTGCGATTTGGGATGGATCAAATGCTTCGGGCGAGTTGCGTGGATCGATAGCTCCATCTTCAATCCATTTTTTAAAGGCATGCAATACATCGTCCGGTACTTTGGGGGATTTCGAGGGCATCTCTAAACCCGACTCTAAGTGGGCCATCGAACGGAAAAGCAGGCTTTCCATCGGCTTACCTTTTACGATGGCGGGCCCTGAATCACCGCCTTCTTCCCAGCCGGATCTTGCGTCAAGGGTCAACCCGCCGCTGGCTTTTCCTTGGTGGTGACATTCCAGACAGTGGGTGTGTAATGCGGGGCGAATCTGGGACTCGAAGAAATCTACGGGTTTGTCTTGTGCTTGTAGAAATGAAGGTGCTTCAATCAGTAGCACCAATAAAATGAGCCAGTGTGTTTTAGGCATAGTCGTTGTTTCAAGTGCGGGCTTGGCGGTCAAAGGTTTCGTTCGTTGCACGACGAAATCGATAGGGGGTTAGCATTTAATCGATGGGGAGGCATCACGAGTTTATGTTTATCGAAATGCCGATCTTTTAGGTTTGGATCAAGTGGATCGGAATGTGCGGCTGAGGTAGAGAGTAGGGATGACAAAAGCAGCGATAAACAGCCCGGCAAATGAACCTGCATAGACGAGAGCGATCACGGCATCGATGAATAGAATTTGTAATATGGCTTGACGAATCGCAGCGCCAAGATCGGGACCTTTTAGCGAGCGGTAAGAGATCCAAGCGCGACGAGCTACGGGTAAGGCCAGTATCCAGAATAGGGCTGGGAAGAACCATCGCGACCACTCCCCACGCAAGGAGATTATTCGCTGAAGAGAAGGGGTCGGGTGATACCATAGAAGTGCGGAGATGCATGCGATTCCCAAGGCGCAAACTGCCCATCCGGTAGCTAGTCGCATTCGTGACTGTTCGCTGAGAAATTCTTTTCTTGCTGCGATTGTAAAGCCCATGACATAGATGCCAAAGGCGATCGGAATACCCCAGTGATCGATCGATAGGGATGTAATGTTTTCCCCACGGGCGATTGCGACCCCTAGGAAGAGGTTAAGCGTTCGACAGGCGCCCATGAGCATCGGAGCCAGAGGGGTTGTTTTGAACCAAGCGTCGTAACCGAGGATGGAAAGAACGAGTGCGATAGCGACGACAAAAGTAGCTTGCCATTGGGTGGTTACAAGCCAGCCGGCAAGAGTGGCTAGGAGGACTCCCGATAAGAGCAAGATTCCGGTTGCAAGTTGTGCGGTACGAAGTGGAATTGCTCCGCGCGCTATGGGACCGGGGCGATTATTGGCAAGGTCCTCTTTCAGATCCATTACATCATTGAGTGCCATACCTCCCCAATAGAGGGCGATGGAGCCGGTGGCGGCGATGGCACCCGCGAGAGGGTATTGCAGGAACGAATGGGTATTTAGGCCGCCGATACACATTCCTGCAAGAACATCAGCGCTGCTTGTGAAAGTATTCGGTATGCGGACCAGTTGCGCCCAGGCCTTACACTTTTCCCATTGTTGGGTGGAAGTGGTTGGATTCTGTGGCTGGCGATTCGATTGATCCTTTTGCATAGCTTGTTCCATTCCCTGTATCGGGCTTTCTTTCCTGGGCTGATTGTGCCAACTCAACGTTTTTTGGAGCGTGAGAGTTGAAGATGCCTTAGGGGACTATTCTATGGAAACCCATTGAGGCTTGATCCAGATAGAGTGTTCTCTGATGGTAACATAGTTAGCGAAGGCAATTGGGTCACGTTGGAATTCGACGGAAGTGGTGTTTGGAAAATTTGGGAAATGCATCGCCGAGCTTCCAGAGCTGGCGTAAAGAATTCCGTCGACAAAGACGGAAGTTGGGCGGTGGATGTGCCCAAAGAAGACGGCTCGGATACGGTCGCGGTAGGGTATCAAACGGCTATGGAGTTCGATGCCGTTCTGGATTGTCATGGTGCGATCGATCCAACCGCAATCCAGCGCGATAGGAGGGTAGTGTAAGAAAAGAGTAAGCTTTCGAGTGTTTTGCGAGAGTACAGAATCGAGGGCTTGGAATTGTTCGGGATCCAAGCAGCCTTGGGGATCTATTTGTTGGTTATCGCGGGCATCGAGGACGAGGAAGACTTCATCGTTGTGGGTAAACTGATAGGAAAGTTTTGAAGATGTGACGGATGAGTGTGATGTGAAGGGGGTTGCGTTGAAGTTGGGGAGGTTTTTAGTGGTACTCCAAAAGCACTCTGCTAGGACACTACGGTTATCGTGATTTCCGGCTATCGGAAAGACTGGAATTCCTAACTCTTGAGAGAGTCTCCACATTTCGCGGGTCGATGCACCTGTATCTCCATCGATATGTCCACGATGTACCAAGTCTCCAGTGTGGACGATGAAATCGATAGGGGCTTTGCAAGTGTGAATCCATTTTCGAAGCTTCTCGAACCGAAGTTTTGGATCGATTCCGTCGCCGATTGGCTCGAAGGCCCAATGCGTATCGCTGAGTTGCAAAAAATACGTGCTCTTCGACAAGGGATAATGCTCCTAGCGAGGATTCTGGATGGTTTCGATTTGATGAAGGCTCAAATACAAAGCGTGCGAACTCTGCACTATGCATGACGCTAGGTTTGCTGGAGCATGACATCGATCATGGACGGGACGAACCATGGAAGGTCATCCGGTTTTCGGCTTGAGACGAAATGGCGATCGACGACAACAGGTGCGTCGACCCAGATGGCTCCAGCATTTTCGAGATCGTCTTTGATTCCTGGGGATCCTGTGACTTGCACGCCTCGATAGACACCCGCGGAGATTGCTAACCATCCGCCATGGCAGATAGCAGCGACACATTTTTTGTCATTGGAAAACTCTGCAATAAGTTGTTTAACTTTAGGGAGTCTTCTCAAGCGATCGGGCATGAATCCTCCGGGTAGCAAGACAGCGTGGAAGTCTTCGGATCGCATTTGAGCGATTGCAGCATCGGACATGCAGGGGTAACCATTTTTGCCGGAGTAATTTTTTCCAGCTTCTTCCCCCGCGATGATGACCTCAGCCCCGGCTTCGATGAGTCTTAGTTTGGGGTACCAGAGTTCGAGATCTTCGTAAATATCTCCAACAAAGGCCAGAACCCGTTTTCCTTCGAGTGGTTTTGCGGTCATGATTACGGGCTTCCTTCGTGCGAGGTGGTTTGTTGTGAAGTTGCGGTGTCTTTCGAGCTTGGAAAGTCATCAAAATCGACGATAGATTGTGAAAGAGCATTCCAAGATGATCAAGCGCAAGGTATTTTAATGAGCCGTTTTTTACGGAGCACCGGCGGCACGGTTGTCCAATCGCAGATAGCATTGGGGCTTCGCAGTTAGCATTTTATCGGAACGATTGTTATGAGGTTGAACGAATTCTTCGGCAAGGACCGTTTAGGGCTTTCTTTTGAAGTCTTTCCGACGAAAACGGACGAGGCCTTTGAGGCATTGTTAGGGACGATTGAGGATTTGAAGAAATTTCAACCTGATTTCTTTACTTGCACTTACGGAGCGGGTGGCTCTACCCGTGATCGCACGATCCAGATTATCGAAGCTTTAAAGACCCGTTTTGGACAGAGGGTTGCCAGCCATTTGACTTGTGTCGGCTCAACGATAGAGCAGCTTTGTGGGTATCTCGACAAGGTCACTTCGATGGGTACTGACTACATCGTTGCTCTCCGAGGGGATCCGCCGAAGGGGCAATCGGAGTTTCAGCAAACCGAGGGAGGGCTTCGCTACGCCAACGAATTGGTTTCGCTAATCAAATCCAAATACCCTCAACTTGGGATAGCCGTTGCGGGGTATCCAGAAGTTCACCAGGAGGCCCCAACGGCAGAGGTGGATTTGGAGAATTTGAAGCGAAAGGTAGATTCGGGGGCGGACATTATTGTCACCCAGTTGTTTTATGATAACGACGACTTTTATCGGTTCGTCGATCGTTGCGAAAAAGCAAGGATTGAGATTCCGATCGTTCCTGGCATTCTACCGATTCTCAATCTCAAGGGGATTCTTCGGTTTACTCAGTTGTGCAAGGCCAAGTTGCCAGAGACGTTGGTTGCGAGGTTATCGCAGCACGACGACGAAGTTTGGCAGGGGCAGGTAGGTGTCGAATTTGCAACGGAACAACTGTCGGATCTTTTGCGTCATGGAATCCCTGGCGTTCATTTTTACGTGTTGAATCGTTCTGATTCAGTCGGCAAAGTCTTGGATGCGGTTTGGCCAAGTCGAAATAGTTAGCCAGGTTGAAAAGTCAGGAAACGCGACAAGTATCCCCGCCTTTGGGTAAGGTGGGGGCATAGTGCGTGATTATCCGTTAGACTGAGCGGATTGCCGCCGTGCGGCGACTGTGGTTCAAACTGGGCCTTCTCCGGGGTAATTCCTTGTTCTAGCGGGTCCAGAGGAAACGGTTTTTAAGAATAGAGACTTCAGCGAAGTACAGATTTCAGTCATGCAAGTGCACCGTCAACGTCTTCTCGATCGTTTTTTGCAATACGTGCGGATAGGAACCACCGCAGACCCCAATACGCAGGATTACCCCAGTAGTCGTGGGCAGTGGCTTTTAGGGGAGATCCTCGTCAAGCAGCTCAAAGAAATGGGGATTTTAGATGCGGAGCAAGACGCCTACGGATTGGTTTGGGGGACAGTGCCTGCAACGGTTGAAGGGGCGGTTCCGACAATTCTGTTTAATGCACACTTAGACACCTCACCTGAAGCGCCGGGTGATCATTGCAAGCCTCAAGTCATTGAATGCTATGAGGGAGGGGATATTCCATTGTTGAGCGGGGATGTTATTCGAGAATCGGAAACCCCGGAGTTAAAGCAGTTGTTCGGTAAGACAATTGTCACGACCGATGGCAAGACCCTTTTGGGAGCGGATGACAAGGCAGGCGTTGCAGCCATCATGGAGCTTGCGCACACCTTGATGGAAAACCCTCATCTACCACATGGTCCGATCCGACTGTTGTTCACTTGCGATGAGGAGATCGGAAGGGGGACTCGGCACTTTAACTTGGCGAAAGCAGGGGCGATTGCAGGGTACACTCTAGATGGTGGGGCTTCGGGTACGATCGACGTTGAGACGTTTTCTGCCGATTTAGCAACCGTGAGTTTTCGCGGGATCAACACCCATCCTTCCGTAGGAAAGGGAAAGATGGTCAACGCGTTGCGGGCGGCTTGTCGTTTCATTGCTAGTTTGCCGACAGAGGATTTATCACCCGAGTCGACTGCTTTGCGGGAGGGGTTTTTGCATCCATACGTTATGCAAGCTTCGGTATCTGAAGCAACAGTTCAAATTTTGCTACGTGATTTTGAAACTTCCAAGTTGGTTGAGTACGCCGACTATCTTAAGGGGCTTGCAAAGCAGTTTGTCCAAGAGGAACCGCGGTTGGGTGTGGAAGTGGAGATTGTCGAGCAGTACAGGAATTTGGGGGACAAGCTCAAAGAGTTTCCTTTAGCAGCAGATTTGGCAGAGAAGGCGTATGCAAAGTTGGGCAGGACATGTAAGCGAGATGCAATACGAGGTGGCAGCGATGGATCGCTTATGTCCCATCTAGGACTTCCGACCCCTAACTTATCGGTCGGGCAATACAATATTCATTCGACGAGGGAGTTCGCGTGCCTCGACGAGATGCTTCAAGCGGTCGAACACGGAATCGTGCTCGCTCAACTCTGGAGTGAACAAGGGAGAATATGAGCACGACGAAGTACGATTCGCCTACCACATCTTCTTTGGAAATTGGGTCGGCGGCTGAGAGTGTTGGATTGCAGGGGACATCGCGAATGCGGTACCTTTACGTCTTCTTTGGCTTTGCGCGGAACAGTTTGATACGAGACATGACCTTTAGGGGGAATTTTTTTCTTGACTGCCTCTCAAGTCTAGCTTGGTTATTGATGAATCTTGGGTTCTACCTTTTTATATTTTATCACGTGCGAAGCATTGGCGCAGATACGGGATGGGGGAGAGACGAGTTCTATGTTTTTCTAGCAACGACTTGGATTATCAATTCGATTGTACAAGCGTTGATGATGCCCAACGCGCAGGAGTTCAGTGAGTTGATTCGAACCGGAGGCTTGGATTACGCGTTGCTCAAACCGATCGATACACAGTTTCTAATTTCGTTTCGTCGAGTGGAGTGGGCGTCTTTCAGTAACTTTTTCGGGGGGATTGTGATATTAATTTACGCCTTGTTGCGTTTAGCTCAGCGCGAAGATCCTGTTTGGGAGTGGAGCATATCATTGCTGGCTTTGTACGTGGTTTACATCGTTTGTGGTGTCCTTCTGTTTTACAGTTTGATCATTTGCTTGGCTTCGACGAGCATCTGGCTTGGGCGCAACCAAAGTCTGTATGACTTTTGGTTTTACATTACGAATTTCTCGAGGTATCCAATGGAGATTTACCAGACGGGATGGGGGATACCATTGTGGTGGATCTTTACGTTTTTCATTCCTATTTTGGTGATCATTAACGTACCAGCTCGATTGTTGGCCCAGCCGTTGGTTCCTCGTCAAGGATGGGAATGGGGACTGGCCGGTTACGCAATTCTCGCTACGATCTTCGCCCTGCTGATCAGTCGCTGGGTATTTACCAGGGCGCTGCGAAGTTACGCTAGTGCATCAAGCTGATCGATTCTGCTGGTGTGCAAGAGTCAGTTTTCGACAGCGTTTATATTGCGACCGAGTATCCATCCGACATAGTCCACTCTCGACATAGTACATCTTATGCCAAAACAGTTCTTGCGAGATTTACAGCCACAATCACCTGTCGACGGCGTTTTTCGAATCGCAGATCGGCAAACGAGGGCGAATCGCCAGGGCAACAGTTACTTGTTGCTACAGTTGCAGGATCGGACAGGTACGATCAGTGCCATGCGTTGGAACACCGATGAACGACTCGCAGATCGTTTTCCCAAGGGAAGTTTTTTACGTGTGCAAGGTATAGCTCAGTTGCATAATGGGAATTTGCAGATCATTGTCAATCAGATGCAGCGAGTCGAGCCTGAGGAAGTTCAGCTTGAAGATTTCGATGCTCTTGATAAGGCCGTCAACGAAGAGCAGTGGCATGTATTACTGGGATGTATTGGAACGATCAAAGATCATACGGTGAGGGTGATTTGCGAAGCGATTGTCAAAGACTCGGTCCTATCAGAGCGCCTGAAGATTGCGCCGGCGGGGATCAAGGCGCATCATGCGTATCCGGGTGGATTGCTCGAGCACATCGTCTCGTTGATCCGACTCGGGGAGGCTTGTGCCTCTCTTTATTCAGAGCTAGATCGCGATTTGTTGATAGCGGCTGCTTTAGTGCACGACCTTGGAAAAACAGAAGAGCTTGCGTTTGAGAACGAATTGACTTACAGCGATCCAGGTCAATTGCTTGGGCATTTGGTCCAAGGTGTTGTAATATTGGAACGGATTGCGGGGGACTTACGCAAGGACGGGGTGGAGTTGGACGGTAGCAAGTTGTTGCGGCTTGAACACATCGTAGTTTCGCATCATGGGAGTCTGGAGCATGGCAGCCCTAAGGTACCGATGACGATGGAGGCGTTGGCATTTCACTATCTCGACGAGATGGATGCGAAGCTCAATGCAGCGAAGGAACAGATTGTTCAAGACCGTTCCGGGGATGCTTGGACCCCGTTTCATCCTCTTCTGGGGCGAAAACTTTACAAACCGAGTTTGCAGAAGCGGGAAAACGGCGCATAACTTGGTACTGTTCGTTAGAATCGACGGTCGCAACTACCTGTCGAGAACTTGATTTACTTTTTAATATCCCAACATTTTTCCGATGTCCCAAGCACTGCTGCAGACGCAACTTCCATTTCCAAAACGCCAGGGCAAAGTTCGCGATGTTTACGATTTGGGGGATCGTCTATTGATGATCTCTACGGATCGGATCAGCGCGTTTGATTGGGTGATGCCCAATGGGATACCGGATAAGGGGCGAATTCTCACGCGACTTAGTCTGTTTTGGTTTGAGATGCTAGGAGTGGAGCATCATGTTTTGTCTGAGCAATTGCCATCGGAAATTGCGGCGATGGAGGGATCTGAAGCGTTGGTTGGGCGGACGATTGTCACGCGAAAGGCGTCGGTTGTTCCCTTTGAGTGTGTAATCCGAGGTTATTTAGAAGGAAGCGGATGGCGTGATTACTTGGCCACTGGAGAGGTCTGTGGTATTGGGCTTCCGGCGGGCTTAAAGCAATGTGATGCTTTGCCAAACCCTTTGTTCACTCCAGCTACCAAAGCGGAGACAGGGCATGATGAGAATGTGTCGTTCAAGCACATGGTCGCCGCGCTTGGAAGTGAGGTTGCAGAGGAGTTGAAAGAGCGATCGTTGGAGGTATATCGTAAAGGGAATGCATACGCGAAGGAGCGGGGGATCATCGTCGCGGATACCAAGTTGGAGTGGGGGTGGTACCAAGACAGGTTGATTTTGATCGACGAGGTGTTAACACCAGATTCCTCAAGGTTTTGGCCAGCCTCGCAGTGGAAGCCGGGAGGTCCGCAGGCTTCGTTTGATAAACAGTTCTTGCGAGAGTTTTTGGACCGATCGACTTGGGACAAGAACAGTCCGCCACCGGAATTACCAAGGGAGATTGTGGAGCAAACGCGAGAGCGTTATCTCGAGGCTCTTGTGCAGATAACAGGTCGAGGTCTTTAATACCTAAAGGATGGAAAGTTCGTCATGAATCGTTCATTTGGCTCCTCGATTGACTTTACAGAGAAGATTCGTCAGAGTGTCATCGCAGTACCACCATTGTGTCGCAAAAGCAACTTGGTGGTGTGTCCTGAAGAGAATCAGCGACTCATTACCGACCTGCGTGCTGGCGGCATTAAGACTTTTCTTTATGGTGGTAATGCCGTCTTCTATCACATACGTCCCTCGGAGTATGCTCAGACGGTTGCCATGTTATGCGAGCTTGCTGGTTCGGATGCTTGGTTGATCCCGTCGCTTGGACCATCTTTTGGGATGATGATGGATCAGGCAGTCGAGTTATCGAAGTTGCCGATTGACACCGCGATGGTGTTACCGCAGAAGGACATAACCGATTGTCAAGGCATCGAACGAGGTATTCGGCTTGCTGTCGACAAGATGGGCAAGCCAGTGGTGTTGTATTTAAAGTTTGATCGATGGTTGCCGGTGGAGGCTGTCGAGAGACTGGTCAATGATGGGGCTGTCAGTTGGATTAAGTATGCGGTTGTGAAGCAGAATCCTGCGGATGATGCGTATCTGAAAGAATTGCTAGAGCGGATCAGTTCAAAGCTATTTGTCAGTGGTATGGGCGAGCAGCCTGCGATTTGCCACATGCGAGATTTTCGCATGGGTGGTTTTACGAGTGGTTGCGTATGTGTACGTCCAGATCTTTCAACACAGATGCTTCGTGCGATGCAGTTGGGGGATTGGGACCGTGCAGAGGGTATTCGCCGAATTTTTGAGCCGTTAGAGGATTTGCGCAATGACATATCCCCGATTCGCGTTTTGCATGAGGCTGTGCGTGGGGCAGGTGTTGCGAATACCGGCCCCTTGTTACCTTTGCTCAGCGATTTGGATTTGGATAAGTCCCAAAATATCGGCGATGTTGCGAAGGCGTTGCGTGGGATTGCTTAGTCTCCGGTGATTACACTTCGATTTGTTTTTCCCATTGAGGATCGTACTCTCGTCGCCACAGTCCGGGTGGCAGGTCGGAGGTAAGTAATCTGCCGGTGCGGGGATCGGTATCGATGGCTTGACCAGTTCGATGCGCGATGTTTCCGAGGTGGCAGAGCAAGGTGCTTTGATGGCCACTGAGAACAGGTTGGTTGAGTCTGCTTGGGTCGTTGCTTCGAACGGCATCGATGAAGTTGCGGACATGGTCCTTTTGTCCCCAGTCGGTTTTAGGGGAATCTTCGACCAGTTTATTGTCAGCATCGTAGATTTGGTAACCGCCATCTGAGTCGAGTTCCATCGTTCCATCGTAACCGACAAAGGATACGAAGGGGCCGTTAGGTCGTTTGGTGGTCGAGAGGCCTTCGTAGTGAATTTGTTTTCCGCCTTCGAACTCCCAAGCGACTTGGTGAGTATCAGGAGTTTCTTGATCGTCTAGGTAGCGATATCTTCCGCCGGAAGAGATGGTTCGCTTTGGGTATTCGACTTGAAGACCCCAGCGGCATAGGTCTAGGGGGTGTACACCGTTGTTTCCAAGTTCACCGTTGCCCCAGTGCCAGAACCAGTGCCAATTGTAATGCACCACATTTTTTCGGAAGGGGCGGCGGGGAGCGGGGCCTTGCCACAGTTCGTAGTCGAGGTGTTCGGGTGGGTTGCTATCGAGTTCGGTACCGATAGGGCCTCGCATTCTTTGGAAGAAGGCTCGTGCTAGATAGACTTTTCCGATGGCACCTTCGTGAAGTTTAGCCATTGCGTTTCGGCAGCCGGTGCTACTTCGTCGTTGGTTCCCAACTTGGACGCACTTGCCCGAGAGTTCTGCGGCTCGAACCATCCATTCACCTTCTTGGGGGTTATGGCAAGCGGGTTTTTCGACGTAGACATGTTTCCCGGCTTTGCAACCGAGGATAGCAGCGGGGCCATGCCAGTGGTTCGGAGCGGCGCAGAAGAATGCATCGATTTGCGGGTCGTCGAGCATCCTTCGAATATCGCTAACCCATTGGGCTTTACCGCCGGCTTCAGCGATCCGTTTCACTCCCGATTCACCGCGTAGCCGGTCGGTTTCACAGATCGTTTTGATTTCGACAGCGGGGATTTTAAGCAGTTCTTCTGCGAGATCGCGACCGCGACTGAATCCCATAATTCCTACGACGGTTCGTTGTGGGGCTTCTGTTGCAGGCACTTGAGAATGTACATAGCGAGCTTGGGTAGCCCAAGCGAGTCCGGTCGCTGCGCTGGCGATGAGCGTACGACGGTGTAATAAAGGATTGTTTTTCATCATGACTAGCAGTTTGTTTCAAAGGATTGAAATTGAAAGTTTCGGTAGTCCACATCGCTACCGTGGTCGGTAAGCATGATGCGACCGCAGGTGTTTTTACCAAAGTCAGGGACATCGTTGAATTTGCTTTCGGCGATTCGACGGTTCCACGGTTCGTCGCCGACTTGCGCATCGACTACCTTTTCGTCATTAAGCCAATGTTCGATTCTACTTTTTCGCACAACGATCTTTGCAGTGTTCCACTGACCGGCGGGATGTGATTTAGCTTTTGCATTTGGTGCGACAAGATCGTAAATCGAAGCCGTAGAGTTTTTCGCATCGACGGGTTTTCCATCGGGATCGTAGATTTGGTATTCGAAACCCAACGATCGCTCATCGTATTTGCGTACGAGGTATTTGATTCCGCTATTTCCACCTTTGGCCAGTCGCCATTCGAAGGATAGTTCGAAGTCTCCGAATTCTCTGCGAGTGATGATATGTCCGGTACGAATCAGGGTGTTTTTCAATGAGATGGTTCCATCTTTAGCTGACCATCCTCCGGAGACTGGTTTGCCATCAAGACTCATCCATCCGTCAAGCGAATTGCCGTCCCAAATCAGTTCGATAGATTTTGGATCGATAGAATCGTCGAGGGTCGTAGGCTGGGGAACGCTTGCTGAGAGATTTGTGTTCAGTAATTGGCTGGAGAGTCCTATCCCTCCGATTGCAAGTCCCAAAAAGCATCTTCGCGAAACCAAGCGTTGTTGGTCTGTCATACTTTTTTTCCCTTTGGGGGTGCAGGTAGCTATCAAACCTATCCATTTCGAAGAGGTAACGGGTAAGGATAACCGACTCTGGGGGTGTTTTCGACAGGACCGGTGGGGCTTCTGCAAATTGATTGCTGATCTGCTTTCTCGCCGGATAATTCAAGGTATACTACGCGACCGTTGCCGATGGTGGCGTACGAGAGATGGGGTAACCCGCTTTTTGTTCTTGTTTCGAGCTCCCTGTAGAATTTGGTGAATTAACCAAGCGAGTCCACATGTCAAAACACCTTTCACACATGGTCTATTTTACTCTTCAAGATGCAAGTGCATCGAAAGTTGAAGAGCTGTTGACTGCTTGCGCGAAATACCTCAGCGGGCATCCTGGGGTTGTCTATTATTCGGTTGGCACACTGAACCGGGAGCTAGCTCGTCCAGTAAATGACCATGGATACGACGTTGTGTTGAACTTGGTTTTCGAGAGTCGTGCAGCCCATGATGCTTATCAAACGGAGCCGAGGCACTTGAAGTTCATTGAGGAGCAGAAGCCCAATTGGAAGCAAGTTCGGGTTTTCGATTCCGATTTGGTTAGCTGATGAGCTCAATCCTTCAAAAAATCGTTAAGACCAAGTGGGAGGAGGTTGCGATTGCAAAGGGCAAGCGACCTCTTGAGGGATTGAAGCGCGACGTGGCCGTTGCGGCACCACCACGGGACTTTATTGGGGCTTTGACGGGGCATTCGAGGATGCGCCTAATTGCTGAGGTCAAGAGAGCGAGTCCATCGAAGGGGATTATCCGCGATCCTTTTGACCCGGTGGGGATTGCACTTGCGTACCAATCTGGGGGGGCCGCGGCGCTAAGTGTTCTGACTGACGTATCCTATTTCCAGGGAAGTCTCGATTACCTGCGCGAGATTCGGCAGTTGGTGGATTTACCTGTGCTGCGTAAGGATTTTTTGGTGGATCCCTATCAGGTTTGGGAAGCGCGGGAGGCAGGCGCAGATGCAGTTTTGCTGATAGCAGAGTGTTTGTCCCCGGAAATGTTGAAAGAGCTCTATGAATTGACTTGTGAGCTAGGGATGACCGCACTGATTGAGATCCACGCCCAAGGGAATCTGGATCCGGTTCTTGCGTTACGGCCCAAGCTGATTGGGGTAAACAATAGGAATTTGGATACATTCACCGTGGATTTAGGGCACGTGGTTCGGATGCGGGCTTTAATTCCGCAGGAGATTACGTTGGTGGGTGAAAGCGGAATCGCCACGCATGGGGATGTCGTGTATTTGAAAGAGAACCAGGTTGGAGCGATTTTGGTAGGGGAATCCTTGATGCGGAAACCGGATGTGGCGGCTGCGGTTCGCGAATTGCTGGGGGACTTGTAGGGGGAGCGACGAAATCTGTTGTCGCTTGGACATATCGCAAGATCGCTAATTCCCCTCTGTGTAGGGGTTTTTTGATGCCTCGTTTTGGTAAAATCGGCAAAATGGGTAGAATTGGAGGTGCGAGGCGTGATCAAACCACTAAACTTTGCCGTTTGGGTTCCCTTTGACGAAATTAGAGGGAATCCTAAGTCAACGGATTACGCGTCAACATCGAGAAGGTCGTACGGCACTCGATCGGCACCCCGCTAGAGGATTTTGACATCGGGAATTGGCAGCCAAGGAGTTGTGAACGCGGGAAGTGGTGTACCCCTTTTTGTTTTTTTGGAGAGATTTCGAATGCGTCGAGTTTTAGTTGCTTTAGCAATCGTCGGTTGTGCGATGGTTACTTCGTCCAGTGCGTCTGCTGGTATTTTCAATCGTAAGAGTGACTGCAGCGGTGCTGCAGCATCTTGCTGTGCACCAGCACCAGCCCCAGCATGTGATGCTGCTCCAGCTTGTGAGCCAGCTCCAGCAACCTGTGGCGGATCGGCGAAGCGAGAAGGTCTTCTCGCTCGTCTTCATGCTCGCAAGAGCTCTTGCTCGGCAGCAGCCGCAGCTCCAGCTTGTGCACCAGCACCAGCACCAGCTTGCGATCCAGCTCCAGCTAGCTGCGGTGGATCTTCGAAGCGAGTAGGTTTACTCGCTCGTTTGCATGCACGCAAGAAGTCCTGCAGCGCTCCGGCTGCTGACGCTTGCTGCGATGCAGCTCCAGCTCCATGTGCAGCTCCAGCACCATGTGCAGCACCAGCTCCAGCACCATGTGCAGCACCAGCACCAAGCTGCTGTGATGCAGCTCCTGCTGCTGCTAGCTGCTGTGAAGCTGCTCCAAAGGCAGCTCGTCCTAAGGTTCTCGCTGGCTTGTTGGCAAAGTGCAAGTCTCGCAAGGCTTCTTGCTCGGCTCCAGCAGCGAGCAGCTGCTGTGATGCAGCTCCAGTTGCAGCAGCTCCAAGCTGCGGTTGCAACTAAGCAATTTTGAATTGCGAGCTTTATCTCGCGGCACAAGGATCTGAATGAATAATCGGTCATCGAAGGACGACCGCTTTTTTTTCGCCTGAACGGGTACTTGCGTTAGCCCTTACTTTTACTTGTGTAATCTCACACCCATGATCTCCAAAGATTTTTTCCATTCTTCTGCAACGCAAGATGGACTACGTTGTGAACAGACTGTGGATTGCGGCAATGGGCCGAATACCGTGGTGCTACTTCACGGATTATTTGGGTCTCCTGGTCATTGGTCTCAGGTCATCGATCCGCTTTCTACAGATTTTCGATTGATCGCTCCCCAGTTACCAATCGATCGGAGTGGTAATCGTAGATCGCATGGCGCTCGGTCCATCTCTGATTTGACGGATGCGATTTCAGCTCTGATCGATGAGAAGCAAATCCAAGAACCGTTCGTGCTGTGTGGGAATTCCCTCGGTGGCTTGATTGCGATGGACTACTCACTACGGAATCCCGACCGTGTTTGTGGTTTAGTTCTGGCGGGGTCCGCGGGGTTATACGAGCGGAGTTTGACAAATGGTGTCAAACCAAAACCGACCAAAGAGTTTGTTAGGTCCGTTATCTCCGATATCTTTTTCGACGAGGCCATGGTTAGTGATACTCTCGTCGATGAGTGGTACGAATTGATTCAGGATAGGGATTACGCGAGGTTTATTCTTCGGATTTCTCGAGCAACTCGGGATCGAAATGTTGAGGCTGAGTTGCATCGACTGACCACGCCTACGTTGATTGTTTGGGGGAAGGAAGATGAGATCACGCCACCGAACGTGGCGAACCAGTTCCACCAGCAAATCCCAAATGCTGAATTGCACTTCTTCGACCGATGCGGGCATGTGCCGAACTTAGAGCAACCTGCATTATTCATCGAGCACTTGAAGAGTTTTCTACCAAGGTGCTTTGCCGGTTCGTAGGATCTTGATTCTGTCGTATCTATACTCTTCTGTATGAAAACCTGCCATGAAGGTTGCTAAACAAACTGTACTTACACTGGTTCTTGCTGGATTGTCGATCTGTGTTGAAAGCAGGCCTACGTTTGCGATCGAGCCTGTCTCGGTACAGATGGCTAGCGACTATACGCTATCTCCAAATGGTAAGACGCTTGTTTTCCGTTGGGCGAATGACTTGTGGTCTGTCAGCAGCGAGGGTGGTGTAGCGAGGCGATTAACCAATCATCCAGCGAATGACAGTGAGCCGAAGTTTTCACCGGACGGAAAGCATTTGGCGTTTATCTCGAACCGCACGGGGGCGAATCAGATATTCGTCATGCCTTCCGACGGTGGGATACCTGAGCAGAAGACGTTTCATTCCGAGGGATTTTCACTGGGGGATTGGTTCCCCGATGGAAAGAGTGTTTTAGCGATCGGTGCGCGCGATCACTATTGGCGTGGTGCAACTCGATTGATGCAGATCGATTTGACCAAGCGTGCAGCGGAGAAGGTGCTTTTGGATGACACGGCACTTGCTCCAAGCCTTTCTCCCGATGGTAAGAAGGTCCTCTTTGTAAGGGAGGGGGAGCGTTGGTGGCGAAAAGGATATAAGGGGGAGCGAGCATCTCAGATCTGGATGCTCGATTTGGAATCGCAGAAGACCACTGAGTTGTTGCACGAAGGAGTCGAATCCCTCTGGCCACAGTGGATGCCCAACCAGCGTGGATTTTACTTCGCGAAAGGAACATCACATGGTTTGGATCTTTGGCGTTTCCGCTTTGCAGGGAAGGATCAACCGGCTCGGCAACGCAAAGTTGCTGGGTTTGACGATGATTCAGTCTACAAGCCAACGCTTAGCCGGGATGGTTCAACTATCGTATTCAGGCATCTGTTCGATACATATGTCATGAATCCAAACGAAAATGAACCACCAAGAAAGTTAGAAATCACGGTCGCTCAAGATTCGGACCTCACTGATGATTTGCTCCGGTCCAATCTTAATCGTGCAGAGCAAGTGGCATTTACGGATGATGGACTTGAGATCGCCTTTACAGCTGGCGGGGACCTGTTTGTCATGGATTCGGAGTTGAAGGAGCCGATTCAAGCGACTCGCAGCGATGGTTATGAGGAGTCGCCGCTTTTCACCAACGACGGAAAAGAACTTTGGTTTACGCGGCGCGAGGGTGGGCAAGTTGACGTTTGGAAGCTTGAGCCTAAGGATCCAACGAAGTATTGGTGGCAGCAGACAGAGTTCGTCGAAACGAGGCTAACGAATTCCGCACCATCGAAGTCGGAGTTGCGGTTTACTCCTGACGGTAAGCAGCTACTGATGCAGCTTGGTCGAGGCACCCTGGTCGCGATGAATGTAGAATCCAAGGAGATCACCACATTGGTCGAGAGCTTCAGCTCTATTGCGTACAGTGTTTCTCCCGATAGCAAATGGATTGCTTATGCGGCGCAAGACAATGATTTCAACAGTGAAATTTGGGTGATGCCGATCGACAAGCATCAGTCGCCGGTGAACGTTTCTAGACACCCTGATAATGATACGTCGCCTGTGTTCTCTCCAGACGGAAAGGTGCTTGCGTTTACTGGACGACGAACACAAGACGAGAGCGACATCTATTATGTTTATCTGCAAGAGGAATTCGATGACGAGTCGTCTCGAGATCGAACGCTTGATAAAGCGATCGAGACGATGAAAAAGAAGCGACCTTTAAAGGCGGAGCCCAAGACACCGGAGTCCAAAGTACCAGAGCAAAAATCAAGCGACGGAAAAGGGGATCCCAAGGCCGAAGTGCCAGCAGATGGAAAAGGGGATGGAAAGGCAACGGAAGGAAAGGCGGAGCCCAAGGGAGATATGAAGCCGGAAGCAGACGACAAGTCCAAATCGTTCCGGATTGATTTTGATCGGATTCATGAGCGGGTTCGAAGGCTGAACTTACAGGACACGCGTGAAACGAATTTGATTTTCGCGCCGGATGGAAAGAAGCTTGCGTTCTCTGCTTCGGTGGATGGCAAGTCTGGTTGGTATTCGGTGGAATTTCCTGACAAGCTAACGCCCAAGTTGATGAGTTCGACCGTACTGAGCGACGCGCGATGGACGAAGTCCTCAGGTGGAATTCTTGGGATGTCAAAGGGAATCCCTACGAAGCTCGAGGGTGGCGAGAAGGAAACGGGATATCCGTTTTCGGTTCAGCATGAGCGTTCCCGATCCGGCAAGTACCGCGAGGGATTTCTAGCAGCTTGGTTGGCGATGCATGAGATTTGGTATGACGAAGCGATGGGGAATCGAAACTGGGACGAGATTCGTCGCAAGTACTCCGATGCGGCCTCGAAGGTACTTGATGAACGCGGACTGGCAGAAGTGATTGAATTGATGCTAGGCGAACTGAATGGTTCGCATTTAGGATTCACTCCGTCGATCGGCGAAGGGGCCGACAACGAGGGGGCTCGAAAACGTGATTATCCAACGGCACATTTAGGGGTGCGGTTCGATCCCAAATATCTTGGACCTGGTTTAAAAATACGCGATGTACTTCCGGACGGCCCTGCGGACAAAGCGAAGAGCAAGTTGCGTGCGGGGGACATCATTCAGCAGATCGATGGTCAGCGCGTTGATCCGAATATGGATTTGACGCTCGTTCTCAATGGGCCGCTTGATCGAGATATTTCTTTGGTCGTACTTCGAGCAAAGAATGAGGCAGGTCGGCCCAACAGAGCGGAGCAACCGGACAACAAAGCGGAGCAACCGGACAACAGAGCGGAGCAACCGGACAACAGAGCGGAGCAACCGGACAACAGAGCGGAGCAACCGGACAACAGAGCGGAGCTTGGGAATGATGAATTGAAGATCACGCTTCGCCCTACTTCGTACGCACGAGTTCGACCATTGCTTTATCAGCATTGGTTGGAGCAAAATCGCCAAATGGTGGAACGGCTCTCAAATGGAAAGCTCGGATATCTTCACATTCAAGCGATGGATGAATCGAGTTTCCTCGAATTTGAACAACAACTCTATAATGTTGGGTACGGCAAAGAGGGTCTCGTGATCGATGTACGCGACAACGGTGGTGGATCGACGACCGACCATTTGCTCACCTCGCTTACACAACCTCGGCATGCGATGACGGTCCCTCGTGGGGGTGGAATTGGATATCCACACGATCGGATGATCTACGCGACTTGGTCAAAGCCGATCATTGTGTTGTGTAACCAGAATTCTTACAGCAATGCGGAGATCTTTAGTCATGCGATCAAATATCTTGGTCGTGGCAAAGTAGTCGGCGTTCAAACGGCGGGTGGCGTCGTAAGCACGGGAGCGGCTCGTATCAATGACGTCGGTGTCTTGCGGGCTCCGTTCCGTGGGTGGTTTTCTTTAGATACCGGCGAAGATATGGAACTTCGAGGTGCGATTCCAGATTACATTCTTTGGCCAACGCCTGGGGAACTCCCGGCAGGGATTGATCGACAGTTAGAAAAAGCAGTTGAAGTTCTTACTGAAGAAGTGAAAAAAGTTCCGGCATTGCCAAAGCCCAAGTACGCAACAGGGCACGAGTAGTTAGTTAGCTTTATGGCTCACCTTGCATTGATCAGAGCAGTGTGAGATTTGAAAGTTCAATACTTGAAGAATCCTTGGCCTGTTTTGACCCCGAGTTGGCCAGCGTCGATGTATGGTTGTAGGATAGCGATCAGAGGCATCCATACATCGTCGCCATCAACGAATCGAGCGTTAGACATTGTTTGGTAAAGGATATCTAGCCCAATCTGGTCCATCATACCGAAGGGGCCTACCGGCATTCCGGTGGCTTTTGTCCAAGCTAGATCGATTTGATCTGGTTGAGCAATGCCTTGTTCGAAGAGTTGCAGTGCAGACTGAAGTACTGACTTTAGCATTGCATTGAAGACGTATCCGCTATTTTCTCGACGTTGTACCAACGGTGTTTGGCCGATGCTGTTGGCAAGTGTTTCTAAGCGTTGTAGTGTCTGCTCAGAAGTAAGGGGACCGGCTGCTACATCGACAATGGTTGCTTTCCAAACTGGAACATGAAAATGAAAGTGTGCGAATCGTTCGGGGGCAACGATGTGTTTCGAAAACGTCGAGGGAACGAAGTATGAGCTGTTCGAAGCGATGACGGTCGTTTCGGGATACAGTTCGCTAGCGAGTTTTAGCACCCGTCGTTTTAGTGCGACTTGTTCAGGTATACATTCAAGAACTAGGTCAACGAGAGATTTGTCAAAGCCACCGAATGATAAATCGACGGAGCGATGCGCTTCGGTAATGTTGTTTTCGTTACGAATGACTTTTTGGGGAGAGAAGATGACATCGGGATGCACAAGTTGAAGGCGGGTTTCAACAGCGGTTTCGCTTGTTGGCGGCCAGTATTTTTCTTGCGAGAAGGATTTTAGGTTCGATAGAATCCAGCTTTTTGAAGTATTCAAAGCTCCGGAGGATTCGTCGCACAGAATGACCTGGATTCCATGTGTGAGCATTTGTCCAGCAATTTGACGGCCTGTCCATCCAGCGCCTACGATCACAACAACTTCGATCCCTCTGAGCATCCGCGCTTCGTTTATTTGCTTATCTGTCACACTCACACCCCGATCTAATCGGATTCGTCTCTAGCAATCGGTTCCCACATTACTGATTCCTTACCATACCAGGATTTTCCTCGGATTCCTACCTGGCTTTTGAACTTGGGTTCGTAGAGGATTTCAGACAGACCCTACTATTTGTTTTGATCCGATAAGGGACTCTCTTCGGTGGAGCGAGTAGGGCATCGACCGAAGAATCGAGCCATAGTTATGGCTACTTTGTTGATCTTTTAGCGGGATTGGAGATAGGCAACGAGATCAGAGATCTCACTGTCGCTAAGGGGTTCACCGCGGACGTTTTCGGGGGCATGCGCACCTTTGAGAACCTCTTCAAGCGTATCGTGCCTTCCGTCATGCATAAGGAGCACTTTGCGAAAGACCCCTTGAAGGTTTGGCGTGTTGAACCCTTTGTAGGCATCTCCGCCGACTCCCAAGCCTAGGTCGTGGATTTGTTTGTCGCCTTGTGCCCGATTGGAGTGGCATTCTTGGCAGCCAAATTTGCTACTTCGAAATATCTTCTCACCACGTGTCGCTGCATCGTCTTGCAACTTCGAGCGGTAGTTCGGTGGTGGTTTTAAGGACCCGAGAAATGCTCCTATAGCTTCTACGTCATCGTCGGTGGGTGCTGGCCCGAGCATCGTGGTTTGCAAAGAGTGTTTCATGGCTGCTTTGTAGTTGTCTTGCCAGCCATGCCAAGTCCAGGGCCCTGTGTCGGCGCATTGATAGAGGGGTAGGACAGTTTTGAATGTATAAGGAGAGCCATCATTCATCGTATCCATCGCGACGGAGTTCGTTCCACCCAAGTAGTGGCAGCTATGGCAACTGTACCATTGATCCAAACTGCGCTTTGCATCGTAGAAAATGGCTTCGCCGCGACGAATCAATGTTGGCTGTTGGTCAGCTCCCAAGGGGATTCGACGCTTGACTTTACGATCAATGATGTCGACAAGTTGAATTGAGTTATCGAGATAATTTGCAACATAAACAGTCCGATTGTCGGAATCCATTCGGATGCCTAGTGGGCGTCCTCCGACTTCGATTCGATAGAATCTGTCTTCATCGCTTGCGATTCCCTCGCGTTGATTGAGCAATTCACGCGGGATATGGTCAGTACTACCTCGATCTTCAAATGGTAGTCCTGGGATACGTAGTACCAGTAACTCGTGAGTTCCTGAAGCAGACATGACAACGTGGGAATCATTAGACGTTAAGCAAATTCCATGGGGGTCGGCTACCGCTTGCCGGGGTGGATCTAACGATATGGCTTCTCTTCGTGCATCGTCTGAAAAGCCGATTCGTCCCAAGCGACTTGCCATGACCCAACCGAGTCGAATGTTCCCTTCGTTGATTGGATTGCGTCGGTAGACCATCCAGGGAAAGTAAACGTGCTGTCCGTCTGAGGAAAGTTGCATATGCCCGATATTTAAGCCGACAAAGCGATCGATATGTACCGTCTTTCCGTCAATGAGGTCGACGATAGAAATCCCCCGATCACCGCTGGTCCCCACTACCATACGAGATCCGTTTTTGTCGATTGCCATCGAACGTGGCCAACGTCCGACGGGGATTGTTCGGAGTAGTATTCCCTCAGTAGTATCGAATTCGAGGACGACGTCGCGATCTGTCATCGCGACCATTAATCGATTCCCATCCGGAGTGATGGCTAAGCCGGTGGGTTGACCAGGTGCGTCCCAGGTTGCTACAGGTTCGATTTTTCCATTTTGGATTTTTAGGGAATGAATGGTATCGGTGTAGCTACTGGAAACAAAAACGTTTTGGCCGTCTGGGTGTAGGACGATTCCGGTCGGGTGCTTACCGACAGGGAGCTCATGTAGAACCGAACCGTTATCAAGATCAACCAAGGAAACGGAATTCGAAGTTTGGTTGACCGTTAGGATCCATTGCGGGTTTTTTGCTGTGGGACCAATGACCAGGTCGACGGGGGAGCGATCGATCTGTTCGGGAATTTGCTGCGGAACTTCGAAAACTTGTTGTGCTGGGGATGTTACTTGAGATGTAGGTAGTTGAGGATGCGCGAGCGTGGGGGGACTGGGTATTCCTAGGGTAGTCCAAGTGAATACCAAACCGAGGACGAGAATTGTTTTGAGGTTACGCGAGTTTGCAAGCATGGAATTTCCCTTTAGTTCGATGATGTAGAAATCCCTGACGATATGTTTCGAAGTAACTCTTCAATCCGTTCGGGGATGCGATCAATCCCTTCACAGTCTTTCATGCCTTCCGGTTGGCCGCTGAATCGGTGACGAATCGTTCCGTTTTGATCAATGAGCAAGTAGTACGGAATCTCCCCGGGAATATCAAAGGCACTTACAAAGGTGCCGCCTGCTCCATATTCGGTCAAGAGATTATCCATCGCTGCATTTTGGCGTTTGAGGAATGCGTGGACGGTCTCTCTCTCTTGAGGTTCATTCATACTCACTGTCAGTACGCTGAGGCCTTGATCGCGATATCTACGGTACCAAGCGACTGTATCCGGGAAATGCTGAACACAAGGTGCGCACCAAGTAGCCCAAAAGTCGATCAAGACTATTTTGCCGCGTTGTTTTTCAAGCCATTCGTCATAGGTTTGGCGATTACCGAGCAGAAGCAGCACTTCGTCTGTGTCCGGACTTTTTGTCTCAGAAACTACCGGTTTAAGGGCGGGCTCGGTTGTTTTTCTTGTTTGGTCACATCCGGTGGAGGCAATTAGTTGTCCGATGGAGAGTAAGGCTAAAACGAGGTTGGTCTGATTCTTTTGCATCTTGGTTTTACCGTTGGTGATCCAAATGGGTCGATATTCTGATCCGGTAAGATCATGTGAGATCCCGTGACTTTCCTTCAATACCAAAAGGAATCATCTACTTGATTAGCCCCGAACCCTATGGCGGAAACAAGTATAGATCGTCGCTATTGTGTAGAAAAGCGGGCGTTAGTTACCTTCAGATGGCCCGACCGTGACAATTGTCGACGCGGAGCTAACGGGGGTTGGGGCATTGCCGGATTTGGCATTAGCGACAAGTTTTCCTTGCCCGACCAGTCGATGCAAAAAGACCACTCGATAAGAGACTTGGTCGCTTGGTCGTAGCGTTTGAATTGGTTCCATCCGCAGAAGTCTGCCTGATTCGTCAAACTGGTATCCGGCTTGAGTGGGCCCACGTACATCGGAAACTTGGAGTCCTTCGGGAACTTCCAGTGTCAGCTCAACTTGTTGTTGATTGATTTGAGAGTTGTTTCGAATAGTGATGATGTAGTCAGATTGTTCATTCAGTCGTGCTGCACGGCTGACGGGCTCAATAGAGACGAGCAAGTCTGTGCTAGGGGCAATCGCTGGACCGCTTAGTGGTGGATTATTCACGCCGCTGTTCGGTGCAGTTGCAGGACCGCTTGGGAGATTCGTTGGCGGGCCCGCAGGGCTTGGCATGGCACCTGCAGAGGTCGCAATTGGGATTCCCAAGCTTCTCGTTGCACGCACTGCCCGGTCAGTCGATTCAACTATCCCGACAACCTGTGCATCGGCGGTTGGTTTTGCGCCGACAAAATTGACTTGGTACTCTCTCGTAGTCCCAACAGGTAGTTCTGGAAGCTTCCATCTCAGTGTTTGGTTTGCGAAACTTGGCTCGAAGCCTGCCGAGGCACCGGAGGGGTTTAAAGCTGAATCGTATTGAACGGAGATTGTTAGATTCCTTACAGCAACGGGACCTGTATTGCGAACAAAAAGTTGAACCGAAGTTGCCGTCCCGACCGCGATTGGGTTGGCTCCGGTCGATGGTCGCATCTCCAGTTCGACTTGGGGGACCTTTTGCGTACCTGGCAGTCCTCGAACGCTTGCGGATGATCCAGTCAGGATTTGATTCGCAGAGCGTATAGTTGCTTTTACGCTTAAGTCTCCTTCGCGTTCTACGAGGAATTGTGCTGCTAAATCAACGGATTGTCCCGGTGCTAAGTAGGCGATGGTTCGCGATACTTCTCTCGCGCCGTCTCGAGCGTGAGTTAAGCCAGGGGCGGCTTCCAAAAAGACGATTAAATCTGTGATAGTTTGGTTTCCGGTATTGGCGACCTTCATATTAAAGGTCGCTACGTCACCTACTCCGACTTGAGTTGTCGTTGGGTCCGCATTGATACTTAGAGTCACTTGTGGTTTTTGTACGAGTGTTTTGATCAGTGCGCTTTCTTTTACGGCAGGAGCTGCGGTTGCTTCAAAGATAACCCGAGCATCCATTTCTGCGGTCGCTTGCGTGATCACTTGGACGTCCAAGGCCTGTCTTGGCCCTAAGACGCCCACATCCCAAGACATGCTCGATGCAGTTTGCCGAGAGGGCTCCGGAGTTGTGTTCTGTACTGTCATCCCATTTGGAATCGCGAGAGTGAGTACCACGTTTTCGGCTTGGGCAAATCCGTCGTTTTCGAGGGTGGCAGTATAGGCTAACGGTTGACCTGGTACGGCGACCTCTGGACCGGCAACCTGTAGTTTTAGCTCGGGAGACGTCCATGTTACTTGGACTGTCCCGCGTCCGAGTGGTAGTTCGGGCATATTTTCGTTTGCTTGGGAAGGGCGAACGACCTCCACTTCGATCAGGGCGGTTGCATTTTTCTTGGTGGGGGTACCGGGTTGCAATTGGTTGACTAGTTGGACGACAGCATTGCCATTGCGGTCGACATTCTTTTCGAAGATTTCGCCATATTGAGGAAGGAAGCGAGCAACTTCTGGATTCAAAGAGCGGTAGCGAACGAGCCAACCTTCTGCTGGAACCAATCCGTCCGCGCGTTGAACTTTGGTGACCAGAGTGATTGGTTCACCGCTGGTTGCTTGTTGCGGTTGCGGAAACTCCCATCTTGCGTCAACCCAATAGATCGTTGCGGTTTGCCGGCGTTTATCCCATGCTTCGCTTTCCGGGGCCATGACTGTGACTTTGCTAACCCCTTCCGTTGGGCTTGAGAGACTTAACCAGGTTTGGCCTTTTCGAATGGGAAGATCGTCGTCTGTTCTTGCGGTTCCTCGCGTGATTTTTCCGGCTTCGCGGCTTGTTTTTCCACGTGCAAAGTCGACATCCAGTTTTCCAGAGGCGGTCGGTTCGGCATGCTTCTTGAATAGGTGGTGGCGTTGGCCTTTAGCATCGTCACCGACTTCGATGATTTGTCCGACGCTTTCAGGGGACAACATCCATTCGATCGGTTCGCCGGTCACCAAAATGCCATCTTTGCCGCAGATACCTGCGAGCAAGATGACTTCGCCACCCACAGGTGCGACGAGTTTGGTGGGCGTTAGAAGTAGTTCTCCGCATCGAGCGCGAGCATCGTTTGCGGAGGTATGGCCCCCGGCGCAGAGTTTACAACCAGATCCGGATCCGCCTGAACTTGTGTTGGGTACGCCGTGCATACATTTTTTAGGCTCAGGTGGAGTCTGGTATGCTGGACCTTGAGAAGGGTATCCGCTCGCTGGACCGTGGGGGGAGACAAGGGTGGTGGTTTGGCCATTGAAGATGGTCCCACCATTTGGGTTGATCGCTGGAATGGTTAGTGTTTTGCAACCGTTCAAGAGCATGCAAGCCGTGAACAGAATCCTGCTGATGTTAAGGATTGAATTCCATGCGCAAGACCATGAGAAAAGGCCCATGAAATGTGGGCTTTCTCTTGAGGTTTCCTTGGCTCGTCGCATGTTTGGGTACACAGAGATCGTAGAGCGAACAAAGTGGAAAAAGAATGGCATTCGATGGAGGCACTTGTTGCCTCGATGGAACGTACCTCGCAAATTCCGCCCAAATTCAAGAAATCGCTGGATAACCCGCAAAACGTCAACACCTCAACTATGACGTTGCAGAAGATACGGTGTGTGCGGGTTGTTCCGGTTGTAATGAATGACGATTTATTAACTACTTTGGAGAACCATCAAGTAGTCTTAGTATTGTAGATTTGACTTGTTCTAGTCGCCCAAGAACTACGAGAACTCGAAAGCTCGCTTTGGGTTGATCGATACTTGGTGACTTTCGGTAACGCATCACTACGTTCCATTTGACGACCTTTTCTTCGTCAAATCGAAATCGACCATAGCCGACCGGTTCGGTTATCCAATTCGGTTGACCGATTGCGATTGCTCCCATGGCAAATTGGTGATCTTCGGTGGAGAAGACCACAGGGTGAGCTTGTTCGCCGGGGCCATCTGACAGAGCAACAAGGTCTTTTGTCTTGTTATTGATTCCCCAGAATTTACGAAATGTTGGTGGCATGTAGCCGGTAAGTACTTCGTACTGCGCGTAGCGATGAGGTGATTTCTCTGGGCCTTGGAGGGTTAGATCGATCTCGATGATGCTTGGGTCGAAGTACGCACCTAAGCGAATGCGTTTATGAAGGATGTAATCGGAGAGAACTGTTTGGTTGATCGCGTTTCTACCAAAAGACTTTTCTTCTGGGGCAAGCCAAAACGCTAATTGGGTTGAGGTGCGCAATTCGAGTGGACTTGATTCTAGCGCGAGCAAGCGACTGGAGGATGTATTTCCAGTTCCATCGCGGCGCGAGCCGGCTTCTGTTGGATTGAAACGTTCTGCCCAAAATTCTCCTTCGAGACCGCCGTCGAAACTGAAGGCGGACTGCAGTTGTCGCCCGTGATCGTGACTATCAATAAATTCGACATCGCGCCAGCGTATGGAATGTACGGCACCGCTGAGCCTTGACGTCGTAGTGATCGTCATTGGGTCGCCTTCGACCTCAATCGAGAGTTGAGCATTTCCGAGGGGGCGGCTCAATTCTGTGTTTTGTTGTCGTAAGAGCGCCTCGGTCTGCGCGTGAGTGGAATCCTGTGTCAGGAGGCCGAGTGTAAGCAGGACTAGCGGAAACACCGGTCGCGGTAGCCTGATTAGCTTAGTGGGTAGTAGTCCCCAAACCTCTCGGATGAGATGTACAAGTCGTTTCACTTCGAAACGCAATTCATGGTTCTGGAAACTTAGAAACGAGACATTGGCATGACGACGTACTGGTAGTCATCGTCTGTCGAATAGAGGGCAGGTTCAGTGTTGGATTTGATATCGAGGGCAAACCCTTTTTCTGGTGGCAGGACTTTAAAGAAGTCGAGCACATAGCGGTAGTCCATGGTAATGCTGATTGGTTCTAGGTTGTAGCTGATGGGAATTTCGATACGGGATTGGCCAACGTCTGCTGTTTTAGCTGCAACGATCAGTGCGCCGTTTCCGAATGTAAATTCGATTCCTCGGCTATCTGGATCCGCTACGATTGATGCTTGGCGAACTGCTGCGAAAAACGGGCCGGCGATACCTTCCACGCGTGTACGACCTTCCCTTGACGGGATGACCATGCTCCAGTTCGGATAGCGACCTTCAACTAGTCGGGAATACAGGGTGCATCGTTCGGTGCGAAACATGACATCGCTGGAGCGTGCTGCGAATTGAACGAATGGGTCTTTGTCCGAGATCGACCTTTCGATGATATTTAATGTTTTGGTGGGGACAATTGTAGAGGTGTTTTGATTGCGATATCCATTGACGGACTTGCCCATTCCACGCATGGTTGCCAATCGGCGTCCATCGGTTGCAACAGCGGTTATTTGATCACCGTCGATCTCGAAAAGCACGCCACCGAGTTGATAGCGGGTGCTTTCCGTATCGGTGGCGAATACGGTTCGGCGAACCATTTCACGGAACAGAGGGGCTGGCATTTCGAAATAAGCGTCTTCGGTAAAGCGTCCGACGTTAGGGAATTCGTCGGGGTTTGCGAGTGGCAAGTGAAATTCGGAGTGTTGTCCGTGGATATCCAATGAGTTATTTGCGGTCTCCAAAGTCAGTGTTTCATCACTTGATTCTCGAAGGATATTTCCGACCCGCTGAACACTCAGAAGTGCTTTGCCGGGGGTTTTGATTTCGGCATCATCGAGTTCCAGGCGGACACCTGCTTCTTGGTCGGTCGCCATCAAGACGATTTTTCCGTCGATCGCTTCAATTTTGATATTGTTGAGAATATCTTTGGGGCTGCGCGTGGGAACCAACGCTGTCGCAATTTGAAAACCATTCAGAAACTTTTCGCGGTTGCAGACAATCTTCATAGCGCTGAGTTCTCTAACACAATTGGGTTCGGATGCGAGGAATCGTGTATGGCAGACGAAAAACGTTCCATCGCCAAAGCATGTTGTACTGGATTTTGCCTAAAAATTGTAGCGGGTTTACCCGAGATGCAAGCCTGCGGCATGGCCGGTGCTCCAAGCGGCTTGGAAGTTAAAACCCCCAATAGGCCCGTCTAAATCGAGGATTTCTCCTGCCAAAAACAAACCGGGTTGCTTGCGGCTTTGCATATCCTGGAAATTTACTTCGCCCACCGGTACCCCACCCGAGGTGACTTCCGCTTTTGGATAGCCGAGGGTGCCTGAGATCGGAATGATTAGCCGTTTCAGCTTGTCGAGCATTTTGAGGCGGACTAGTTTTGGGAGCTCCGCGAGGTGAGGATCGCGACCATCCGCTGCCGAATCTAAGATCGCTAATGCGAGCCGTTTGGGGATACGCTGGCTGAGAACGGTTGAAATGGCGCGATTGCTACCTTGAGCTTCTTGTTTGATCCATTCTTCAAGCTCTGCGGGGGTGGTATCGGGGAGGAGGTCAAGAACCAGTTCCATTCGATCCTCCGGAGTGCGATCTGAGAAGCAGCGAGAGACATTCATACTGGTCGGGCCACTGCAACCTTGGTGGGTCCATAGAAAACCCCCACGAGCTTCTCTTCGCTCTAACTTCATCGCTTTGCCGCCGGCACTTTGTGTTGAACTTGTGGTGCTTCCAACGGAGTTTTCGAAGACGTCGGCGCGTACTGAGACGTCCTCAAGCGTCAAGCCGCTTAGAGCTTGGACCCAATTTGCAGGTGATACCAGGGGGGTTAAAGCTGGGCGCAGTGGGGTGACCGAGTGCCCCATTTGTTTGACCCATGCGTATCCGTCACCCGTAGTGCCACATCCACTGTAGCTAAGGCCGCCAGTGGTGATCAGAACATTGGTACAGGTCCATTCAAATGACTCTCCTTGCCGCTGAGCCAGGACACGGAATCGAGGTGAATCGGTTCCATCGGTTGTCGTTTCGACCAGCGGGGAAACATCGCGAACCGCACATCCTGTTATCAACTCCGCACCATGGCGAACCAACCGACGCACCAAGGCATCTCGCACATCGATCGCATGATCGCTCACGGGAAAGACTTTTCCGGTCGATTCGATTTTGGTAGCGACCCCCTCTGCTTCGAAGACCTGAACGACATCTGACGGAGAGAGGCGCTCAAGTACCGATAGTAGGACGCGACCGTTTTTCCCAAACGCCTCGGCGATACGGCGGCTATCGCAGTGGTGTGTAATGTTGCAGCGGGTTCCTCCGGACATGAGGATTTTCACGCCAGCCTTGTTGTTCTTTTCCAACACAAGAACGCGTTTTCCCCGTTCTGCGGCGGTTCCTGCGGCCCATAGTCCGGCAGCACCTCCCCCGACAATGATTGCGTCCCAATGTGTTTTCATGATTTCACTTGATTTAGTTATCCGTTGCCCCGTCGCTAAACATCGGCGAGCGCGTCGTGTGTCATCGTAGACGATACGGTCCCAAGCTGAATAGGAGAAATCGAGAAGGCTTGCTCCTGATGAGGGCTCGTTCTACATTAGCAGTCGTCCTTCATTGTGGGTATTGCGCGGAACGTCGCAAGTTGAACGTACTTTTGGAGAGGATAATGGCTTCTGATACACTAAAAGCTTCACTCGAAGAATTAAAGGCATTGTTCGGTGAGCCATCTCAAGTAACGCTCGGCGCTGCAGTTTTTTGCGATTCGATTGCGGAAGTTGTGCAGGGAGGTGCAAGTAGCACGGAGGAAAAGCCAGGTCCCCAGACCGGTAATCCCGAGGGTGAGGTTCCATTGTGCAGTGATGAGCAATTGGAGTCCTATGCGAAAAGTAGATACGAGTACTTCGCAGGTGATGCTTGGGCAAACTTCGGGGCCGAGAACTGGTTAGCAACTTGGAATCGGGTGTACCAACGCGTTTCGAGGCAAGGTGCAAAGATACTTGACGAGTTGAAAGAAATCGAAGAACCATCGACAAACCTTGCGGCATCGCAGCTTACGGAGAACCATGATGAACCGGATAGAGCCCGCGATGCGTTAGCTCAAGTCTTCGATAGCGAGGAGATTTTGAAGCTACATCTATACCAAGTCGGTGACACAGAAGCTATCACTGGAGTGCTCATCGCTGCAGTGAGTGCTCAAGACGCAATTGCTTTGGTTTTTCTTATGGACTAATGGAAGTCGTCTCTATTGATGTGATACGTCTCTAATTTGCGGTACAGAGTCGCTCGTGAGATTCCCAACATCTCTGTCGCTTCATGGATTCCGCCGCGTGTTCGTTTTAGTGCTTCTCGAATCAATCGCTGCTCCCATTGTTCAATATTCAAGGTGTCGAGATGGGCTTCTGCCAAAACGTCGTGCAACGAAAGGTCTGACGCGAGAATTTCGCCGCCACGGGCAAGCACGACAGCGGAGTCAATCACATTGCGGAGTTGCCGAACGTTTCCGGGCCAAGAGTAATTTAGGAGTTTTTCGCGAGCTGCGTCGGAGAGTTTCAGTTGAGGGCGACCATGAAGCTTCGAGAAGTGTGCGAAAAAATAGTTTACTAGTACATCGATATCTTCGGCTCTCTGTCGAAGCGGCGGGACAAGCAATTCGAAAACGCTTAGGCGATAGTACAGATCTTCGCGGAAACGTTTTTCTTGAACGAATTCCTTCAAGTCGCGATTCGTCGCGGCGATAACGCGGACATCTACTCGAATTTCCTTGCGCCCACCTACCGGGAGAAAAGGGTGCCCTTCGAGGATACGTAACAACTTCGCTTGGCCTTCCAAAGTCAGCTCACCGATTTCGTCGAGGAACAGAGTGCTGTTGTTCGCTTGTTCGAACCAACCGACATGATCTTTATCCGCGCCGGTAAATGCTCCTTTGACGTGTCCAAAGAGTTGGCTTTCCATCAATTCGGATGGTATAGCTGCGCAATTGACACTGAGCATTGGACGATCCGCTCGCGTGCTTGCGCGGTGGACAGCACGAGCAACAAGTTCTTTTCCGGAACCACTTTCACCACGGACCAAGATCGAACCGGTAGCGCGGGCCACCCGTGTGATCTTATCTTTGAGTTCCATCATTGAACCACATTGACCCAAAAGTTCGTCGAATTCGGCACTTCGAGCTTTTAATCGTTCATGATCGATTTTAAGTACCTGCGATTCACGGACTCGGATCATGGTTGCAGAAAGTATGCTCGAAGCGGCAACAGCGAAATCGAATGCGTGTGGCGGGAATATTTCTTTATCGCGGTAGAGATGGATCGCACCGATGGTTTTTCTCTCTTCGAGTAACGGTACGCAGATCGCATCGGCGAATTGACGAAGCGCACCATCTTTACTGCTTGGAGTTTCTCGTTGCATCCACACCGCTTTGCCATGTTTGCATACCAACTCAGTGAGCTTGTCGCTAAGCAGTAATTTTTCTTTGGTTGTGTTCGGTGACTGAAAGGTTACATCCAGCAGTCCGTATTCGTTGGCAACTAAGAAAGCTACAGCCGTAGCTTGTGTCTTCGATCTCAACAGTTCACCGGCGATTTTAGCAACATCTTCCGGGCGAGACATCGATAAGCAGTTCATCGAGAGCTGGTGCAGGTCGGAGATGTCTTCGGTGCGCCCGGAATTTTTCAAAGTTCGGAATGCGGTCATCCCAACATCGGATCCGAAAGGCATGTCGTCGGAGCCCGATTCTGGCATTAAGTCTTGCGAGTGATTGAGGACTTCCACCGTCGGCTCGTCGGTTCCCGATTCGTCGACGAAAAGGAATTCGGTACCACCCAACCTGATTTTGTCTCCGTCTGCCAACACGGCTTGATTGGTTTTTGATCCATTGACCGTTGTTCCATTTCGCGAGCCAGCATCATGGACGGTCCATTGACCATCAGCGAAGGTGATGCGTGCATGGACCCGAGAACATAAAGGGTCGTTGATTTGAACTTGGCATTCGGAATCGCGTCCGATAAGCGATTCAATGTGCCGATTCAGTGGCAGTTTCGCGTTCAAATCCGCGCCGCGAATAACTTGCAGATAACTCGACATGGGAAGCTTATTTGGAGGCTGAACGAAACTGGTGACTTCAGAATTGTAAAGCCGATTGTCTCATTTTGCTACAGTCCAGCGAGTTTCAAGCTTGGAAAGGGGGCATACAAAGTCACTAAGACGCAAGGATAACTGCAAAAGTTTGAGCCGTAAATCGCTTGCTATTTATTGCACGTTGCGCAATTACTGCTCGGTGACCCGACGCTTATTCCGCTCGGTACGGATGTGGTCATCGCTCCTTGTGGGTAGCCGGACGGAGTGATAGCGCCAACGGTTGGTGCTGTCGCAGCAGGGTATCCCCATGGGACTCCTGCGGACGGTTGGACAGCCATGGGGGCATAGACTCCTGGGCGTGAGGGGGCGAAATGGCACATACCCCAGTTATCGCATTTCCACTGTTCGATTCCACGAAGAGCGCCGCAGCCTGTCATGCTGCAGAGAACCAGACCTACACTCAGGCAGGCGAGTGCACGTTTGGGAAGAACGAGTAAAGGATTGGACTGCAACATGGTAAAGTAGGGTCCGATGAATCGTTGAATTTGCTGTGATCGACAGAACTTTCCGTCAACGCTCGTAGGAATATGGGATACGATTCAAGTAGCTTGAGCCTTTCTGTCGATTTTTTAGTAAGATTTACTAGTTAGCTCCCCCCATTTGCCCCTACCTTCCTCCTATTGCGAACAATCGATACACAAACGGTGCCAGGCGTACCGTTTGGGCGATCGCACTCGTAACCCATCTGCCCTAACGCTATTTGCACCTAAGATGCGATTTCCTTTCAATCGATGTGCTTTGATAGCTACCGCGTTCACTTCGGTAGTTTTGATTTTCTGTGCATTCGTGACTGTCGAAAAGAGTGATTTTCTGGATGTGTGGAGTCAGCGTTCCAATGCGCAGACTCCGGTACCCAAGGAAGCAATTCGTCCGGAAAAAGTTCTAGATGAGGATCTATTGGAGTACGAGGCAAAGGTACTGCCTTGGATGAAGCGTTACTGTTACGAGTGTCACGATGAGTCGTCACAGGAAGCTGGCGTGCGGCTCGATAATCTCGAGCCTTCTTTGCCCGATCCCTTGATTCCGCTTTGGAAGGGGATTCGCAAGCATGTCTCCGATGAGTCGATGCCACCGAAGGAGTCACTGCAGCCTAGTGACGCGGAGCGTGTGGGATTTCTGAAGTGGGTTGATGGAGCGATTCACAAGGCGCGAACCCGACCGGTTCCAAAAAACGGTGCTTTAAGACGCTTGACCGTCCAGCAATACGATCGGAGTTTGAAGTCACTTCTGGGGATCGAATCGAATCTGACAGAGATTCTGCCTCCCGATGGAGTTTCTAAGGATGGCTTTACCAATCAGATGGATGTGTTGCAGATGACTCCACTGCAACTCTACACGTTTCTTGAGATTGCACGAAAGGCAATTGATTCGGCAATTGTAGATCCTCAGTCACGCCCCAGGGTTCAAGCGTTTCGGATGGAGTTTGGCAAAGATATTCATCCGAATCCATCGAATGAATCATTGATTCTCGGAGCGAATAATCATCTTCTTGCGAATAAGGATTTTGTCGTCCATGAGTTGGAGGAATCCAAGCCGTTTCCTTACGATTTTTGGAGAATGCAGAACGCGTTTCGATTTATCGAAGGATATCAAGGGAACGACACGGTACGTGGGTGGAAAGAATTCAATGGAATTCATCATGCCGTGTTTGCTTGTATGCGCGGCTCTGAGGGGTATCCGATCGGTAGAGCTTATGAGCTCTTTGATACTGGATTAGCCTTGCGCCCCGCGATTCCCAGTCCAGAGATTTTTGGAGAGTCAAGCACATACGGCCCGCATGCAAATTTCAAGATTTCACTGCGGGAGCTTCCTGATCGCGGACCTTTCCAAGTTCGAGTCAAAGCATCCAAGGTAAACGACGCGTTGCTCATCTCGCCTCCGAGCAGTACCTTTTCGTTTGATCCACTTCCTGGTGTCAGCACCAAAGCTGACTTGTCGCAAGGAACCGAAATTACGATCGAAGAGCCAGGGGTATATGCGGTGGAGGTTTACACTGCAGGCCCGACCCCGATCGAGCAGATGCCAGCGGAATCTCGATTCGATGATGCGCTTGTTGGGAAATGGACGTTCGACTCCAAGGAAGAGATAGGTCAGATCCAAGGATTTGGGGAATTGAAGAATGATGCCTTTGGACAGGCGTTGGTGCTCTCGGAACCCGTTGGCGGGTGGGTCGTGCCGAGAGACGAAAAACTCGAAATAGGTACAGGAGATTTTACTGTCTCCGCTTGGATCCACCCCTCCCGTTTAGCTCAGAGTGGAATCGTTTGTTTAGGTGGTTATGGCTATACGCATGGCTGGTTGCTTGATATGCCGGATTAGCGGGGGATATTACGACTGGAATCCGCCAATTCGAACCGGCAACACAATGGCACGGTGCAGAGTCCCCCTGGTGTTATTCGCAAAGATTGTTGGCAACACGTGTGTGCGGTCGTGCGAAGGGCACCGGCTCTGACGGAGCTTTTTGTCAACGGTTACCTCGTAGCGACCGGGGCGGTCGAAGGGGCGGATCTGTCGAATCCTGGAGCATCGCTGCACATTGGTCGAATTGCGAATGGGCAACATTTCCAAGGGAAGATCGATGATGTTCGAATCGATGCGCAAGCCCTGACGCCGAGTGAAATCCTTTCTTTGGTCTCACAAGGATCGGATTTGATTTCTCCACCAACCTTCGAGCAACCGAAATCGGAATTGACTTTAGAATTGACCCATCGCGATAGCCCAACAACGACGCTAACTGCAGAGAGGCAGTCGCCCGTTTTTGCGTTGATGCGATTTGATGCGGGGGTCTTGAGATTGTCGGCTCGATTCAAGGATTCCTCAGTGATTGAGAAAGTCGTACTTAGAAAACTTGATAGGGTTATGTCGAGCGAAACGGGAGTCGCTTTGTCTGAGTCGATTGAAAAGCAGCGCGTTGAATGGATTGAGCAGTTCATTAAATTTGAGAATCGCTCTCCAAAACTAGGCGTTCACGTAGGATTGCGTCGCGACTGTGGCAGTACGATGAGCCAAGTGGGACGGACTGCTGTAGTAACGCAATCGAAGCCACAGGAATATCTGTTCGAAGGGGTGATCGAGAATTTCCCAAGCCCTGACGTCGAACCGAACAATGTGAACTATCTCGCTGGGATCCGCGAAATCGGTGTGCGTCATGAATTCACGGATGGCCGACCGACTCCACGTTTGGTCATCCATTCCATCGAGTTCGAAGGGCCTTATTACACACAATGGCCACCGCAATCACATCGTTCCATCTTTCTCGAAAGATTTCTCGACGAAACGGACTCTGCGTACGCCATGCGAATCTTGGGTGAGTTTGCTAATCGCGCGTTTCGGCGGCCATTGACCGAGATGGAATTGACTAAGCTGCAGCAATTTTGGGAGCGGCAGTACGAAGCAACCGCAGATTTGAGAAGCAGCGTTGCCGAGACTTTATGCTTCATTTTAGTCTCCCCTCAGTTTCTCTACATCAGCGAGTCGAGCAGTTCACCGGAGCCAGAGCCAATAGACTCGTGGGAACTCGCGTCAAAGCTCTCGTATTTTCTTTGGGATAGCCCCCCGGACGAAGAGCTATTGCAGCTTGCGAAGAACGGTGCGTTGTTTGAAAACCTGGATACGCAAATCGATAGGATGATTTCAGATCCGAAGTCTTATCATTTCGCAGATACATTTGTTTCGCAGTGGCTCGGTTTGCAGAAGCTAGATACCGTTGAGGTGGATCGCAAAAAGTTTCCATACCTTACCAAGGAGGCTAAGCAGTTTCTGCGGCTTGAGCCCATCGAGACGTTCTATCGTCTGCTCAAAGA
>JBEICB010000256.1:0-6141 GCA_040373655.1 Pirellula sp. | reverse complement strand
TGCAAAACAAGTTCAATCTGCAATTCAAAAAGCGGGTGAACCACCTAAGGGAAGCTCCATAGAAATTCGCGGACAAATCCCGCCAATGCAAGAAATGCAAGATGGCTTAGGTATCGGATTGCTCCTCGCAATGGTCGCAGTGTTCTTGCTTTTGACCGCAAATTTCCAATCCGTCTCACTTGCATTGACCGCGGTTTCTACCCTGCCAGGTGTTATCGCTGGAGTGGTCGCGATGCTCTTCGTTACCAATACTTCCATCAATATCCAATCGTTTATTGGCTCGATCATGGCAGTAGGTGTCGCAATGGCAAATGCGATTCTCTTGGTAACGTTCGCGGAAAAGCATCGAAAAGAATCTGAGAATCCCCAGCGTGCTGCGATAAACGGTGCAGTAACTGGTGCCGAAAGCCGCCTCCGAGCAATCCTTATGACAAGCTTCGCTATGGTCGCGGGTATGCTTCCTATGGCTTTGGCGTACGGAGAATCCGGCCAACAAAATGCTCCCCTTGGGCGAGCGGTGCTCGGTGGATTGATCGCTGCGACAATCACAACTTTGTTTGTACTACCACTGTTTTTCGTGCTCACTCGATCCAGAGCGCGCTTGAATTCGGCTTCGATGGATCATCGCGTCCTACCAGGTTCTTTCGTCACGGCAAAGATTCTTCTCGAAGAACGCACCGATGCGATCACATTACCTATCGCGGCTATTGTCAAAAACAATGATTCAACGTATTGCTGCACCGTGACCGACGGAAAAATACGCCATACTCCAATAACACTCGGACTTCGGGTAGGTGACGAAGTGCAAGTCCTCTCTGGACTCAATGGGAATGAATCCGTGGTTTTGGCGCGAGCAGGTGGTCTTACCATGAACCAGCCTGTCGAAGTACTCGTGAAAAAGTAATTCATAAGGCCTTCATGGGCAACCTCTAACTTTTTTGGCGTGAGTTTCCTACCCCCCCCACACAAAACGGCCATCTATGAGTACAACCATCTCGTAGACCGAATGTCTATGTTCGTTCTACAGAAGCCGTTCCACTAAGCCTGTTTTGCGAATCCGATACTTCGTCCAAAGTTGTTTTGGTAATTCACGCTATCACTGCGATACTGCAGGACGCTCAATGCGCAACGTGCAGGCAAAGAGTCCCTTCGGATCCCCTCGCTGCTCCAGTGTCCGAGACAAACTTGCTATCGTGCGCTGTGGAACTCCCTCAAAAACCTTTTTCTCCCCCCAAAAGACTTGGATCTCTCTATCGCAATCGATAAAACCATCATTGAGAAACAATATCAACGAAGGAAGGTCGCTTTCAACGATTCGAATCACTTGCCCCTCCCGTTCCACTTGCGTCAGACTCCGATCCGGAATAGGCCCGTCAGTCCCAAGCCAATAGAAACGATTACCATTCACATCATCTTGCTTCCAAACAATCTTGTTTGGATATCGGTTGCGAGAGTACTTTGTCATCCAATCTAAAGCCTCCGCGTCTTGCCGATCCATCCAGTGGCCTTTACCTTCATGGATCTTTACAAAATGCTCGTAACCGTTTGGATCCTTCTCGCGTAATCCTCCCAGTAGACCCTTCCATGATTCTGCAATCTCGTTCCGCTTGTATGCAGAGTCGTTCGCCCCCATATGCAAGGTAAATGGCAGATTTCGCAATCCCAGAGGAGAAGTTTCGTTCGGATGCCCTGCCATCATCGCAGCAGCTGCGAAACGATCCGCCATGCGCGGTGCCAACTGATACACGCCATCACCACCTGCAGAATATCCCATCAAATAAACGCGATCTGGATCGACCTCTTCAAACAAAACCATGTCGGTGATCAATCGATCGAAGAATCCATCGATGTGTCCTTCATGCCAAAGGTTCCAAGTATTTGTCGGAGCGCGAGGAGCCAAATACACCCCTTCCTTTGGTCGATACAATCGCTTTTGATTCTCATACTGACCGTCATTAACCGTAGCCGGTGCACCACCCCCTCCATGCATGCTGATAAACAAACTTCTGCCTCCCTCTGGCTTCTCGCCGAACACATTGTAATAGAAAGGCATCTTCAGTCCGTTGATTTCAAGAAGGCGTTCTTCAACTTCCCCTTTCCGTTCTTCTTGTTTCACCTTCCGAAATTCCTCGATTAGCCGCTTTTCAACTACTGCCGCAACCTGCTTTGTCAAAGGCTTATAGGCAAATGCTTGTTCAACTAAAGAACCACGACTCTCTGCCGGCTTATTGAAGTACGCATTGAGTTCCTGTAGTTCCTGCGAATCTGCGGGCTCCTGCTGTTCTTGAGAATCAAACTCCCAGCTAATGAGCCTCGGCTTATTTCCTAACTCGATCTCTTCCGTATGAGTAACATCTCCGTGCTTGAATTCGATTATGTATTTTCCACCCTCCTTTAGATAATAATGGAGGTGATCGTTCGCATCGAACGACTCGTCCTTCGTGGAACCAGAAGCCAAATCGCCACTAGCATCGCTGACTTTCACCTTAACAATCACTCGATCTCTCTTCGATTTGTCGATGGCCCTCAAGGAAACCATCTGCGTCCCCTCTGGGATTTTCTGATTGATATTGGTATACCGATCTGTCACATTGACCGCATGGATGTAATCGATCGAGGGATCCCAGACCATCGGAAACTTCAAGGGAGTCTTTTGGAAACTCACAGCGTAAATCGCGTGCCTGCGATCATCTCGTTTCGCTGTGGAAGCCCTACCGATAAACCATGCTTGATCCAGTTGATCGCCCGAAGGCTCTGCAGCCCCGGTGAAGTGCCATCCATTATCCCAAACTTCAACCCAAGAGTGATTACCACTGTTATCTGACCATAAAGGGGTCCCTACGAATCGAGCAGGAATCGCAAGGGCACGGCAAGCGTCGATCAGAAGAACGGAAAGGCCTGTACAAGAAGCCAGCCCGGATTGCATCGACTCATAAGGACTCTGATCCGCCTTGGCCCGCTTCGTCGAATACTTCACGTTAACCAACGGGAATAAGCGTTGATTGAGCAAGGCCGCGGCCTGAGCCGGCGTCTTGGCTTCTGCAATCAACGGCAAAAATCGCTCGCGGAAATCTTTGCGCCAAGCATCCCGGCGTTCATTGATATTTACATAAGGAAGGATATTGTTGAGGAATATCTCTTGGGGAATCTTATCCTTCCATGCGGAAGCATCTAGCGATTCATGCGCAACGCGAATCTCATCGAGTAGAAACTCCGATTTGAGTGACTTCAAATCTCTCGGCGGCATGTTCACAATAAGAAACTCAGCGGATAACCTCTGCTCGCTTGGGATCTGATCAAGTACTTTTTGTAACTCGCTACGATTTTCCCCGGCGACAACCAAAGCCTCTTCGATTCGCCCTGCATCAACTGTAATCGTCGCTGAGTCCACCGCAGCAAGATTTTGCTCTTGCCCATGAACTCGCTCAGAGAGCCAATTAAAATCGTTCTGCCCAACGAGTAATCCTCCGCCGAGGATTGACCAAACTAGGAAAGGCTTCAAGCGAAAATACATCATCTAAAGTATCTTTATAAAGTGTGATTAAATCTCTTCGTCCTAACCGAAAACGGGAACGGCTATCGGTGTTTATTTTTAAGGTTTGGAAGGGTGTAACCGAAGATCATCGAATTGGATATGCCCCCATCCTTCGCGACTATCATCGATAATACGAACATAAATGGATTTACCCACCCAGGCTTGTGCATCGACGAAGCGTCGATCCATCGTGTCGCTATTCCGGCCTCTTTCGGTACGAAGGACTGTATTTGTTTCTCCGTCGACCAATTCAATGCGAGTCGCAGGGGATTCACCACCTCCGACCAAAACGATAAAAAGGGTTGGCTCAAGAGAAAGGGTCGGCTAGTTAGTGTCCCCATCGCGACATCCGTTCCAATCTCAGAAGATCCTATCCAATAATCACCTTGCTGGCCCGATTTTTCTCCCTTTCCGCGTGCAGCGACTGCGTCTCCAAAGACAGGCTGGTTAAAGAAAGCACCACCAAGCCCCTTCCAATCTCGCAAGCCACCCGACTCGAAATCGAAATTCATCGGTTCTGTTTTGGACCAAGCAGGCCGAAATCCACCGAGTGAATCCTCAATTGCGATCGAATCTCGACCGAATCCTGAGTTCTTATTATCAAGTTTTTTATCGACGGTCGCGCCAGCGATCGTGCTAGGCAACTGAACTAGTATATGTACCCCTCGCTTGCTCGATGAAAGGACGTCGAGCTTTCCATCGCCATTGATATCCTCAACTGATACCTGAGTACCCACACCACTATCTTCATCGATCACATGGGGTTCGAACTTAAGCCCCCCAGCGATCGAAACCGGTTTGAACCAAACAAGCATTGGTAATTCATTTTCGCCAGGGTCATTTCCGTTGTGCGCCCAAAAGCGCTTGCCCGTGAGTATGTCGGGCTTGTTGTCTCCATCCATGTCTGCGATGGCAACTGCATGCAATTGCGATATTGCAAGTCCCGTCGGCGAAGTCTCAGGCTTGTCGGTCATGATATCGATTCTGTCCCACTGGTATTCTTTCTCGCCCGGACGCTTCTTGTAGACTGCAAGCCCATAAGCATGAGCTGCCAGCGAAGTAACTACTTCGGAAATTTTGTCTCCATCCAAATCAATTGCGTACATTTGCGCACCACCTGGCCCCGAGAATGCCGCTGGATGGAAGATCCATGTATTTGCTGCTGTATGTCCTGGGTTTTCCCACCAACCATCTTTGGAAAGGACATCACGAAATCCATCATCATTGACATCTCCGAATCCAATCCCGTGTGTGAAACGTTGATAAGGCCCCGGCTCACTGACCGGACGAAACGCCCAAGCTTCGGTTGGATTTTTTGGAATCTCTGCATAACCGAAGTGTCCGTTGTTGCAGCATATCAAGTCAGGTTTTCCATCCCCGGTTAGATCCTCAAACATCGGAGACTCGTTGTCGGTTACCTCAAGCACCGTAAATCGTTCCCATAGACCTTTTCTTGCTGACTCCTTGCCTGGGTTTCGGTACCAATGGGAAGGCGCACCGGGAAAGCCAACAACAAGCACATCGGAATCGCCATCGGCGTCGATGTCGTAATCGAAATCAAAAAAGTATTCCGAGTACCCATTAATGTTGTAGGGGTTCGAATCGAACAACTTGGTAGTCGTTTGAAAATCCGGCCCGAAAAAGATCTGGTAACCGGCTACAACGTCGCAGTGTCCGTCCCCATCAAAATCAGCAAGTGCTCCACCTTCGCCATGAAACAGTTTGCTTAACTTCTGCCGACTCCATCCTTCGGATGACTCTTCTTCTTGCCCTGGGGATTGAGCGATAACGTCGATCGAACCACCGAACAGAATTGCAATCGCTAAGAAAAAACTCGCCACAACATTGGTAGAAGTTAACAGTTTCGTCCGAATAAAAACATCCGTGGGAACAGAATGATCTAACGATTCCACCAAGCCCCCCTGGCAAAATTGACTCGCTGATGGCTTCGATTCCAATACTTCAAAAATGCGGAACATGGTCGGTAAACACATAATGGGGGAACAGGTTCAGTGAATTCGTCTGGAATTCTAGCATAGTGCGAAGTTGCACGGAGCGCGTTTTTCCAATTGATCGTTACAATGAGATAACCTCCAATCCGAGGACAGCCCCCGCAAAACTGCAATCGAATTGCTTAACAGACTTTATATGCCGACGAGCCGCCACGAATTCGAAACCTACGTCAAGGAAATCCGGACCAAAGACCCGAAATCGAAGCGAAACGAATTCGAGTCGTTTCATTCGTCGATGAGCCGTGAAGAGAAAGATAAACTCGTTTCCAGAACGCATCGCACGTTTTGGACGTTGTTCCGAGAATTCTGGAAGCTCATTCGGGGGCACCGACATCAAATCTTGGTAGGGCTTGCAACCCTCACCGTCTCCACCCTTCTGAGCCTTATTCCTCCACTGGGAACGAAGTTCGCTATCGACAGTGCACTGAGTACTCCTCCCAAGCCTATGCCGGACTGGGCACCGGTCTGGTTAAAAGGTAGAGAGCCACTAGAACTTTTATGTTGGATTGCTGGGTTAGTCGCTGCGATCACATTGGTTAGAACCGCAATCCATTTATGGGGGCGGTGGCAATGCACCAAGGCGGTTAACCAAGT
>JBEICB010000046.1:0-27210 GCA_040373655.1 Pirellula sp. | reverse complement strand
TGTTGCTAAAAACGCTATTAAGGCCTCGATACCATTAGGAAGTACTCCCGCAACACGATCTCCACATCGAATCCCCTTCGACTGCATCCACTTTGCCAACTTTATCACTTGTTCGCGCAATTCCTTGCGATTCCACTTGCGCGAAACTCCAGATTCATCACAGGCAATCACAGCACACGCTTCGTCCGCATCGCAACTTGCAAGCAGATTTTCGGAAAAGTTCATTTTCCAATCCGGAAAAAAACGATGCTCGAAAAGTTCAACTGCCCCATTGGAATCTCGCTCTCCAAGATCGCCTAATAAATCAAAGTGCTCCCATACTCGACGCCAAAACAAACCCGTGTGTCTGATACTCTCGCGATGTAACTTTCTCCAAAGCTCCCCACCACCATCAAAGGGCGCACTGTCAGGCTGTGTAGTATCGGGCTTTTTCGAAGCGACCCCTTCAAGCAAATCAGGATACTGATCTCGGATGAACCCAAACAGATTCGATCGCTTGGCAGACGCAACGCTCGGTTGCCATAAAAGATGTCCGTTGCTGTTCATCCTGTTTCCTCAGCGATCGACGGTCTGCTCACATATTCGAGTCTTGGGTTTCAATCAAACAACTTGCGTTGCCAGACGAATCGATTTGCCAGGGAACCCAGACGAGCGATAGTTGCTTGACTTTGGTGTCGGCCTTCCTCAACGGAATTTCGGTGGCTTCCAAAATAAGGTTCTCGACTGAATACTCAGTCTTGATTCGCTCGACGTCGGCGATGCACTCTCGCTCCATTTCATCTTTCTGAAGGATCAGTTCTTCGAGCGATTCTTGTGCTCGCGTGATATCGCTTTGTTTATTCGAAGCGGCTGTCAGGTCCCTTACAGCGGAGCTGGTTCGCGACCCGCTCCTCGAACTGCTCTTATTCCCAAGCAAAGCTCCGAGGATCGACGTACCAATATTGACCAATCCATCCATCCGCTTGGACTTTGCTTCTTCTACTAGTTTGTCGACCTTCTGCTGCGCAATCATCACCTTGGACTGTAGCGTTCGGAGCTTGTCGCCGTACTTGTCGCGGATACGATCCATTTCTCGGTCGCGTGCTTCCCGCGCTGCTTGGGAAAACTCCATCCGTGCGTCCAACTCCGTCAATCCCGGTGCAGTGGTCTGCTTGAGTGCTTTGCAGCTATAAACAACACACTTTTCATGTCGGAATAAATACTCTGCGAGTTCTTTTTCCCAGGCTTTGTAGTTCTTTGCTTGAAGAACTTCGATAGGTGGTTCGCTAAACCGAAATCCGCTTTCTGGCTCATCGAACTGGTAGGTATCGGGCTCCAGTCGTTTTGAGGATTCCCAGAGATGTTCTGGTACGGTCTCTCCGAGTTCTGCGAGGACTTGGAGATCTGACCAGCTATCGACATTGCTCGCGGCGCGAACGAAGTGAACGCTAGCGCTGGCCATCAACGCGGGACGATACTCGAGTTGATTGCTCGCTCGGAACGCTTTATTGGGTACGAAGTATCTCACATCGATCCCTGCGGGCACAATCGGGGGTGCTGTGCCGGAATTTTTGCTCGGGCCCTTCGAAGCAGTTGTCACCGCGGAATCCGGAGGGGTGGACACAGAGGTACCAGACTCAGACGAGGAATTGGCTGATCCTTTCGCGGATTGCTTTTTTTCTTGCATCAATCCGGCGATCTCAGGCTTGGAGAGGGGCCCGCGAAGGAATGAGAAGGCCCAACGGGTTTGAAAGATCGTCGGAGCGTTATCATTAACGTTGTTGAGAAGAAAGACTCGTTTTCCAAGTGCGGATAGGTTCTTGTCCATCGAGTTGCGATCAAAGGCCGAGCCTTGTTGCAATGAAGCACCTTCCAAGCCATCGAGCACTCGATCTTTATCGCGTTGCGTTTGCAATCTACCCAAGAACCAAGTACCCATATTCGAAAGACCTTTATAGTCCAAGTCGACTGGGTTTTGCGTAGCAAGCATGATCCCCAACCCAAACGCGCGTGCTTGTTTGAGCAGCGTCATCATCGGCGCTTTGCTTGGTGGCTTGGCCGAAGGAGGAAAGTAACCGTAGACTTCATCCATGTAGAAAATGGCTCGTAGTGCGCCGGTGCCATTTTGGGCTCGCATCCATGAAAGCAACTCATTGAGGAGAATCGTCACGAAAAACATTCGTTCCGAATCATTCAAGTGAGAGATAGAAATAATCGAGATCTTTGCAGCTCCACTGGGAGTATAGAGCAATGAGTCGATATCAAGAGATTGACCTTGCATCCAACCTGCGAATGCGGGAGAGGCCATCAAGTTATTGAGCGACATGGCCAGTTTGGCGCGATCGTTTGCAGGATAAAACGAATCGATATCGATCACCCCAACTTTTTTGATCGGAGGTGATTGGATGGAACGGATGAGATTCTCCATCGACAGATCGTTCCCTTTGGTCCAAGCGTCCATCAGGATGTTCGAGAGGAGGATATGTTCGCGGCTTGTGAGCGGGTCAGCCGATATGTTCAATAGTGCGAGCAATCCAGAGACGGCGCTGGAGATTTGATCGCGGAAGGCTTCCTCGTCTTCTCGCACCTCTTTCGAAGGCGCATCGAGTGAATTTAGTACAGTCAGAGGGACGCCAACGTTGCTCCCGGGGGTATAGATGACTTTTTCGATCTTGCGGAGGGTCTCGATGTACTCAAGATTCATTTCCCAATCCTTCAGGCCATTTGCCCAAGCGGACGCGGTCGATTCGGCGGTGCGATTGAGAATTTCGTCGTCGGTCAGTGCTGCATCTTCGTCGGTCCGTTTCGCGAGCACTTCGGATTTATCGAGCCAAGGCCGAAAGTCCTCGCCACGCAATTGAGGGAACTGAAGCAAGAGGTTTCCAAGATCTCCCTTCGGGTCAACGCAGATGATCGGGATTCCATCGAGTGCAGCCTCTTCTAGCAGGCTAACGCACAAACCGGTTTTCCCACTACCGGTCATCCCGACGCACAGCGCGTGGGTGGTCATGTGCTTTGATTCGTAATGGACTTGGGATTCCGTTCGTTTCTTCTCCGCTAAATCGTAACGGCGACCTAGATAGAAACTTCCGGGGAGATTCATCACGACGGACATACGTGTCTGTTCCTAAGAGCAGTACTGACAGGATTAGTAATCGAAATAAGTCTAGCGATTGCCGAGAATTTCGTCGACTCGGTTCCCCCACCAATCGTACATGTCGAAGAGGGTTTCCCGGAGATTTTCGCGATGTTTTGCTCTGGAAATCCGCCATTCCTCGGACTTCAAAAGCAACTCGAGCAATTCGCGATTTTTGAAATTCGACGAACGCTGCTCGAGGTCATCCTCGCTTTCAACCGCGGGGACGTTATTCAATAATTGCCCGATGACATAGCGTTCGATTTCGGGAGACATCTGCGTGTTCCATAAGGGAACAAATCCTTTGGGCAACACATGCGAGGTTGCAATCAGTTTGCGATGAAGTGACTTTGCAGTCCAGACGCAAAGCGTTTGTCCCCACTTGGGTAATTGTTCAAATCCATCGATCAGACAAATCGAACTGGTTTTGAGAAGTCGCAATGCTCGTGCAAGACTCTGGCGAGAGGAACTCGAGGAATTCAGAAATAAGCTCTGACAACTACGATGCGAGTACGATTCGAGAATCGCGTGTTCGAGTTGTGCGAGCAACGTGGACTTACCCGTTCCATGTGGTCCGACGATTGCGAAGCAACTACAGCGTTTCGTTCTATTCGAACGATCTCGAGGTATCAACTTGCTGTCGCGGGGATCCCAAAGTTCGCCTTGCGACCTGAATTCACCGGAGAGGATTTGTGCGAGGAGCGCTTCGAAGATAGCTTGTTGTTCCAGTAAGGTTTCGCAAAGAGAGGGTTGGTCTATTGATTGAACCGGAGGTACGCGATCGAAGTAGAAAGGTATTGTGCCAGGGGTGAAGAAGCGAGTCGCGAAGGGATTGCTATTGCGACTCGGCGGAGGATGAATGTCTGGCTTGCGAAATAAACTCATCGAACACCATCGGGGAATAATGACCCGTTACTGCCCAAGGGAAATACTCTTGGGAAGTTCGTTGGAGCGGGGCAAATTATACCTCCCGAGTAATTGTTCCGAGATAGAAGGGTTGCTGAGCCATCAATTCGGTTCCATCACTGAGGAAAAAGCGAACTCGAACGCACCAAGAAATTTTGAGCAGTTTTCCTTCGTAGGAAAGAGGGGAAGATGGCAGAGGGCAAGCTACCCGTTGAGCGATGCTCCAATCGATCGCAGCAAGGGAATTCCCCGAGAGACGCTGGAAATAGTGTACGCCAAGGTCTTCCGTACCCTTGCCTTCGGTGACCCAACAGACGGAGCTTTCCACTGCAATGATGGCAGCGTCATCGATATTCGTAACGCGGTACTCGAATTCCAGGGTATCACCTGGCATGTATGTAGGTTGTAAGCCGAGTAGCCGGATCATGACGCAGCCGATGTGCGATTGGGTTGTTGTGGTGGATGTACCACGACGGGGAAACTTCGGGAGTACGAGGGCCATCGGTTTGCCTCTCCATCGACAATGATTTTCCAATGGATCGCATTATGCATGCTTTGAAACGAATGCATCGCATCAGCAGGAACACAAAATTGGCACTCGAGCCGCAGTGGGTATCCCCAATCGATACGATCCCTACCATGCGTCGCGATCTCTTGGCTGAAAACAGTCACTCGTTCGGTTCGCATATCGGTCCCAAAATGATACGTGCTCTCTTCTTCGCAAACTAGTCGTACTGAGATTTTCTTGATCACTAGTCGGCCATATTGGACGACTTCAACTCGGTAGGAGCGACCTGGGAATAGAGGTAGGTCTTCGATTTCGACGGTGGTTGAGCCAATGCCGATCGTGCGAACGAAGGAACGGAAGAAGAGTCTAGCGGATTGCACGCCGATGTAGATGCCGGGGATGAGCAAGAGCAACAGTTGCCAGGAGGATCGCGACCCGAAAAGGGTTCCAGCGGCGTACACAATAAACACCGCGATCATGGCGTTCCAAGCCATGGCGAAGATCCCGGTGGCAACAAGCCCCGCGTTTTCTCGCAGATGGCTTGGGAGTCGATACGCAAGTCGACCACCTGGGCTATCGGTAAAGAGACGCAGGTCAGGGATGTTTGGCGGAGGAACTTTTTGAGTTTGTTTTTTAGCGGGTTCAGCGACGAGCCTTCGCTGTGCGATCACTTCGCGATGTTCATCGCTGGTTACGACTTTTAATACTCGGTACCAGAACCCGACGACACCAAGGATGGCGAACGAGAGACTAACACCGAGAAAGAGCCAAAAGCCGTGGAAGACTTTGATCACTTGGGTGCTTGGTGACATCACTTGCCAGGCGATCAGAACGGAGGAGAGGAAGACTCCTAAGAGGAATACTGCAGCGAAGAAAAGAGCTTCGCCGAGCGAGCCGATGAACCACCAGCCCGACATGCGGCCGCCACGCTTTTTGCCCCATAGCCGCAGTCTTGCTCTCCATTTACTCTTCATCAAATTCGAACTTTCTCTCCGTCCTAAAAAGTCACTGATGGCAATTCCGATGCACGCGCACTTCCCAGGGGAGCCATGTTACTCAGCCAGGAGCTTGGCGATTGTTTGTTCGATTTCTTTTGCGTTTTCGCTTCCCGAACCGATCTTCACCAAACGCACCATGCCTTGCTTATCGATCACTACCGCATGAGGAATCCCAGTGACGAAATAGCGTGCTTGCATATCGCTTTTTTCGGGGGTGATCATGGTGCGGTGCGTCAACGCATGCTTGTCGATGAATTTCTCAAGCATATTCATTTCGTCTTCGAGAGAAACAGGTTGTTCGCTGCGAGCAGCGGTCGACTTGTCTTCATCCCAGCTGTAGTTGTATTGACGGGTAACCCCGAGGATGGTTAGCCCTTTTGGACCGTATTCTTCGTCGAGGTGCTTCAGGTGCGGGAAGGTTGCGATACAGGGTCCGCACCAAACAGCCCAGAAGTCGATGAGAACAACTTTTCCTTTAAGGTCTTCGAGCGAACTGAAGGGCTCGCCGTTTACCCATTCCATCGGATCGATTGCAGGGGCAGGTTTGCCAATCATCGCCACCAGAGCGCGACTACTTTCGATCGTGCGTTCCATGGCTTTGGTGTTCTTCATGAAGTTCTCGATGGACTGGTTGACCAATCGATCGTCTGAATCAACACCTTCGAGAAGTGACTTCGCCTTGTCTAGAACTTTTCCGGCTTCGTCCGGTGCGATACGCGCGTTGCGGCTCACGTAGGAAGATACCATTGAAACGTAGTTGGAAACGATCGCAGAAGTTGGCTTATCTTTAAGGATCGACTCCGCGAGCGCGGAGGCTTTGCCGAAGATCGCGGCAGCTTGTTCTGCATCAGCAACTTGTGATTGCATATTCCAAAGTTGGAGCATCAGCATTTGCTTACCTGCATCAGCTTGGTCTTTGCTGAATAGTTCTTCGCACTTCGCGATATGATCCAATAGGGCAGTTCGATGCGAATCAAGTTCATTCGGCGGCGCCATCTGTGACTTGAGTCGCAGCATATCTGCAAGGGCTCGGTGATCAGTCGAAAGTTCATCGGACTTGAGCCGCGCTTTGACCATATCGACGCCACGCGTAACCCAACTGGAGGCTTTGTCGGGCGCAACGGTACGAGCCATCATGACGGCCACTGGCAAGCTAGATAGGGCTTGGGGATCATCTCCTTTTTCGGCAGCTTCGAATGCAGCATTCATCGCGGATTCGAATTGCTCGATTGCTTCGTCGCGACGATTTTCCCGCAATAGAAGGGAACCGAGTTGCAAGCGACCATTGATACGACTGTTCAAGGGAGCATCCGTGGACTCTTCGATTATTTTTTTAACGGCATCGACATCTTTGGCGACGATTGCCTTTTGAAGTTCGGAAGAAAACTTTGCTGCGCCAGGGTCTTGAGCCGTAGCTTGGAGGACAAACGCACCGTTGAGAAGTGTGCTTGAAAGTAATAAGGCAGAGAACCAGGATCGCATCGAGGATTGAATAGCCATGATAAATTCAGTTCGCCAGAGAAACTTGGAATGGATCAAACGGGAAACGGAGTGTGTGGGCATTCTGCGCTTTGCCCTCCGCAAAGACCCAAACGATTTTGAGGTAGAGTGAAGGGAAGCAGGGCAGGGGAGGACCGCCTGGACTACCCCCGATGATACCTTTGGAAAACCGCCCTCGCCATAGTGTATGGCTTAGAAAGCGAGTGGAAACGGACTTCATCTGAGGTGTGTGGAGTAGGATAACTCAAAGAAGTAGTATTGCATACGCAGAGTTTGGAGATCAGGGAATGAAGCGTCTTTTGACGCCGTAAAGTACGAGCTCCGTGATGGTCTAAAAAAAGCGGAGCGGCGCGAGCCGCCCGGTGACGGCCTCGCAAGGTTGAAACTAAATGAACAACTGCGATGTCTCATGCGAAGTACGCGAAGACGCAAAGAATACCGCTTAGTCGTCTTGATTGTCGCCAGAAGCAGCTTCGAGGTCGGGAACTTCACGGCCATCGTCGGGGATCAATCGCACCACGTCGCGAGGTGGATCGCACATGCTGTCGAGTTCGAAGGACAGTTTCCATGTCACCCCGTTTTCGTCTTCTATCGATTCATTATCTTCGAAGTCGGGATCTTCTAGGAGGTACATGGTAACGAGTCGTAAAAGTTGATCGACATCATTTAGATCATAAGCATCCGCGAAGAAGCAGGCTTCGACATCCATCACATCGATTTGTGAGTTCCCAACGGTGTCCATGACAACCCATTCCTCGTCAATGCGGAACAACCTTACGTTTGCCCAAAGATCCAGAGGTGGGATTTCGTTGTCGTAGCAAACTTCATCGGTTTCAAGGAACAGTTCTTTATCTCGCAGGACTTCCCCTTGTGGATTGAAGTAGCACAGAACTTGTGGCAATTCAAACAATTCGGCGATCACCGGGTGCATATCTTCTAATTCTTCCACGCCGTTGTAGTCACATGGCAACCACTCGTCTTCTTCCATCTCTTGTTCGCGGTCGAGCATGTAAGTGGTCCGCACTCGCAAGAACGCGGTGGCTTGCTCAGCAACTTCTCTGCCTTCTTCCCATCGCCAGGATTGTTCCTTTGCTCGTTCGAGAGCCCCGGGGACTAGATAGGCGCCAAAGTGACCTTCGAGCCAAGCTTTGTGGACAGGTGATTCCGGATTGTCATAATCTAGGTCGTCTGGCCAGGGGCGATTGACGACGTCGATGATAAATTTCCCAAAGTACTCGGGGCGGTGTGGCATCATCACACAAGGACCGCAAATCTCCCAAGAGTCCATGCCTTCTTGTAGTTTGGCTTCCACTTTGTGTTGCTTGAGCACACTTTCGATCTGCTCCAAAGTTGGTACGGACTTGAGTAGCATAACCAACGTTTGGACAAACATCCTGGGTTCCATTTCGGCACTTCCTCTTTTGCTCGCGGTGTTGTGATCTGTCAGCGGTGATCTGTTTTCTGGTGTGGGCATTGGACGATCGATGGAACCCCTTGCCGAGCTTTCAAGCGATATCCATTGGCGAAATGTTACCAAGATTTCCGTTTTGAGGGTCGATTCTGCCCCGATCCATCTTGATTCCGTCAGAGATTTTTGGGAAACGACAGTACGGAAGCTTTGTCTTGCGACTTTGAACCGCCCTTCGAAGTGTGCAATCTTTGTTTTTCATTGACTCTTCCCCTCAGCCCCACCAAGCAACAACTCTAGCAAACATGGCATCTGAGCCCCAAGATATTCGAACCACGCATGATACGCTCGGAACGGACGCTATTGCGCGCAGTCATTCGGCGTTGAGCGAAGCGGAGCGGATGCTGCAGGATGCTGTTGCTGCCTTGGATTCGACGCCGATGGCGATGCAGGATGTTGGATTGCGGCCGATGCAGTTTGAGGATTGGAGCGAGATTTGCGGGGAGTCCAAGGACACCAAGCGGTGGGGTGGGCCTGCCGATACGTTAGGGCTTGAGGTTGAACGCGATGCTCGGGGAGTTAGAAATTCGGATGAACTAGAGTTACGAATCGAGTTTGCGCGTGTATCCCTAGACGCGGAATGTTTGATGCAATTAGGTTCGGGCCAGGTGTTAACGACCGAGGTATTGAGTCAGGCACCTGTGGACATTTGGGTCGGTGAGCAATGCATCGGCAGAGGCGATGTCCTCGTTCTCGATGGCAAGTTATGCATCCAAGTGACAGAACTAATCACAGCATCGGAACCGAGTTAATCATGCATCGCATAGCGTCGTTCTTCGCCGTCGTTTTCATACTCTACTCGGGAGAGTCATTTGGCCAAAACGCAAGCTCGCCGGTTCGTGGGGGAGCTTCATTATCCATGAATAATCCTTCAGAAAGCGAACAAGTCCGTAGCGCAGAAATTGGTGGTTTACCACGTAGTCACTTGCAACAGCCAACCTTAGCGACGAACCTTTCGAACGCTGCTGCCAATCAGCCGACAGCAATGAACTCTCGGACCGAAAGTCGAGGTTTGGCATTGAAGAAGCCAAGTCGCATGGCGGGGGAGTTTGAAGCAGAGTCGAGTGGTTCGCAAGGCCGATCCTCAAGTTTGATTGGTACGTTATTCTCGCTTGGTATTGTGGTTGGGTTATTTCTCGCATGTGCGGCTCTCGCTCAGCGATACATGATCGGAAAGAAAGAGCCGCCGTTGCCGAGCGAAGTGATCCAAGTCTTAGGAAGTATTTCATTGCCCACGCAACCGAAGCAACAAGCGGTTCTTTTGAAATTAGGTCAAAGAGTGTTATTGCTGAGCAATCAGTCTGGACAAACCCGAACCCTGGCAGAGATTACCGATCCGACGGAAGTCTCGCAGCTTATCGCAGATCTCCCACGGAGAGCGTAAAAACTAGTTGATCAGTTCGGAATAACTATGTTTGGATCGTGCCGAAGAGCATCTTGGAAAGCAGTCTGAGCTTTTGACTCATTTCCACTTTTTCTCCAGAATCGCCCCCTCAAAACACAAACCCTTCCCATATCTGGAGAAACTGATTCAAGTCCTTTCAATTTTGAATCAGCAACATCTAAGGCACCAGTTTCGATCGCCGACTCGATGAGAATCATTGACGCCTCGATTGCTTGATCGGACGATAGCCCGGCTCCAGACAATGCAGCTTGCGCGTTCTCCTTAGCACCCGCATAGTCTTTGGCGGCGAGTTTTGCGATTGCTTGGTCGAGTCGCTGCGTCTTTTGAGCTATATCGGGGGCAGAAACTTGACCGCGACTACAGCCGATTAGACTTACGATGCAAAACAAAACAAACAAAAAGCTTCGGTGGATAGCGAAGGGCATGCGAACTCCTGGAATATGGTGAGACAGTCGACAATTAGAGATCTGATTCGTTTACAACTTCGCCGGTATCGCGAGTTCCGACCGCCCGCCAGATATCGAGACCAATACTGTTTGACACAAATCGGGTGGAGCCGTCACCGAAACAAGTGTTCACACCAGATCCGTGCATGGCGCGAGCTGAGACAATTGCGTGTTCGCCTGGGGCGTCAGGGATAGCACTCCAAGTGCCACAGTCAAAGCCAGCCCAATTCGGTGGTGCCACGTGGTTGTATTGGGTACTGGAATAAAAACCAAACGGCCACCCGTTAGAAAAGTCGGAACCATCTAGCCAACGACCGGCGGAATTAAAGTGGAAAGAGCTCGGAGCTTGGCCAACTTGCGCGGCCGTGAGGCAATCATTGTAGAGGATGTCCGGTGCGACCATGATATTCTGACGTGCCGGCCAAGTAATCATATCAATGTTGGTCGGCCGTATGGTTGTGAGATCCCTTCCGGAACCCTTGGTTCGCTCAGAAAAAAAGCAAGTGTTTGATAGCCCATCTCTGTAATTCGCTAATTTAAGACCGGTACCGATCGTAAACGCACCATTACCTCCGGAGGAAAGACCTAGCGAGTTCGTCGCGTTAATGACGTTATTTTGCGTTGAATTCAACGCCCCTGCGTAGGGTGTGGACCCTCCAAAGTTATAACGGAAGTTGTTCTCCGTAATGATTCGTCCCGTATTCGCATCCGAAGGGCACAGGAACAAAGCTTGCGCATTGTTGTATGCCGCGAAGTTTCGATTGACTGGGGCACCATTTTGTGTCATACGAACTGCAGTTGGGGCAGACCAGTCGATCAGATTATAAATGTTTTGAGCTTCCATATATGGAAGTATCATAGAATGCACTGAGCGGAACCCTGTGAAGACGTTGTTCGACGTCGGAGACACTGCGTTATAATTCGTATAACTCGCTTGAGGCACTCCGCCGACCGTATAATCCGGAGCCAGTCTTCCAGGCGGAACACGCTTGAATGCAGCCTCATAGTTTGCTGTTGCTAGCATCATCTGGCGCATCTGATTTGAGCATTGCATTCTGCGAGCAGCTTCACGCGCCGCTTGGACGGCCGGTAAGAGCAACCCGACCAAGACACCGATAATCGCGATTACAACCAACAATTCCACGAGTGTAAACCCTTTAGGTCTACGGAACATTCCGTGCCGCATTCGCATAAGCCACCCTAAGATCGTTAAGAACAAAAGAATAAGTCCGCGTCGGGCTCATTGGGAATTGCATCCCGACCAGCCTTCATCAGTTGCCTTTATTTCAACGGCTGGACGGTTTTTGAAAAGGGGCCAAGATGGAAAATTCAGCCCGAATTGCGGACGGACGACGCTCCAGGCAGCAAAGTGCAGCTTCTAAGAAGACAGGCCAGTCCACCTATTTGTGGCCTTACAGGCAAGATTCCCCTCCTTAGTCCATTTAGATTGGCCAGCAATGGCCATGTTGAAGCCCCATTGGCAAACTAAATTTTTTTGAACTTCACAGGTTTTTCACGATTCTTACTCGCATGATGCTAAGCAGCGATTTGTAAGTCTTTGATTAGGTAATTTCAGCCCTTGTTCGAACAAGACTAGGTGCCACGTTGGTTCGTATATTGACTAAAAGGATAAAAAGCTCCATCGAGCCGATGTCAAAAGTGGTGGGAAGTGGTGTTTTGTTGGCTTTTTGGAAAGTTTTTTCGTTTTTTGGAGTATCTCCCTCCCTTATTCCCCTCTAATCCTGTTGAAACGGGGCTAGGTTACTCCGACAATACCTCAAGGCGTGAGCTTCCCCGGATTCCAACAACCGTTCATTTTTGGCTGACCCTTTGGGTACGAGTGGCCTATGTTAAAAAGACTTCAACGCCAAACAGACGCTTCCGCAAATCCAAGCGGTTCGGTTTCAACCGCTATGTCAGGACAACTTGACGAATCCAGCTCACCGCAAGCTTCGTTGAATACTTTTCAAATCGACGATTCTGAGGAATTCGAGGAAGAAGGTTACGACGAAGAATCGGATGCAGTGCAAGGCGACGAGGTCGCCATGGAAGACGAGGAAGGGGAGGAGGAATCTCCGGTATCCTGGTTTGACCGGGACTCCTTAGCTTTCATTGCCAGTGTCGGCGTTCACGTCTTGGTTGTGCTCGCTTTGGCGTCGATTACGATTGCTACGCAACCGCAACTGCTATCCGTGTTGATCAATTCGGAACCGATTTCTGAGGAACTGCCAGCGCTCGATATCGTCAATGATATAGCTTACTCGGATACCCCGACGGAAGAGTTCGGAGCGGACTCGATCGGATCGGTTGACATGGCGCTTTCAAGTGCACCATTAGTGGCGGACATCTCGGCCGTGGAAGCAGCGGATTTGGACGTTGAAATCCCCAATGGCGACGTAAATGTCAAATTCACCGTGGAAAAAGCGGTAGGCCTTACGGAATCCCCCAAGACAGTACGTGGGATGACAGGTGTGGGTACGACTGGCACTGACGGTGCGGTAGACAGAGTGACCTACGAGATTCTGCAATCGCTCGAAGAGAAACCGACTCTGGTAGTGTGGATATTTGACAGTAGCATTTCGATGGTTAAGCGACGTCAAGAGATTCGCGATCGTTTTGACCGCATTTATCAGCAATTGGGTATTGTTCAGACTGAGAAGGAGAAGCGGGAGGGACCTTCAGAAACACCTCCATTGCTTACTTCGATTATGGAATTTGGGAACGAAGTAAAGTTGCTTACTAAGCAGCCGACGGATGATTTGGAAACGATACGCAGCGCAATCGATGGTATCGGCAATGAAGGTGGAGACGAGATGGTTTTCCACGCTATCAAGACGGCGGTGGAGAAGCATAAGAACTACCGCGTCGAAAAAGCGAGTTCTCCAGCGCGGAGCGTGATGCTCATCGTCGTTACGGACGAACGAGGGGATGATTTGAATTTGGCGGAAGAGACGATAAAGCTTTGTCGTTTCCAATCGATGCCTTGTTACGTCTTAGGTGTTCCGGCACCATTTGGCCGCGAAAAGACCTTTATTAAGTTCGTTGAGTTTGATCCGGCTTATGCACAAGTAGAAGATTGGGCGGAGGTTGATCAAGGTCCGGAAACGCTTTATCCCGAGAGAGTCAAGATTGGGTACCAAGACAACTACATGGAAGAACCGGTGCTAGATTCTGGCTTCGGGCCTTATGCGTTGTCGAAGCTTTGTTACGAAACGGGCGGTATCTACTTTTCCATTCACCCGAATCGAAAACTCAATACTCGTGTTGAGCGACGCGAAACGGAGGCATTTGCTTCGCAGATGTCTTATTTCTTCGATCCCGACGTTATGGATCGATATCGGCCTGACTATGTCGCTGAAGCCGAATACTTATCGCGGGTGAAGAAATCACCTTTGCGATATGCCTTGCTCAATGCGGCACAGCTTTCGCGGGTCGGTGCACTTTCGAGGCCTAAGCTCGTGTTTATCAAACGCGACGAAGCGAACTTTAACCGCGAGTTGACCGACGCTCAAACCGAATCAGCACGCCTCTATCCGGAGCTTGCCGAAATGTGTTCTATCCTTTCGGAAGGAGAGAAATTCCGAAGTCGCGAAACAGCACCGCGATGGCTTGCAAGTTTTGAGTTGTCTTACGGAACTGCTTTAGCAACTAAGATTCGTGCAGAGTCATACAACGCCATGTTAGCGAAGGCCAAGCGAGGGATGAACTTCGAAAAGCCAGAAAGCAACACCTGGAATTTGCGACCGAGCGACAAGGTCACCGTAGATAGCAAGCTTGAGAAAGAAGCCAAGCTAGCCAAAGAGCTGCTACAAAGTGTCGTCGAAAAGCATGCGGGAACACCCTGGGGAATTCTAGCTGGCCGCGAGTTGGACAATCCGATTGGTTGGGAGTGGATAGAATCGACTACTGATTTGAATCCTCCACCTCGCAACAACAATCCCAATCCACCGCCACCACCACCTCCGCCACCGATGCCTGACGACGAAAAGGCAAAGATGCTAAAACCGCCGCCGCCAAAGCGTCCCCTGAAAAAGGTCTAACGCGAAGAAGGTGTAACGACACATGGATAAGATTCGCCAGCAGGTAGCCATCGCTTCGAGACGGTTGTTTATACAGGCTTGGCTGGTCTGGTTGAATTGGTCAGTGCTTGGTTGTTTCGCGATAGCTTTCGTCTTGCTGTTGTTGCCCAAGCTGATCATATGGAACGGCATACCCGAACATTGGGTAACCTATTGCTGGAGCTTTGCTGGTTTTCTAGCGCTATTGTGTGCTTCTGTAATCGCATGGTGGAAGCGCCCATCGGATTTGAATGCTGCAGTAGAAATCGATCGCCGATATTCCTTGAGCGAGCGGTGTTCAAGTGTTTTGGCGATTGATATGCAAGCACGTGAATCGGCGGTGGGCCAAGCATTAGTTCGGGATGCTCAGCATCAATTGGAACGGATTGACTTACGAGATCACTTTCCGGTCCGTCCTGCGCCGCAGTGGGCTTGGGTCGCCCTACCTTTGGCGGCATGCGCAGCATTGGCTTGGGTCCCAGATGCGGTATCGGACCAGAACGCAGCGGTTAAGACGAGCAAACAGGATAGAGTAGTCGCTGTGAAGAATGCGACTGATCCGATATTGAAAGCGTTGCAGAAAAAGATCGAGCAAGCGGAAGCGGATGGAGATCAGGAGTCAGCCGATGCATTCAAGCGACTAGAGGGTCAAGTCCAGAAGTTACAAACGGGTCAAGATCCGGATCCCAAACGAGTGATAGCGGATTTGAATGAAATCAAAAAAGAGCTTCAACAAAAGAGAGAAACCCTTGGGGACTCCGAAAGCTTCAAAGAATCGCTTGAGGGATTGAAAGATCTGGATAAGGGACCTGGGGAGAGTATGGCAAAAGCCATGCAGGAGGGGGACTTCGGGAAGGCCAAAGACGAGCTTGCGCAACTCGCTTCGAAGATGGCAGAGGGGAAGTTAGATCCGGAGCAAACAAAACAACTCCAGAATCAAATGCAGAGTCTTCGCGAAGCGATGAAGGAATCACGGGAGAAACGGAAGGATTTGATCGCAGAAGCAAAACGTGAGCTTGAGGATGCCGAGCGCGAGGGTAATACGCAGAGGGTAGCTCAATTGCGCAAAGAGCTTGAGAAACTCGAATCCTCGAATAGGGCTTCGCAAGCGATGGACAAACTTGAGAAACAGTTGGTTACGTTGGAGAAGTCTTTGGAATCAGGCGACAAGAAAGCAGTCGCGGATGCGATGGATTCCATGCAAGAGCAGTTCGAGAAGTTGGAATTAGATCAGAAGGCAGCCGACGAGTTGGAATCGATGATTCAGGAGATCAACGATGCGAAGGAATCCTCGAAGTGCACAGAGTGCAACGGAGAGGGCTGTGAGCAATGCCAGGGTGATAGCCAGTCCGGTTCCAAGTCAGGCAAAAAATCAGGTAGCAAGCCGGGCGAAAAATCGGGAAGCAAATCGGGCAGTTCGGGGAAAAAGTCCAAAGGAGGGGATGGCAAAAAGGGGGCGAGTGAAGGCCAGGACGGAGAAGGCCAAGAAGGAGAAGGCGAAGAAGGAGAAGGCCGAGAAGGAGAAGGCGACGGGCAGGAGGGTCAAGGAGAAGGTGAAGGGGAAGGCGAGGGGGAGGGAAATGGTCAAGGAAAGGGAGATAAAGCGACCAGCAAGCAAGGGGACAAGGGGGGGAAATCAAAGGGTAAAGGAAAGGGTGGTGGTAAGGGCGAAGGCAAGGGTGATGGCGATGGGGAAGGGCAAGGATATGGAGATCGGGATGAGAAGGAGACCGACTACAAAGAGTACGATGCGCAAGTGCGCGATCAGATGAAAAAAGGGGAGACGGTTTCAGGAGGGGAGAGTCGGGGGAAGAATCGCAAGGGGTTATCGCGAGAAGAGGTGCGAGAAGCGGTGCGATCATCGAAACCAGACGCTCCGGATGCGATCGAGAACATCGATTTACCCAAGGCAGCGCGCGATCAGTTACGCGAGTATTTTGATTCTCTGAGAGATGGCAAGCCGGGGGCGGGGGCGAAGTAATCCTCGGTGGTTTGCCTACCGCCGCATCCAAGTCTGTAAATCGTTGTTTTCCATAGACTTGCAACGCTACTAATTCTCTTGAATTCAGCCCTTTCGATGACTTGCTAGGGGGCGGTGTACGATTGTGAAATCCGGTTGAAACGGTATACTTTACGTTTTGGTTTTTGCTAGGTGGAAAGCGGCATCGCATTCTGCTTGGTATACGCCGCGACTAGTTACTTTGGATCAGAAACGAAGAACCCCGTGTCGACCGTTCCTCCTGATGATTTTGACCCCAATGATCCATCGAGTTTGCCAACATCGGACGAGGGTGGATCTGGCGAGAGGATGATTGAGGAGCCCATCGAAGATGAGCTTCGCGATAGTTACCTCACGTACGCGATGAGTGTTATTGTCAGTCGTGCGTTGCCCGACGTGCGTGACGGGTTGAAACCCAGCCAGCGTCGTATTCTTGTCGCGATGAACGATTTGAGTCTTACGCCAGGAGCGGCGCGAGTCAAGTGTGCAAAGATTGCTGGGGACACATCGGGTAACTACCACCCGCACGGTGAAGCGATCATTTATCCGACGTTGGTTCGCATGGCGCAGGAATGGAACATGCGCCACGTGTTGATCGACAAACAAGGTAACTTCGGATCGATTGCAGGTTTGCCTGCAGCTGCGATGCGGTACACGGAAGCTCGCTTAGCGGGCCCAGCGGCAATGATGCTTGAGGACCTCAAGCTCGACACTGTCGACTTCATCCCCACGTATGACGACCGTCGCAATGAGCCGGTGGTATTACCATCGAAGTTTCCGAACTTGCTCGTCAATGGAGCGCAGGGGATCGCAGTTGGAATGGCGACAAGCATACCACCTCACAATTTACGTGAGGTATGCAATGCTTTGATCAAAGTGATCGATGATCCAGAGGTATCTATTCCGGAGTTATGCGAGATTGTACCTGGGCCTGATTTCCCGACGGGTGGGATCATTTGTGGCCGTTATAACATTCGCCAAGCGTACTTAACTGGGCGATCGACGATTGTGGTTCGCTCGCATGTGGACATTGTAGAAGAGGGACGTAAATCCCGTTTGATCGTCCGCGACATTCCGTTCCAGCAAGCCCGAGACCGGGTGGTTGAGAAGATCGCAGACTTGGTACGATCGGACAAGATTCGAGGTATTTCGGGGATTCGAGATGAAAGTGATTTGAAGGAACCGGTTCGTTTGGTCATTGAGATCAAGCAGAATTCGGATCCGAACGTGGTGCTCAACCAGTTGTTCCAATTCTCGCCGCTGCAAGAAACGTTTTCGATCATTCTTCTTGCACTTGTCGATGGCAAACCACGTGAATTGAATCTCAAGGAGCTTTTGCAAGAGTTCATTCGGCACCGCGTGGTAGTTATCCGACGTCGTACACAGCATTTGCTCGGGGCGGCCCGAAAACGCAAGCACGTGATCGAAGGTTTGTTGTTGGCTTTGGCGGACATCGACCGAATCATTGCGATTATTCGATCGAGTCGAACCCAGGCCGAAGCAAAAGAGAAGCTGATGGGTGTGGAATGTCCTGCGTCGATGATGCAGCGAGCTTTGGGAGATCGCGGCTACGCCGACTTCCAACTTGAGCGTGGCGTCTCGGACATGTATCGGTTGACCAGTGTACAAACCGATTCGATATTGCGAATGACGCTCGGCCAGTTAGCTGGATTGGAGCAGGAGAAGCTTACTCAGGAGCATTCAGCGATTCTCGAAGAGATCGAAGGTTATCGAGCGATCTTGGCAGATCCTTCGAAGATCTACGCCATCATACGCGAGGACTTGGTCGACATTGCCAAGAAGTATGGCACGGATCGGACAACGGAGATTTCCGAGGAAGAGCTTGGCAACTACAACATGGAAGACCTCATCACCGAGGAAACCATGGTGGTAACGATTTCTCACCAAGGGTACATCAAGCGACTACCGGCATCGGTTTACAAAGCGCAGAAGCGAGGCGGTAAGGGAATCACGGGGCTAAAGGCAGAAGAAGAGGATCCGGTTGAGCATTTGTTTTTGGCTAGCACCCATGCGTATTTATTGTTCTTCACCAATCAAGGGAAAGTTTACTGGCAGAAGGTTTGGGAATTGCCTCAGATGAGTCGGGAGAGCAAGGGGCGAGCGATCGTCAATTTGTTGAACCTGACGCCTGAAGAGAAGATTCTCGACTGTGTTCCGGTGCGTGACTTTAATCTGCCCGGTCACTTCTTAATGATGGTGACAAAGAAGGGCGTGATTAAGAAGACACCGCTTGAAGCGTACAGTCGCCCTAAGAAGGGTGGTATTATCGCGATCAAGTTGCGAGAGGATGACGAGTTGGTCGACGTCGTTATAACGAAGCCTAAGGACCAAATCGTTTTGTCTACTGCGGGCGGTATGGCGATACGCTTTGCGGAGAACGACGCCCGCCCGATGGGTCGCAACACCTCGGGAGTCAAGGGGATCTCGCTAAAGAAGGGAGATCAGGTAGTAGGCATGGTAGTGGCCGATCCATCAGCAACATTACTCACCATTTGTCAGAACGGTTACGGCAAACGAACGAACTTCGGTCCTGGCGACGAGTTAGAGATCAAAGAAGAGGCAGTTCTCGGCGAAGATGGACAGGCGCTCGACGATGATGCAACGTTAGACGCTGTTGTCGAAGAAGAAATTGCCGAGGAAGCTGATGATGGATCTTCTGCAACACGTTATCGGACACAGCGCCGAGGTGGCAAGGGTGTGATTGACATTAAGACATCCAAGCGGAATGGGCCGGTTGTCGGAACGGTATCGGTTCATGATGGCGACGAATTGATCATGATGACATCGAGGGGCAAGATCCAACGGATTGCCGCGAACGATATCAGCATCATCGGACGCAATACGCAAGGTGTTCGGATTATGAGTCTCGACGATAGCGATACGTTGGCAGCTATTGTTCGCGTGCCTGCAGAAGACATTGATGCGGCCAGTGCACAAGTGGGATTACCGAGTGGAATAGACCCGAATGCGAGGATCTCCTCGGAGTTTCAAGCCGGAAATGGTTTTGAGAGCGATTCGGGGTTACCGGAAGGTGAAGCCAGCGACTCTCAATCCTCTGACTCCGAAGGATCAGAGCCCGCAACCTCCGATGATGAGTAAATCGGATGGGTCTTGCAAGCGACGGAGCTTCGAAGGAGTCGGTAGCGAGGTCTAGCGGATCGATGTTGGTGCTGATTTGCACTTACAACGAGCGGGAGAACCTGCCACTACTCCTACCGAAAATCGCGGAAGCGGTTCCGGGGGCAGACGTGTTGATTGTTGACGATGGCTCACCAGATGGGACATCGCAGTGGGTTCGTCAGCAGCAACAAAATTTTCAGTTGATCGATCCTCAACGAAACGATCTGACTCCTGAGGGTGATAGCAAGCCTGAGAACTCCAGACTCGGGAAATTGGTTTTGATCGAGCGCGAGGGGAAGTTAGGTCTAGGATCTGCGATCCAGACCGGTATGGGTTACGCGATCGATCATCACTATGAATGGCTGCTCAATCTTGATGGGGACATGAGCCATGATCCTGCGGTAATTCCCGGGATGATCCAAAGGCGAGATGAAGTGGACTTAGTGATTGGCTCGCGATATGTCACTGGGGGAGGGTTAGCGGGTTGTTCATGGAGACGGGTCTTGGTGAGTCGGGCGGCAAATACTTTAGCGCGTTGGATTGTCGGATGGAGTATTGGAGATTGCTCGAGCGCATACCGTCTGTATCGGGTTTCCACCTTAAAACAGATTGACTTATCGCAAATGCAGGAACGCGGGTATGGATTCCTTGAGGAGGTCTTGGCCCATGTCTTGAGGGTTGGTGGTAGAGTTCTTGAAGTCCCAATTGTGTATCACGAGAGAAGGCTAGGTAAATCCAAGATTTCTATTCAGGAAGCGAAATCGGCTTTTGCAGCACTGATTCGGGCATCGCGTCTGCGTCGCTCTGTCCGTAAATGACTGCGATTTACTAGCTAGCATGGATTCCGATAAGGCAGGCATTCTTTTGTGAACGGATTCTGGAGAATCCCGACCTTACAAACGGGAGCGAAGGGGGAATTTCCAGAATGATGAAGGGGGATTGCCCCTCGTAGAACGTCGTAGAATCGTGATAATTTCGAGAAGTGTTTCGGTGGGAAGGGCATTCCTGCCAGTACGTGCAGAAGGTTCAGCGAGCGCATGGGCATAACATACAAAGACAGCGGAGTGGACTTAGAGGTTTACGAAGAGTCGATGCAACGGCTACCGAAGCTGATGCATAGAACGTTTACTCCGCGGATTCTGCGAAACGACGGCGGATTTGCCGGTTTGTGCGCTTTAGATTTTTCGCAACCGATGTTTGCGAGGAACTACAAGCAACCGATACTAGTATCTGGAACAGACGGGGTCGGTACCAAGTTAAAGGTGGCGATCGGAGCGAAACGTCACCGAACGATTGGAATCGATTTGGTAGCGATGTGCGTCAATGACGTGCTGTGCACGGGTGCCGAACCCTTGTTCTTTCTCGACTACATCGCCATGGCCAAAGACGACCCGAGCTTGCTCGAAGACTTGGTCCATGGCATTTCCGATGGATGTGTGGATGCAGAGTGTTCGCTGATTGGCGGCGAGACGGCGATTATGCCGGATCACTATCAAGTCGGAGATTATGAGCTTGCTGGATTTTGTGTTGGCGTGGTCGACAAGAAAGACATGATTACCGGTAAAGAGATACAGCCAGGGGACATTATTCTCGGGGTCAATTCATCAGGCATCCATAGCAACGGTTACAGCCTCGCTCGCAAAGCGATTTTTGAGGCTGGAAAATTGCAACTAGATAGCTACGTACCTGAGTTGCAGCAAACGGTAGCGGATGTTCTTCTAGAGCCAACGTTGATCTATAGCAAACTAACACGTACTGTCCTGAGTCATTACAAAGTCAAGCGTGTTGTGCATGGCCTAGCGCACATTACCGGTGGTGGACTTTTGGAAAATACGGAGCGAATTTTGCCTCCAACGGTTGACTTGGTTTTTCATCGAGGCACTTGGCCCGTATTGCCTGTATTCAACTGGATTGCCAAGCTTGGTGATATTGCTTCTACGGAGATGGAGCATGTCTTTAACATGGGTGTAGGTTTTGTATTGGTGGTTCGCCCATACTTTGCAACAAACATTCAGCAAATGATCCAATCGTTGGGATACGAATGTTGGCCTATAGGTGAGTCCGTCGAAGGGACTGGAAAAAGCCGTTACGCTTGAGAAGCAACATGAAACAATCACCACATCGATTCCGTCGGCAGATCGCGTATGCACCGGTTGGGGAAGACGGACAGCGGATGTTGGAGAACGCGACCGTAGCGGTCTTGGGGCTCGGAGCGCTGGGCTCGACGATTGCAGAACGATTGCTTCGATGTGGTGTCGGCAAGTTACGATTGGTGGATCGCGATTGGGTTGAATTGGATAACTTGCCCAGGCAAGCCCTCTACACGTTGCACGATGCAGAGTATCACGCAACGAAAGCGCATGCCGCAGCGGGGCATTTGGCGGCGATTGATCCAGTGACCAAGTTAGAGCCGATTGTCACGGACATTACCCATCGCAACATACGGTCGTTACTAGAAGGTGTGGACATCGTCCTCGATGGTACCGATAACTTTGAGGTTCGGTACTTGATCAATGATGCTTGCGTCGCGATGGGTTTACCTTGGGTGCACGGTGGGATTTTAGGTGCGGCTGGTCAAGCGATCTTGATTGAGCCAGAGCATACGGCTTGTTTTCGTTGCCTGCTTCCTGATCCCCCCTCTCCGGAATCGATGGGTACTTGTGACTCGGTGGGTGTTTTGGGTCCAGCGGTTGGGGTGATTGCGAGTTGGCAAGCCTTGCGTGCAGTGCAGTGGCTGGTTGAGCGCAAGGACGAAAACGCGACGAAGCGAGAAAGTTTGCTGACCGTTTTTGATCTTTGGATGGGTGAGGTGCGCAACATCAAATTGCACAAGTCCCCAAATTGTCCGTGTTGCGGCGAAAAGCAGTTCCCATTTCTCGACGGTAAGCACAGCACAGATGCGCAAGTGATGTGTGGAAAGAATGCGGTTCAGGTTCAAGTACCTGCGGGGATTCGATTGCAACTCAGCGAGTTGGCAGGGCGATTGCGGGGGTTTGGGGAGGTCGTCGAAACCCCGTTCTTGGTACGATTTACCCAAGATGGGACAACCATGACCGTCTTCGCCGACGGCAGAGCCGTTATTCACGGCACAGAAAACCCTGCCGAAGCTCGAAAAATTTATCAACGCTGGATCGGCGGCTAGAGGTTTTCTGGTATCTTAATGGCGTGAAACCACACATTAATCCCATTACGCCCTACTAGTTGCCCAACCTACAGCAAATAAAGAATAGATATTATGAGGTATGCGTTTCGACTTGCGGAATTGCTCGGACACACACCGGATCGTAAAAAACGCCCAGGGACGATCAAAGCAATCGTTGAATACACGGGGTTGGACCGGCATCAAGTTGCGGCGTTGCTGAAGAACGAGGCGAAGTACATTCCGCTTGAAGCACTTTCGCGTCTTTGCGATTACTTGATCGAACATGGGTATGCTCGCGCCGACGAATTGCCCGGCGCACTGTTCGCCGTAACCCCGGAGAATTTCTGGGAGTTATTAGCCAGAAGATCTCGGCTGGAGCTGTGCGTGGGGGTGCGCAAGCCTCCCTCGGATGACAGTGCAGACACCGCTTGGATCGTTGCATCCGACAACGTTTTGGCTGGCGAAGTCCTCAACGGAGTGTCGACTTTAGGTGGGACGGCAAAGGCGATGAAGCGGATTTCCGGTAAAGAGGTCCCGCACATCGAGCACTTGCGACAAACGTTGGTTTGGAGTCCGGGCACGATGAGTGCCGAGCAGGTACAAAGTCGGGCTCGAGATGTCTTCGAAGAGTTCGACGAGATCAATGGCGACAAGGCGATCGTTTGCTTGGGAAGCGTAAAGAGCAACCCGACTGTGGAGTTGGTGTTGGGGAGTGCGTTTGCTTGCGACCCATTCACCAGTCAGGACAACGTCGCGAAAGCTTCGGATCGCTCGGTACCATTCTTTCTGCGATACCGGGACCACGACCCGCATCCCCCTGCATGTTCTGCTGGGATGCAGTTGAGCAAGAACCAGAAGGTATCGGAACCGGGAATCTATTACGAGCAAGCCGATGGTAGCTGGGAATTTGCCGGCGGCTCCGCGCCTGGCAAAGATGCGGCTTTGGTGTTTTACATTTTCCGAGAGTCTTTAGGTCGACTCGATATGGTGCTCAGCGGTTTTTCGGGGCGAGCAACGCGGTTACTTGCGCGCACCCTAGCGCATCGTGCCGAAGACTTTTGGCCGCCGGTATTTCATGAGAACTATTTACAAGTCGGTGCATTCATTGTGAAGTACGAGGCAACGGACGCCGTGGACGAGTCGAATGACATCTTGTCGACCGACTTGATGGCGAATGCGACCGTCATCCCACTGTCCCCAGAGGTTTTTGCACGACGACTTGGCAAGGGAAATGCTTAGGTTTGTAGGAAACAATGAAGGACACAAACAAGCAGTTTGAAACTGCGGGACAAGTCAATTCACAAGAGCGATCATCGAGTACAGGTGTCGACCTAAGTGTGCGGCTTGGGCGTTTGCAACTACGCAATCCAGTGCTAGTCGCTTCCGGCACATTTGGTTACGCCAAGGAGATGGCTGGGATTGTCAACTTGTCTAAGCTTGGTGGGATTTTGCCGAAGACGATTACAAAAGATCCTCGGCCGGGCAATCCGCCATGGAGAACGGTCGAGATATCTGCAGGCTTGCTCAACGCCATCGGTTTAGACAACGATGGAATCGATTACTTCATCGAGAACCACTGGCCATATCTGCGCAGTACCGGAGCAGATATCGTCATCAGCATTGCAGGGAAGTCTCACGAAGACTTTGTGTATTTGGCACAGCGGCTTGAAGAGTTGCATCCCTTTGCAGTGGAATTAAACATCTCGTGCCCCAATGTTTCTGGGGGTATCGATTTCGGGACAGACCCTGCAGCATGTTATCGGGTCGTCAGTTCCGTGAGAGAGGTTTTACATTGCCCGATCTTGACCAAGCTAACGCCGAATGTGACGAGCATTGCGGAGATTGCCAAAGCTGCATACGAGGCTGGAACAGATGCGGTATCCTGCATCAATACCGTCTTGGGGATGGCGGTGGACTGGAGAAAGAGACGTCCGATGTTGGCCAATACCGTCGGAGGAATGAGTGGACCTGCGATCAAACCGATCGCACTGCGATGTGTTTACCAGGTTGCATCGCGAGTGCCGGTACCGATTGTTGGCGTAGGAGGAATAGCCACGTTGGACGATGCGATGGAATTCTTCGTCGCTGGGGCTTCGGCAATTCAAGTTGGTACTGCAAATTACTATGACCCAACCTTCAGCACTCGGTTGATCGACCAAATTTCATCAGCACTTCAGGAGTTGGGGCTGAAATCTTTACATGAGTGCATTGGCACCCTAAACACCGCCGCCGGTCCTTTGCGATCCGCGCCGCGTTCCTAAACCCTGCGAACGATCAACGATCCATCCAACACTTTATGTACTAAAGAGCAGAAGAGGCAAACATGCAGTCGGGATCAACAACGGGAAACATCCAAGCGGACGGCAATGCACCGGGAGGAACACCCCGCAAGAAACCGATGCGTGTGCTCAGTGGAATCCAGCCAACTGGACGGTTCCATTGGGGAAATTATTTCGGAGCCATCAAGCAGTACATCGAACTGCAATACGAAAACGAAGGCTTCTATTTCATCGCCGACTTGCATGCCCTTACGACGGTACGCGATTCGGCGCAATTGCGGGCCAACGTTCGCGATGCGGCGTTAGATTTGCTCGCGCTGGGACTCGACCCTAGTCGTGCAACACTTTTCGTCCAGTCCCACGTTCCAGAAGTTTCCGAACTCTATTGGATTCTCATGACCGGCGCGCCACTTGGGCTTCTCGAGCGTTGCGTTGCATTTAAGGACAAGGAGTCTCGTGGCATCAAAGCGGATGCGGGACTATTTACCTATCCCGTTCTTATGGCCGCGGATATCTTGGCTTATGATTCCGAATGTGTCCCTGTTGGTGAAGATCAGAACCAGCACATCGAAGTGTGCCGAGATTTGGCCAGAAGTTTTAACGCCCACTTTGGCGATACCTTCGTGATGCCGTCAGCCAGAATTCTGAAGGATACTGCCAAGGTACCCGGTACGGACGGACAGAAGATGAGCAAGAGTTACGGAAATACGCTTGCGATGTTTGAGGATGCAAAGGAGCTGCAAAAAAAGATCATGCGGATTAGCACCGACTCCAGACCGATGGAAGACGCAAAAGATCCGGACACCGATCACTTGTACCAGCTATTCTCACTGTTTGGAACGGACGAGCAACGCGAAGAAATTCGTGCTATGTATCTGCGTGGTGGTTTCGGATACGGAGAGATCAAGAAGCGACTTGCTGCGGCCGCCGAAGCTTTTTTGGCCCCTCTACGCGAGCACCGCGCAAGCTTAGCCCAAGACCCTAAATTGGTTGACGACGCGCTAGCCAAGGGCGCTAATCGTGCACGCGAGGTAGCTCGTGAAGTATTGAACCGTGTACAAAAAGCCTGCGGCCTGCGAAGCTAGCATTCAGGGCGTATGTTATTCCATTCTGACGGAATTGCACTGGACGTGGCAATCGTCGGCTTGCTATTGCTAGGGGATGGATGCGGTGTTGCCGCAGTCAGGCCCCAGTTCCTTCCTTACCCTTTGCCGTTGCTGCTATGGTTTCCAATCAATACAGGCTCGTTTACTTGGCTATCGCTTGGCTTTGTTGCGCCTGTCTTGGATGTACTGACGGACCATTCTTTCAGATGAAGAAACTCAATCCGTATCTGCAAAGTCAATGGAAGAAGGACCGGGAAAAGACAGTAGTCTTCTCGCAACGCGTTGAAGAAATGCGATTGCTAAGGGATCAAATTCAAGGCATGGAGCCAGCCGAACAAGCCGAGTGGATTAGTAGGCTTGATGAAATTGTAAGGAACGAGACTAGTCCAGAACTTCGTCGCGAAGCTGTCCTGACCTTGGCGCGTGTCAATCAACAGCCCATGGCGGTTGACATTCTCTCCCGTCTTTCAAAGGACAAAAACGACAAAGTCCGTTTAGCGGTTGTCTCCTCTTTGTCCAATAGTCGCGAAAACGTGGCGACCGGGGTTCTGCTTGCGATGGCCGCGAGCGATGCGAACACCAATGTCCGACTGACCGCTACTCGCGCGCTTGGTAAGCATGACAATCCGCAAGTGCGTGAGTTTCTCGGAAAGCAGCTCGATGAACGAAACATTGCGATGCGTTATCAAGCTTCTCAAGCACTCGAAGAGATGACCGGCAAAAGATACGGAGGAGACATCGACGCTTGGAGATCCTATCTTGCCGGGAATGATGTTCCTGAACCGAAAGCGTCGATTGCAGAGTCCCTCGAATCTTTCTTACTTCGCCGCTAAGCTCTCTGCGAGCCGATGGCTCTCCGCGTCTTGGCTACTTGGCGAGAGACATTGGTGCAATGGTATGTTCCGCGGTCTGTTCTTTGAACCGTTCGCATTGAATAGTTGGTTCTTGGTGGATCGTACGTGACTTATTTTTTAAACGTGGACCGCTGCACATACCCGACGGCGCGAGCCTACGGCTCGAGAGAGTTGAATGGAGAAAGTTGAGAGTAGAAATGCGCGGGACAAATGCTCTACGGTCTTCTTTGCGTCTTGGATTCTTTGCGTGAGACGTTGTTTTTGATTACGAGTACGCCTCCGGCT